>DASRXR010001041.1:0-6440 GCA_035687405.1 Polyangiales bacterium
CGGGGCGAGCCCGAGTGCCGGGACCGGGATTGTGCTTTGCGAGGTACGACGCGTTGTTCGCGTTGGACCACGTTGCGGGTCGGTGGTTCGTTGTCGGGGATAATACGGGCCGCTGTGAGCGGTTGGTGGAGCTGGCGGGTCTGGCGCCGCAGAGTACGGCGCCGCAGGCGAGCAACGCGCCAGCTGAAAAGGCGCCGCAAACAGGGCCGCAGGCCAGCATCACGCCGGCTGGAAACGCGGCGCAAACAGCGCCGCACGCCGGTATCGCGCCAGCTGAACACGCCCCACAATCTCCGCAGCTGACGGCTGCAGCCCATGCTCACTCCCCACCGCGCGTAGGCCCAATAACCGCCGCCGATCCGACCGAGCACGCTCGCGCCATCGCTGCTGCAAAAGAGCTGATCGCCTGCGGCGAGCTGTATCAGGTAAACCTAGCCCGCAAACTCTCAGCGAGGTTCCCCGGCCCACCCATCGCCCTCGCGCTCGCGATGCGCGACGAGAGCCCCGTGCCACTTGGCATGTTCTTCGACGACGGCGAGCGCGCCGTCGTCGCGCGCAGCATGGAGCGCTTTCTGCGCTGGAAACTCCCCGAGCGGAAGCTACATACGCGACCGATCAAAGGCACGCGAGCACGCGCTGAGGGCGGCGACGTGAACGAAGCCGAACAGCGCGCGCTGGCAGCAGATCCGAAAGAACACGCCGAGCACGCGATGATCGTGGACCTGATGCGCAACGACCTCGGGCGCGTTGCAGCCATTGGCAGCGTCGAGGTGGTCGAGCAGTTCGTCGTCGAGCCGTTTGCTCGGCTGCACCACCTCGTGTCGACGGTGGCGTGCATCACGCGCCCCGGACTCCGCGCGAGCGACATCCTGCGCGCCACGTTCCCGCCAGGCAGCGTCACCGGAACGCCCAAACTGCGGGCGATCGAGGCGATCGATATGCTCGAGCCCGTACCGCGTGGCATTTACACCGGTGCGGTCGGATTCATCGATCGTGCGGGCGGGCTGTCGCTCGCGGTGGCGATTCGAACGGCGGTCGTCGAGAACGGAGTCGCGAGCTACTTCGCGGGTGGTGGAATCGTCGAAGCCAGCGACATCGCACGCGAGATCGAAGAGACAGACCTCAAAGCGCGCGTCTTCACCGACGCGATTGAGAAGCTTGCGGCTCGGGCGGGTGGATTCGAACCACCGTAGTCGGTACCAAAAACCGAAGTCCTGCCGTTAGACGACGCCCGAAAATGCTCGGGGTTTCTAAATCAGTGGCTCGGAATGTGCAACCGGTATGCCGGCGTGGGTTCGGTGCAGCCCCGCTACTTCCCGAGGACGGTTTGAACCAGGGCTTCGGCTTCGGTTTGAATGCTGGCCAGGTGGGACTCGCTTTTGAAGCTCTCGGCGTAGATCTTGTAGACGTTTTCCGTCCCCGAGGGCCGCGCAGCGAACCAGCCGTCTGCGGTCGAGACCTTCAACCCACCGAGGCTCGCACCGTTGCCGGGCGCTTTCGTGAGCACGCTGGTGATCGGATCACCGGCAAGCAACTGCGTTTTCACTGCACTTGGATCGAGCTTGCCGAGGAGGCTCTTTTGCGCGGGCGTCGAGGCGACGTCGCGGCGTGCGTAGTAGGGGGTGCCATAACGTGACGTGAGCGCGGCGTACGCTTCAGCGAGATCGCGCCCGGTGGTAGCGCGGATTTCGGCCGCGAGAAGGTCCATGACGATGCCGTCTTTGTCCGTCGTCCAGGTGGTGCCGTCTTGGCGCAAGAACGATGCGCCCGCACTCTCTTCGCCGCCGAAGAACAGTGTGCCTTTCGACAGACCGTCGACGAACCATTTGAAGCCGACTGGAACCTCCAGGAGCTTTTTGCCGGCGCCTTCGACCACGCGATCGATCAAGCTGCTCGAGACGAGCGTCTTGCCGACGGCAGCTTCTTTGGAGAAGCCGGGGCGATTCTTCGACAGGTAGTCGACGGCAATCGCGAGGAAGTGGTTCGGGTTCAGCAGACCTGCGCGAGGTGTGACGATGCCGTGCCGATCGACGTCTGCGTCGTTGCCGAATGCGATATCGAACCGTTCGCGAAGCTCGACGAGCCCCGCCATCGCGTACGGTGAAGAGCAGTCCATGCGGATGCGACCATCGTGATCGAGCCGCATGAATGCGAACCGCGGATCGACGGTGGTGTTGACGATATCGAGGTTGAGCTTGTGTTGCTCGGCGATGCGCGGCCAGAACGCGACGGCTGCGCCGCCCAGTGGATCGACGCCGATGTGGAGTTTTGCCGATGCGATCGCGGCTAGGTTTACGATGTTCGGCAGATCGTCGACGTACGCATTGATGTAGTCGTGACGTTCAGTCGTGTCTGCGCTCCAAGCGCGTTGCGACGTGACTCGTTTGACGCCGGCGAGATCGGCTTCGAGGTACTTGTTGGCTTTGTCCTCGATGACTTTGGTGATCTCACCTTCCGCGGGCCCACCGTGCGGAGGGTTGTATTTGAATCCGCCGTCCTCTGGTGGATTGTGTGAGGGCGTGACGACGATACCGTCCGCGAGGTGTTCGCGGCGACCGCGATTGTAAGTGACGATGGCGTGCGAGACGACGGGCGTGGGTGTGAAGCCGCGATCTGCGTCGACGCGAACGATGACGCCGTTGGCGGCGAGAACACCGAGTGCGGTTTCAAGTGCGGGTTCGCTCAACCCGTGGGTGTCGATGCCGAGGAACAGTGGACCGTCGATCCCATGTTCGCGACGGACATCGCAGACGGCTTGCGTGGCGGCCGCGATGTGTGCCTCGTTGAAGCTGGAAGTGAATGAGCTGCCGCGGTGTCCAGACGTTCCGAAAGCCACGCGTTGAAGTGGATCTTTGGGGTCCACGGTCCGCACGAAATAGGCGGAGATCAGCTGCGGGATCGAAACGAGGAACGAAGCGGGAGCAGGTTTTCCAGCGAGCGGATGCATGGCGGGTATTCTAACCGATATCTTCCGGCGTATCCCAGTCGTGAAGCTCAGTGCGTTCGGTGTCCGTGAGCGTGAGTTCCACGACAGAAAGCAGGCGGAATAGGTCTTGAAACGATCGCGAGCCGGAGTCGAGTGCGCGGTTGAGCACAGCTGCAACGGAGTCGGGATGGTAGCGAGCGCAGAGCGGTTCCCATTTGCCCGTTGCGGTATCGCGTGGTGCTAGCACAGCTGCGGCTGGACATTCGTGCATCAGTCGTGTGAGCAGTGCGGGCGATACGAGAGGCATGTCGCAGGCGACGGCGATGCACGGTTTGCCGGAAGCGTGATCCAGCAGAGAAGCGAGTCCGGACAGCGGCCCGAAGCGTGGTTCGCGGTCGGGAATACGGCGAAGCTCCCGACCGACCTCACCGAGCTCAGCTGCCCCGACGAGAACGGGATCGAGACCAGCGGCGCGTCCAACGCGAGCGAGTCGAGCGATGAGTGTTTCGTGACTCGAGGGTGCGAGAAGAAGCCCTTTGGGTGTACCGCCCATGCGGCGGCTCTGTCCGCCAACGAAGATGCCGAGAAGGGGCATAGCGGTAGGTTTTAGCGCGTTCGAGCGTGGAAGACTCGGGGTTGGGTTGGGAGTGCGGTGTGGAAGAGAGAAAAGGCTTTTTAGCGGGCCGTCTTCGTGGTTGCCAGCGTTGTGAAGTGTGGTGGGCGTGGCTGCATGTCGCGGAGGTTGGTCGAACGGGTCGGGGCGAAGAACGGGTCGAAGCGCGCCAAAGCGTGGTCGAATACCGGTGGCGTGAGAGCCGCGGCCCCGAGGGGGCCTCACTGGGATGCGCCCAGCAGCCCCATCGGTAGGTTGGTGCTGCAGCGATTGTGCGGTGAGCGGAGTGTGTGCAGCGGACGCAGCAAGCGCAGCAGACGTAGCGCGCAGACCGGGTGCAGCACGCGCAGCGGACTCAGCAGGCGGAGCGTTCACGGCACGCGGGGCGGGCGAAGCATGCGGAGCGGGCGCAGCGCGCGTAGCGGGCGAAGCATGCGGAGCGGGCGGAGCGGGCGGAGCGGGCGGAGCGTTGGTGCACGGCGCTATCGCAGCGAGCGGCGCTATCGCAGGCAGCGAAGCGGCCGCGGTGAGCAAAGGGACCGCAGCGGGCGCTATCGCGGTCAGCGGTGCTGCCGCAGTGCGCGAACAAACCACGGCGAGCGGAGACAGACTCATTTTCACAGGACGCGATTTCATTGCACTCCACCTTCAATTGGTTCGCTTCAAATCGACATCAGCGTAGTTGGACGACTCACACACCGTCCGAGGCGACCACGGTCCAGACTGTCCAGACCGGGTGCTTTTGTTCGGGCGATAACCTTCCACACGATGACCGCCATGCGATGACCGCCACGCGATGACCGCGACCCGGACGGCGAAGGACGCACACAGTCGACAACCGGTGCGCCGTGCTCGCTCGCTCGCTTTGAATCGGAACCGGCTGCCGCGCTTCTGCGCGCCAGAAACGGAGCGCGCGGTGAAATCAAAAACCTGCAGCCCGCACTCGGCACGCTCGGATAGACGCGCGAAGCACCCCGCACCGTTGGTGCCCGGTCCAGACCGGGTGCTTTTGTTCGGGCGACTACCGTTGCAGTTCGCTGATGCGACCTCGCCGCGATTGCACACGACAATCTCGTGGTCGCGAGACATGAGCTCACCACACACCGCAGGCGCACCGCCGCTCGCGACGCGTGACCCCGCGCCGCCATTGGCGGCAGCATGAACGATCCGGCATGACCTTGAAGAACGTCGCGATCTCCCGCAGCTCGTCGCCGTCGCCATCCAATGTCTGAGCGCAATCATCTGACAATCTCAATGAGTTCATCGGATGGTCTTGCGCGTGGTTGCGTCGAATATCTATTTTTGTTTTTTACGCCTAGAGACTTGACGTGTTTCACGACGCTGCCCGAGAGACTTCGCAGCCCGCAATCACACGCTCGATTGCTGTGCTGAGGATTGGCGGTACGGCTCTGCGATTCGCTTTTTAGTTCTGAAAGCACGTTAGGCGCTTGTCGCGGAACCCGCCGCATCCTCATGACCCGAAAAACCACGTGTTATAGATTGTTTGGCAATTGAGGGGGATTTCATGCACGAGATTGAATGCGCAAAGCTGCTCGGTGACGACGAGTTGATCCTCACACTGACTCGGTGTGTTCGCGAGGATCGTGAACTGAGCGCTCGCCTTCTTGCGCAACTCGGCGAGGTTGATGATCGCGGTTTGTATCGCGATCAAGGATTCAGCTCGATGTTCGACTACGTCGTTCGAGCTCTCAACATGTCGGAGTCCGAAGCAGACTTGCGTATAAGAACTGCGCGAATTGCACGAGAGTTTCCGATCGCACTCGAGATGCTCACTCGAGGCGAGCTACATATGACGGCACTGCGGCTCCTCTCACCGGTGCTGACATCGTCCAACCTCGGTTTGTTGAAAGAGGCATGCTTCAAATCGAAGTCGGAAGTGAAGGAGTTGATCGAAAGCACTTTCCGGCGCCGGACGTTGCAGAGTCGATTCGCCGCTTGCCTCAACGCCACGCACCCGCGATGGCCCACGAGCCGCAACTACCGGTGCTGGCGCATTCGGAACCGGCAGCTTTGGCATCGACTACGGAGCAACCAGCCTCCCAGGCCACCTCGTACATCGCGATCCACTCTGAATCCGGGCTCGGGACACGCCTGGCCTCGGCACCTGCATCGAGCACAGTGGCGCCGTCTCACACGCCAAGCCTAGTTTTGAGCAACGCTTCCACGAACCCCAATGCACGAGGCGTGATTGATCCGCTCAGTGAGGGACGCTACAAGGTTCAGTTCACTGCGAGTCAGTTGTTGCATGACAAGCTGAGAGAAGCGCGAGATCTGGCCTTCGATGATGTGCCGACTGGCGAGCTCGCAAAACTCGTGGAGTGTGCAATCGACCTGCTTATCGCGCACAAGAAGAGGCAGCGGTTCGCGCAGACGAATCGTCCACGAAAGCAGCTGGTCGCAAAGCCCGAAGCGCGTCCAGCAGGCATGAATGTCGCGAAGCCGAGCACACCGCATGTGCAACCTGTCGTGCACGAGAGGTCAGGAGAGACGAGCTGCGATACGTCGCCTGAACAACCTGCGGGGCAACGATCGTCGCCGAAGCGGGAACAAACCACGTCGGATACTCGCTACATCCCGAGAGCGTTGCGCCGAGAGGTGTATGCGCGTGACGGTGGGCGATGCAGTTTCGTAAGTGCGAATGGTACGCGGTGTTCGACGAGGCGAGATTTGGAGTTTCATCACATCGTGCCATTTGCGAGAGGTGGTTCAATGACGCTCGACAACCTCAGTCTGATGTGTCGCGCGCACAATGAAAAGCGATTTGGCGTAGCGCATCCCAGGCCGGTGCATGACGCCGCGTAGTTCGCTACGCAAAATCGCGGTTGAACGAAGCCGTGAAGCCACGCTGAGGTCGTCTATGGGGGATTTGCGCCGACGCTT
>DASRXR010001042.1:0-2547 GCA_035687405.1 Polyangiales bacterium
CCTCAAAGTTCCGCAGATGTTCACGATCGGGGCGCTGTCGCGGGCGACCGGCGTGCCGCCGGACACGCTCCGAACCTGGGAGCGCCGTTATGGTTTCCCGAAGCCGGAGCGAACCGACACGGGCCATCGCCGCTACTCGCAGGCGACGCTCGAGAGGCTAAGGCTCGTGCGCGAGGCGCTCCAGTACGGCCATCGGGCGGCGAACGTGATTCACACGGAGCTCCCGACCCTGCGCCGGCTGGTCGACGACGCCCGCGATCTGAGCTCGGAACCCGGCGATGGCGTGGCGCTCGCCAACGCGCGCCTGATCGACCGCTGGATCGAGCTGGTGCGGCGGTTCGACGGGCGGGGATTCGAGCGCGAGCTTCGCAGCTCGCTTGCCGCGCTCGGAGTGCCTTCGTTTCTCGCGATGCGTGCTGCTCCGTTCATCGAAACGCTCGGCGATCGCTGGGCCGACGGCTTGATCGGTGCACGGCATGAGCACTTTGCGAGCGAGCGCTTGAGCGAGTTTTTCATTCGCCAGTGGCGCCCGCTCAGCGACGCTTGTTCGGGCCCTGCCGTGGTCTGCGCGACCCCGGCGGGAGAACGCCACGCGCTCGGGCTGCAGATGGCGGCATTCACGCTCGCGCTGAACAACGTGCGAGTCGTGTATCTCGGTGCAGATCTGCCGGCCATCGAGATCGCGGAAGCGGTGACGCAGCACGCGGCTCGCGCGATCGTACTGAGCGCTGCGACCGGGACCGATTCGATGCGGCTCCTCGCCGAATGCGCGACCCTGCGATCTGCACTCGGACCGGAGTTCCCAATTCTAGCCGGCGGCGGCGGCTTCCACGGCGCAGACGGCGTCACGGTCCTCGCGGACTTCCAGGATCTCGAACGCTGGGCCGACAGTTTCACTGCCTCGTTGGTGTGAACGAATCCTCGTCCGCGTAGCCGTCCTCGTCCTCGTAGCCGTCCTCGTCCGCGTAGCCGTCCTCGTCCTCGTAGCCGTCCTCGTCCTCGTAGCCGTGCGCGTGCGCGTCCTCGTAGCCGTCCTCGTAGCCGTCCTCGTCCTCGTCCTCGTCCTCGTCCTCGTCCTCGTCCTCGTAGCCGAACCGTCGGACCCAGGCCCGACATTGCACAGGTTTTGAACGCTCTCCACCCGATCCGCCAGGACCGCTTCGGCGTGACAAAATCGCCCTTAGTGCCGCGTATTTGTGCAAACAACATCCGCGACGTTTGAACAGGTTGACGCCGGGCTCTATCTGTTCAAAACATGTTCAAAGGCTGAACATGACCACGACGATCGACGCCCCTACCCTCGCCTACATGCGCCGCATCAGCGGCCTGCCGACCCTCACGCGCGAGGATGAGCTCGCTCTCGCGCGGGCTTGGCAGAAAGGCGACCAAGCTGCGGGCCGGCGACTGCTGACTGCGAACCTCCGAAACGTCATCCCGATCGCGCTCCGCTACCGGCGCTATGGATTGCCAGTCGGAGATCTGATCGCCGAAGGCAACGCGGCGATGGTTCGCGCCCTTGCCCGCTTTGAACCAGAGCGCGAGCTTCGCTTCGCGACGTACGCGAACTACTGGATCCGTGCGGAGATGCTCTCGCACGTTCTGCAGCATCGAAGCCTCGTCGGCGGCGGCCGCGGTCAGCTGCGGCCGAAGTACTTCTTCCGCTTGCGTCGCGAGTACACACGGCTGACGGCGCAACTCGGCGAGGCTGAAGCGAAGCTCGCGCTCGCCGCGCAGTGGAAGCTGAGCCACGCGGACTTGGCTGTGATCCTCGAGCGTCTCGAGCGGCCCGACGCATCGCTCGACGCTCCGCTTCGCAACGCATCAGGCAATCTCGGCGATACGCTCAGCGACGTGAGCGAGACCGAGAACCAGGAAGAACAACTCGAACGCAAGCGCGTGAACAGTCAGTTGTCCGAAGCGGTGAAATCCGCCAGCGCCGAGCTCGATGCGCGCGAGCGTTTCATTCTCGAACATCGGTTGCTCGCCGATCCCGACGTCGAGTACTCACTGGTCCACATCGGTCGCTTGTTCGGTGTCTCAAGGGAGCGCGCCCGCCAGCTCGAGTGGCGGGTCAAGGAAAAGATCAAGCGCCATCTCGCACCGCTTCTGGCGACGCTCGAGACCAGCCTCGCGTAGCGCGCTACGCTAAAGCTACGAACGCGGTGGCCAGAAGCGAAGTGTGATAAAGCTAAGAGTCCCGCCGCGCGGTAACGAGCGAGGCGTAAGGACTACCATGCGTAAAACTCAGGATTCACTCGCTGCAGAGTCGCGCACAGCGATGCTCGCAGTGGTGCAGATCCACGCTTACGGATTCAATCATGCTGCGATCGGGTCGATCTTGGACCCCCGCTTCCCCGAGCCCATGACGTGGCGCGGTTCGGGCTTCTTAATTCGGATCAAAGGCAAAGACGGGTACGTTCTCACCAACGCACACGTCGTGCGCAACGCGCGCAGCCTGCAAGTCATGTCGCTGATGACGAGCGAGGAGATGTTCGCGGCCGACGTCGTGAGCATGGTGTCTTCACTCGAGCCGGACATCGCACTGAT
>DASRXR010001043.1:0-10956 GCA_035687405.1 Polyangiales bacterium
GGCGCTTGCTGCAGGATGTGCTGACGATCCGTCAACGTACAGGCCCGTTGCCGGTGGTCTTGCTCGCCGATGGCGCACCTGAGATTTGGGGCTTGTTCGCCCGGCATCTCAACGCAAGAACGCTCGGCATCGAACCGATCAGGCTGGTCGACGCGTGGCACGCGCTGGAATACCTCGCTGCGGCAGCACGCTTGCTCGAGAGTCGAGAGAAAGCGTGGCCTGGCACATTCCGGCGCTGGAAGGCGTGGCTGCTGGAGAAGACTGGCGGCGCGCGGCGTGTGATCGAGGCGATGGAGAACTCCGGCATGCGCAGCGCGCGTGATGCCGCCGGTAACCGGCCTGTCGGCGATCCGCTTCGGTACTTCCAAAACCGCGCTTCGCTCATGCATTACGCCGAAGCACGCTTCCATGGATTGCCGATAGGCAGCGGCGCCGTGGAGGCCACATGCAAATCTCTCGTGAGCCTTCGCATGAAGCGCTGCGGAGCGCGGTGGAAGCACCACAGTGGTAACGAGATCCTGCAACTACGCGCACTGCAGCTGAGCGACCGGTGGGATGCCGCGATGCCGCGCATCTTGGGTCCGCTTCGGCGACCGGTGCACGTGCTCAGCCGTGCCGAGGCGCTCGATCGCTCCGCAGCTTAGTAGCTGCAAGCAGCATTGTGACAAAGGCGAGCAGCCCGGAGCCGAGGGCAGGTTTGACGAGGCGACCGATGCTCAGCACGAAGAAGAAGTGGAAGAGGTAGACACCGTAGCTGATCGCTCCGATCCGCTGCAGCAGACGGCTGAAGATGCCCTCTCTGCGGGAGTGACGTTCGTCGCTAGCGACGCAGCGCCCGAGGATTGCGGCAAAGAAGAGCGCAACGGATATGTAGCGGAGCGCCGGGCGCACACTTTCTGCGCGACTGTGCGCTGCGGTCGCGGCAGCGTTAGACGCCGCCAGCGGCTGCAGGCTTAGACTGACTCATCAACTATCGCCCAAGTCACGCCGGAGACGGTTGCGGCGACGCTACACTGGGACCGTCACAACGGGGGCAAGCATGATCCAGCGGGAGAGCGAGGCGGCGCCGGATCGCCCAATCGTGAGCTCGATCGAGGTTCCGGTCGCGGCGGGTCACACAGAAACGCGTAGCGGCTTCACGATCGCCAGCTTCGGCTACGTCGGAGATGATTTCTCTCGGATCGACGTGCTGTTCGACGCCGTGACTGATCATCTCGCGCGGCAATCGCAGCCGCGTGTGGTTGAACTCGTCGCGGAGCCGACGAAAGTTCATGCGTTCTACCGCGACAACTTCCGGCCAAAGACGGCGCTGATCGAAGCGCCCGTGATTTGGACATCCCGCCGTGCCTTGCGTGTCTGTCTGCCATTGGTCGACGCGGCGAAGCGCTGTCGCCCACGTTGGGCGCTTACCGCGACTTTTCGCAGCTGTGGAGCCGGTGGCCCTCGTTCCAATGAGCGGAATATGGCACCTGCCATGTCGGAACCGCGGACCTCCCTTCGTCCTTTGGATGAACGCGGCCCTCGCGCCGCACCGCCGCAAGGAGAAGAACCGATGACGATCGTCCTCTACGAATTGCAGCCGACGCGCTCGGCGCGCGTGCGCTGGACACTGCTGGAGCTCGGCATTCCATTCGATAGCATCGAGGGGCGTGAGGTATTCGCCATGCCCGAGCTAGCGCAGATCCATCCCATGTCGAAGCTGCCAGCGCTGCGTGATAACGGCCGCCCACTCTTCGAGTCCGCCGCCATCTGTACATGGCTCGCCGATAGCCACCCCGAGGCGGGTCTCATCGCACCCTCAGGCACTTGGGCGCGGGCCCTGCACGACCAGTGGACAGCCTTCACCCTGGCCGAAGTGGAGGCCAATCTTTGGCATACCGCCCGCAATCGCTTCATCTACTCGGAGGAAGAGCGCGTCCCGGCGGTCTATGAACAGAACGCCAAGGAAGCAAAGCGTGGCCTAGCCGTCCTCGACGGGGCGTTAAAGGGCAAAACCTGGCTGGTCGAGGACCGCTTCTCCATCACCGACATCTTCGTCAGCTACGCAGTAGCTTGGGCCCGCGTCCAAGGGATGACTGCCGATCTACCGGATGTGGCAGCCTATGCAGAGCGGATCCTGGCGCGGCCACTATGCCCGTACAGGGCGATTGGGTGAGGGTCCTCGCGCAGTCGAATGCGATGTCTGCGTCCGCGCAGCACCATCTCACCCGTCGCGCAGCTCCGCATTCAGCGTGCTCGGCTCGTCTCCTCGAACAACCGACCGCAGCGTGATCGAAGTCGCGCGCGAGCGTCCGTCCAGACCTGGCGGCGCACAGGTTTGGGTGCTGTACAGAACTGCCGTAGACTGCGGCCCGCCCACGATCTCACCGAATGCCAAGACCGAGCACCCCCACGTTGAGTTTACATAATCCTTCTTCTGCGAAGTAGGACTGTAAGCGCAAAATGCAAATGTCGGGTTTTACCAAAGTAGAAATGTCGGGTCGAGCAACCTCGCGCCCCCGACATGGAACAGCGCTTGGTAACCATGAGCACGACAGAACTTGATCGCGCCGCTCACATGCAGCGCATCGCAGAACGCCGCACGAGCAGGCTGAGGTCGCAAGACTTCTCGGGCTCAGCTTGCGCCAGGTCGAACGGATGTACGCCTCGGCATCGGCGCGATTGCCTTGGTGAGCTGATCCAAATCGACGGTTGCGATCATGAATGGTTTGAGGACCGTGGGCCGCGTTGCACGCTCCTGTTTTTGTCGATGATGCGACCGGGCAATTGATGGAGCTGCGCTTTGCACGTTCCGAATCGACATTCGATTATTTCGCGGCAACAGAACGATACCTGCAACGGCATGGCAAGCCCGTCGCTCTACACGCAGTTCGGTCGCGCGATGCAGGAGCTCAATATCGATGTGATTTGCGCGAACACGCCGGCGGCCAAAGGACGTGTTGAGCGGGCGCATCAAACGCTGCAGGACCGAACCGGGGTACCGGCTCCCTGGCTGCGAAAAGTCGCGGTAAGGGGTAGCGCGTCCACGCGAGTCCGACCAGGCAGGGGCCCCCGGCGGCGTGTCCGCTCCGCGACGGGATCAAGACAGCGCGGCCCGGCCGTTTCCGACACGATCCGCGAGTAACCCCAGGACCCGTTCAAGCTCCGTCGTGCTGACTGTCTTCGTGAGGTGATGGTCGAAGCCCGCGTCCAGCGCCTTGCTCTTGTCTTGCTTCGACCCCCAACCGGTCAGCGCGATCAGTGTGGTATCGGCAAAGCGAGGCTGTTGGCGCAAGGCGCGAGCGACCTCGTAACCACTCATAAGAGGCATACCGATGTCGAGGATGATCACCTCGGGGCGAACGGCTGCGGCTTCTGTGAGGGCCTGCGGCCCATCGGCGGCAGTCGAGACCTCGTGCCCCGCGCGCCGCAGCATCGCGGAAAGAAGCTCGGCCGCATCTTCGTTATCGTCGACCACCAGGATTCGTTGCCGCGGCGCGGCCGTGGGCTGCGCCGCCGGGAGCGACAGCGCGACGTTCTCTCTCGCGACCTCCGGTAGCCGCACCGTGAACGTGCTTCCGGTCCCTAGGCCGCTGCTCCAGGCTCTGACCGTCCCACCGTGCATTTCGACCAAGCGGCGCACGAGAGCGAGCCCAATTCCGAGACCGCCTTGGGCCGAACGATCGAGCGTACGACTGACCTGACTGAACATCTCAAACACGTCCTCTAGACGCTCCGGCGGGATACCCCGGCCGTTGTCTCGGACTTGAACCTCGATCAGGCTCCCATCGCGGTGAGCCGACAGCTCGATGCGACCGCCGTGCGGCGTGTATTTGCTGGAATTGTTCAGCAGGTTGCTGACGACCTGCGCGAGCCGTGTGAGATCAGCGTCGAGCCAAGCCGGCTCGTCGGGAAGAGATACGTGCAACAGGTGGCCACCCTCCTCGATCAGAGGCCGGCTCGCTTCGATGGCAGCGTCCACGACCTCGCGCAGGGTGACCGGCGTTCGCTTGAGCCCGAGCTTGCCGCGTGTGATGCGCGAAACATCGAGCAGGTCGTCGATCAGGCGCACCATGTGACGCAGTTGGCGGCGCATGACCGCCTGCGTTCGCGCGGCCACCTCGACCGGCGGACTGACGCTCAAGAGCTCGAGCCCGGTGCGAATCGGCGCGAGCGGGTTCCGCAGCTCGTGCGCGAGCGTGGCCAAGAACTCATCCTTGCGCAGGTCCGCGGCGCGCAGCTGCTTCGCCTGGCGTGCAAGCTCCTGGCGAGACTCTTCGAGCGCCGCGACCATGCGCTTGCGATCCGTCACATCGAGCGAGATACCGATCATGCGAACGGGCGTTCCGGCGTCGTTGTAGGCGACCCGACCCCGAATGAGCACCCAGTGCTCCGACGCGTCCGGCCATCGAATGCCATGCTCTTGATCATAGTCCGCGCCGGTCGTCAGGCTGTGCTCCAGCGCCGCCAGCACTCTCGCTTCGTCCTGCGGGAGCACGGACTCGCGGAGCTCGACGTACGACAGAGACTCGTCAGCCCCTCGCCCATAGTTCGCCTTGAAGATGGCGGACGACTGCAGTGTCTGGGTGGCGAGGTCGAGCTCCCAGGAACCGAGCTTGCCGGCCGAAAGCGCGAAACGCATGCTCGCGTCATGCGCGAGCAGCGCAGCGGTCTGACGCTCGCGGCCCGCGACCGCATCGCGTACTTCGTGCTGCTGCCGCCGGCTGCGCAGCGCGGAGTGCACGACGCTCACGAGTGTGCGGGTTCGCACCGGCCGCTCGATCACGATTGCATGGGTAAACTGCTCGAGGAGCAACCGCGCGCCCGGATCACGCGCGCCCTCACGCGCGATCACGAGGATCGGGATCGCGGACCACGCTGGTTGAGCGCGCAGCGCCTCCGCCATCTGGCCCACCGCATCATTGAGCAACGCGTCTTCCGTCAGCAGCACGGCACCGGCGCCGACATTTAGCTCACGACAGATGGCTGCCAGGTCCGCGCAAACCGAGCTGTGCACACCAACCTCGCCGAGGAGCGCCGTCGCACGCTCCGCATCACGCGTGGTTGGCATCAAAACCAGTACGCGCTGGTCTCTCCAGTCGTCATTTCCAGCCTGCGTCACGAGTACTGATCATGCCCACGCTTGGACGCGCGTCCAGTCATTCAGGGCTGTACGCCCCACTCGCATACTGAGGCACCCCGCTAATTCCGAGCATGTGGCGTAAAGGCTCTCCGACGTGGACACCAGAAGCATCGATCCAGAGCTGGCGAAGCGCGCGTTCGTGGGAACCTGTGCGCTTCTTGGAGACGCCCACCGCTTGGCAGATCTCACCGGGCGCTTCGTAGTATCGGAACAGAAGTACTGTGTCCGCTAGGTAGCTGACGTGGATCCCTTGCAGCGAGCTTGGGCCCGGGATCATCCCATGCTGCGCGACCACGATGATCGTCAGCACACCTTGCTGGTTCAAGTACGCGAAAAGTTCATGCAGATGGGTGGTGAGAACACCCTCTTCTGGCATCGCACTCAAATAACCATTCAGGCTGTCGATGACGACGACGGAGGCGCCGGCGTCGACCGCGCGACGCACCTCCTGCGCGAACGCTCCGGGTGAAAGTTCCGCGGGATCCACCTGTTGCGCATGAAGCAGGCTGTCGTCCACATACGACTGGAACCCCCCAGCTTTTCCGATGCAGAGCTTCTCGCTGCGTTCGATGAGGATGTGGAGGACCTCGTCGAATGCGTAGACCGCTGCCTTCTTACCTCGCTTCATCGCTTCGACTACGAACTGCATGCTGAGCGTGGACTTGCCGACCCCCGCAGGGCCCACCAAAAGCGTGGTCGAGCCGTCATGGAGCCCGCCATGCAGCATGGCGTCGAGGTTGGGGATTCCGCTCGAATGAAGGGATTTTTCGAAGAGGGTGTGGTGCTCGGCCGCTACGAGCCGCGGATGCACCTGAACACCGCCCCTGACGATGTCGTAGTCATGGTAGCCCTCGCGAAAACGTGAACCACGCACCTTGGAAACGAACAGGCGTCGCCGTGCCCGACCATACGCCGGTAAGGAATACTCCAGCACGATGTTGCCGCCGACGAGGCTCTCGGGCTGCATCTCGCTCGTTTTGCCGCTGCGATCGTCCAGCAATAGAACCGTCGCCTGCTGGCGAGCGAAGAACTCTTTGAGCGACAAAAGCTGCCGCCGATATCGTAACGGGTCGCCCGACAAGAGACGAAGCTCCGCGAGCCCATCGAACACGACCTGCTGCGGTTTGACGCGCGCGACCGCGGCCAGAATGACGTTCGTGAGTTCCGTCAACTCCGTGTCGGCAGGGTGGAAGACCGAGGTATGACTGTCCGCGTCGAGCGTGGCGGAACGGGTCAAGTCAACCAGCTCCAAGCCTCCGAGTGACCAGCCGTGGGATGCACATGCGCCCTCGAGGTCGCGGCGTGATTCCGTGAGCGTGACGTAGAGGCACCGCTCACCAAGCCGTAGCCGTGACAGGATGTACTGGAGCGCGAGTGTGGTCTTGCCTGACCCCGGGTCTCCCTGGATCAGGTAAAAGCCCCGCTGCAAAAAGCCGCCTTCGAGTACATTGTCAAGCCCGTCGATACCGGACGAAAGCTTCGGACCTGACTGCGCTGAAGTATTCATTGGAGCCCTTGCACGTTTGCCACATCGTTGTGGCCTCTACGAAGAAGCAGCTTTAGCTCAGAATAGACCGGGTGTCGTCCGACGTGCCCGATGATCCTCGCGGAGTGGTTCAGCCTGCGAGCAAGCCGTACGGTTGGGGTTGGGCCGCTCTATCCTGCGTACGGGCTCGCGTAAGAACAAGATGTCGGGGAGCTGTTGCTTCTGCGCTCGCATCCTCGAGCCTCACCGCCTTCGCGGTGGCCGTCATCATCAAACGCCTCACCAAGAAAGCAGGCTTGCCAACGCCCCAGCTCTCGGGCCATTCGCTGCGTTCCGGATTCGTAACCGAAGCGAAAAAGAACGGGGCCGCCAGCCATCATGGATCAGACCGAGCACACGAAGCTCGAGACGGTGCATGGATACAACCGCACGAAGAAGAAGTGGCAGAAGCCGGCGAGCGCGAAGCTTGGGCTTTGAGCGTAACCGGCTACGTGATCGCGGATGCCTCGAGCGTTTACCACGAGCTGTATCGCAACGAGCCGGGCATCATCGAAGTGTCGTGCTGGGCGCATGCGCGCCGGTATCTGTACGAAGCGCTTGCCGCCGATCGTGAGCGCGCGCTGGTCGGGATCGGCTTCATCGGTTTGCTCTATGACGCGCATGACGCCGCGACGGATCTGAGCACCGGAATCACCGACACGCAGAAGCGCCGTGTCGCCGCCGAACCGATTCTGAAGCGACTCTATCGATGGGTCGAGCAAGAGCGACCCAAGCTGGGCGATGAATCGCCGGTCGCGAAAGCGATGAACTATTTGGTCAACCACCGCGAGTCGCTGAGTCGATTTCTCGAAGACGGTCGACTGCGTCTCGGTAGAGTAGCCCGCTGGCGCGGTGGTTGTAGACTTCCGGTGGCATCTGCGCGCCCTTTCGGTACGCGCGCCTCAGTCCGGCTTGCCGTGACTCCGTCTCCAGCGGGCTCTCGTCGAACCGGACGTGCAGTTCTCCCGCATCCGGCTCTCATCGAATCGATCACGCCTTCGCGCTCAGCTGTCTCCTGCCAGGCGCCACCGGCTTATAGAGGCCGAGTTGCTCATACAGCATCTCGTCGGAATACTGGCGGTACCCCGTGCCTCGCCGTTTGTGCTTGCGCATGAGCCATCGTCGAAGTCGTCGCTCGGTGTAGCTGCTCAGAAGCGTGTAAGTTGTCTGCACAGGTCCTTGGTTGAAGTACCCGCACCAGCCACGAAGGATCTGATTGATCCACCGCACTCGCTCCTCAACTGTCGTCGTGTTCCACCGGGACGACGTCTCATCGTGGATTGCTTTGCGCACTCGCTTGATCGACTTCTTCGACGGTGCCGTTCCTAGGAACTGCTTGCCGTGTCTGCCATAGAACTGGCCGACAGTGTAACCGAGGAAGTCGAACTGCTCAGTGGACGCATCCACCAAGCGCGTCTTCTTGTCATTTACGCTCAGGCCAAGACGCTGCATCAACTCACGCACTTTGTTCATCGCCACGCCACCGGTTCCCGGTGCACAGCAGATAACCAGATCATCCGCGTAGTTGACGATCGCGCCTCTGCACATCTGTGCTTCACGACTACGCTGCCAAGCGAGCACGAAACGGCGAAAGTATAGGTTCGCCAACAATGGAGAGACGACTCCACCTTGTGGCGTTCCACGACTTCGGTCTCGTGCTTCCGTGCTGCGTCGCTCGCGATTACCCTCACGTTCGACGACCGCCGCTTCAAGCCACGCCTTGATCGTTGACAGCAACGTGCCATCGGCGACGCGACGAGCGACGCACTTCATCAGCGCCCCGTGAGGGATCGTGTTGAAGTAGTCAGTCAGATCCGCATCGACAACATGGGTACGTCCATGCAGCGTCAGGTGCTGGTGCACCTGGCGCAGCGCGGTCTTTGCATCAAGTCGAGGTCGAAACCCGTACTGTTCGGGCCTCAAATCGGCTTCGAAGATTGGAGTGAGCACAACAACGACGGCCGCCTGAACCACGCGATCCCGAACAGTCGGTATCCCGAGTCCGCGCCGTCCACCGTTGCTCTTTGGAATCCACACTCGCAGCAGGGGCCCCGGCTCGTATTGCTTGAGTCGAAGCTCGTGCTGCAGACGGCCAAGCCACTGCTCCATCCCCGCGGACTCGATATCCTTGAAGCTGACGCGGTCGGATCCTGCAGCGCCGCCGTTTCGTCGGCAGCGTTGCCAGGCTTCCCGAAGTACGTCAGCTCGGCATACCTTGTCCCAAAGGCTGTAGAAGCGGTAGCTCGGTTCGGCTTTAGCTTTCGCGTGCAGCGTCGTCTGTAACGTCTGAACCATTGATGGGGTTGTTAGGCTCACGCCAATCTCCCTGGATCTTGTCACGTGTTCCGCTCCGATTCGATCAGGGCTCCTTCCCTCTTTCGGCGTTACCCGACCTCACGGGTACTACGAGCCCATCCGCCACCTGCGGTGGCCGGCGATCTCCCTCGCGGGTTCGCCGTTGAATCGACCGCCGCCACGCGCTCGACCCACCATCGCAGGCTTCTCCTGTTCCGCGTTTGCCCTTGTCGTGCGTGCTGTCGCCACTACCCCGGTGGGCTCATCGATTGGCATCGCTCTCTTCACCGATGACAGCGGGCTTCCCCGTTATTATGGCGGGTCGCCGCCCACGTTAGCTTTTCGAGGCCTGCTTAGCGTTCACTCGCGTTACGGCCCGCACGACGCGCTGACCCTCCATGAGGGCCGTTTCCCGAAGTGCTTCAGCTCATTCGTCACCTCCAGAGCCGCCTCGGGTGCTTCCGGTCGGAGCGACAGCTGACCGGCCTGGACTCCCACCAGGGAGGCGTCCGCGACTTATCAGGACACACACAACAATTTGAGTGAGCTCGAGCTGCGCCGGCAGGTGGTCGGGCGGGCGAATGGGAACTTCTGCGGAAGTGACGACGGCGCCGAATGGAATGCCATTGCGACCAGTCTCATCGCTAGCTGCAAGCTCCACGACATTGAGCCATGGGCGTATCTGCGCGACGTCCTGGCACTCTTGCCGAACTGGCCGAAGCACGCCGTCCTCGAGCTCGCGCCCAAGTTCTGGAAGCAGACCCGAGAGCAGCCGCAGACTCAGCAGCGGCTCGCCGCTGCGCGTCTGCTCGGGCGATTCCACGACGTCCATGCATCAGAAGCTAGAGCCTGAGCAGACGCTTCGCACCAACGCAGTCGACCGTACGCGTACGTCAGAAGGGCATCACCCTGCGGAGGAAAGATCTCAGCTGCGCAAGGCACTCGGTGCGACGGGCGAGCTCAACGCGCACCGCAAGCGCAGGCCGAGAGGCCCAACCTACCCGCCGCTGAATCTGTCAGCGCAGCAAGTGCCCGCCGCACTGGCAGATGTGCTCGACTGGGCGAAGCGCCAAAGGTAAGAGACGTGAGTCCGCCAAAGGCCGCAAGGGAGTGCGTGCGAAGGCGAAAGAAGTTTGGTGCTAGTGTTCCTCGCATGTCCGGGGGGAAACACGCACGCGCGCACCGTGCAGTTGTGGGTCTACTCTGCCTCGCGGGGTGCGCGATGGGCGAACGAACGCCACAGACAAAGCAGCCGATCGGCCGCGACTCCGGGGCGGAGAACGCGGACCTTACCGAGCGCGTGGATGTCGGCGGCTATTCGTTGGCGATCGCATGCACAGGAGTCGGTCGCCCTACTGTCGTCATGGAGACAGGCTTCGACGACTCGGCTGCGAGCTGGAGCGACCAACTCATCCTCGGGATCGCAGGAGTGAGTCGCGTCTGTGTATACGACCGCGCTGGCCTCGGTCTGAGCTCGCACCGGCCCGATCGCACAGATAGTGGCAAGGTCACCGCCGATCTGCACGCACTGCTTCGCGGCGCAAATGTTCGGCCGCCGTTCGTATTCGTGGGCCACTCACTCGGGGGCATGCACGTGCGCGTGTATACCCATGCATATCCGGACGAGGTGGCCGCGCTGGTATTGATCGATTCCTCTCATCCAGCACAATACGTCCGTGCGCGCGAGCGGCTTAGTGCGCGCGATTGGACATGGATGGAGAAATCCGTCGAGCAAGCTTATCGCGATCCATCTAAGGAGCCGTTCGACTGGGAGCGCAGTCGTCAGCTTGCCCTTCAAGCAGGCAACTTTGGCGACCTGCCCCTCCGCGTTCTATCGCACGACCCGACGATTGAATCCGAGTGCAATGGGGACGATTGTCTGACTGCTGAGGGCCACGTCGTCTGGGAGCAGCTGTGGCAAGAGCTGCAAGTTGATCTTGCTACGCTGTCGTCTCGCAGCACGCACAAGATCTCACCGCAGAGCGGGCACTACATTCAGCAAACGAATCCCGAC
>DASRXR010001044.1:0-6356 GCA_035687405.1 Polyangiales bacterium
GAATGGCGGTCAGGTCGAAGCCGCCCGCAAAGACCGAAAGCCGACCGAGCAGCCGCCGCTCCTCGACGCTGAGCAGCGTGTCGCTCCAGTCGACCGTCGCGCGCAGCGAGCGTTGAGCGCCGTCAGCACGCCGCGCCAGTTGCGGCAACAGGTTGAACACATCGTCGAGGTGCGAAGTGATGTCCTCCAGATCCAGCCCGGTCGCGAGCGCCGCCGCGAGCTCGATGGCGAGCGGCAGTCCGTCGAGACGCCGACAGATCTCAGAGGCGAGCCGGCTGTCCCGCTCGGTGCCCAGCGGATCCCGCATCCGCGCCGCGGCCCGCTCGCGAAACAATTGCACGGCCGGGCTCGCCGCGACGTCCGCGAGGCTCGCGTCTGCGCCCACTACCGGCAGCGGCGCGAGCCGATAGCTCATCTCACCGTCGACCCATAGCGGCCCGCGACTCGTCGCGAGGATACGCAACCGTGTCAGCCGCACCGTCAGCGCGTCGACCAGGTCGGCCACGGCGGACACGACGTGCTCGCAGTTGTGGAGCAACAACAAGACGTCACGCTCCGCGAGCCACTCAGAAAGCGCATCCGCATACGACCGCCCGCCCGACTTGGGCAGCCGCCACCTCGGCGCCGACGAGCTCGGCAGAACGCAGCGAGCCGAGCCACACCGCGACGACGCCATCGGGAAAGTGCTCGGCACTGGAAGCCGCTACCGTCATCGCAAGCGCTGTCTTGCCGACGCCGCCCGGTCCGATCAGCGTGGTCACCGATGAAGACACGACGCTCTCGGTGACCTCGGCAACCTCGCGGTCCCTCCCGACGAGCCGCCGCGGACGCAGCGAGATAGAGCGCGTGCTCGCTAGGTGGTCGGCTGGGTTCGGGTGGGTGGCCACTATCGGGCTGGCAACACGGAGAGTGGCGTGCATGCAGCGATCGGCTGCTTCGATGCGTCGAGCGGGAGGGGTCTACGTGGCGCGCGGCGCCTCGTTGGCTCTCGTTGCGCGCGCGTTCCGGTTCTTGCTCGAACGGGTCCGCGCTGCTTTTGGTTGGGCGCTTGCCTCAGCCCTATGCAAGTCTACGTGGCACGAGTCGCCCGGGTTTCTTGAGGAGCGCGAATCGGGGAACAAACTGCCGTTCCCCGATTTGTGTTGCGCGCGCTTCGAGCGTCGCCGCTCTTCACGCCACCACATCCCGATGAGAGCGGCCGCACCAGCCGCGAATCCGGGGACGCTGAGGTGGAAAACGGATGGGCCGAGCAGAAAACCGAACAAGCAACCTGCGAGTGCGGCAAGCGGCACGACATACCAGTTTCGCCAGCGGCGCCAGTCTTTCGGTTCGAGTCGCACACGCAACTAGTCATCACGCATCGCACCGCGACACTGTGAGCGCAATCACAGCAACATGCGTATTCGCCGTGCCTCGATCGTAGGCGGGATGAACGGCCTTTCCGTTGCTGGACCGATTGGCCACTGAGGTTACATATCGGCCGCCCCTACTGCGAAAAGACCAAAGTCAGAACTGCCGTCGCGCGTGCGAACTGCCGTCGCCAGTGCCCGTCCCCGTGACGCCACGCCCTCGCGCCGCCGTCGCGGCCCGATTCGATTTCGCGCGACAGTTGTCAGAGCCACAAGACTAAAGGCCCACACCCAACTGTACGATCGGCGTCACCATCGATTGCGTACGCACGAACGTGTTGTCTTCGGAGTTCACGTCCTTGATGCGCGTGACCAAAATCGACATCAGTCGTGCACCCAGGCCGATCTCGAAATCACCGATCGCAAATCCGACCGAAGCCACCCATGCGATTGTGCCGACGTCCGGCTTGGTTCCGAACAGCACGAAGCTCGGCCCGATCCCGATATGGAACGAATGTGCGTGACAGGACTAACCTGCGTCATGTTGCGCGCGACGAATCGATTGCTGTATGGCGCGAGCGTCGAGCCGGCGTCGAAGGTCGCGGGCTGACACGTGTCTCGCGGCTCGAACCTGGGAACTTTCGGGCGCGCGCGGAGTCGATCGTATCGCCACCTCGTTCGCCGTGTGGGCACAGGTGTGCGGCCGAACGAGCCCCCGTGCTGCAAGTCCTCGCTGCCATCTTCGGAATCTCCCTGCTCGTGATCGTCCACGAGGCCGGCCACTACTGGATTGCCGGAAAGTTCGGCATTCGCGTGACCCACTTCAGCATCGGGTTTGGTCCGGTGCTCGCGAAGTATCAGCCGAAAGGCAGCGGAACCACCTTTCAGCTGTGCGCGATCCCGTTTCTGGGCTCGGTGACCATCGCGGGCATGAACCCCGCAGAGCCGATCGCCCCGAATGACCCGACGCTCTATCCGAATAAAAGTGTGCTCGCGCGGACACTCACGATTTTGGCCGGGCCAGTCGCGAACTATCTCACGGCGTCCGTGCTCGTATTTGCGCTGGCACTGACCGGTTGGCGCGAGGCACCACCCGCCCAGCCGAATCAGCCCGCGAACGTCGCTGCCAGTGCCACTGCCAGCAAAGCGCCGTCCCAATCACACTACGTTCGCAAATCCGTGATCGAAGCTGCGCGTCTTGCGGTTGTCGTTCCGTACACGCTCACAGTGTTGAACCTCGCCGGGATCGCGGAGCTCGTCGCACATCGTTCGACCGAAGGCCTGATGGGTCCGGTCGGCATGGGCAAACTCGTCGCACAACGTGCCGAGCAAGGTCTCTACGACTACGCCGGCATCTTGATCCTGATCTCGGTCGCGCTCGGTTGTTTCAACCTCTTGCCGTTGCCGTTCCTCGACGGAGGCCGCCTAACCTTTTTAGCCTACGAGCTCGTGACACATCGCAAACCCAGCGCGAAGTTCGAAGCGCTCGTGCACGCAACGGGCATGCTCGCGTTGTTGACACTGGTCGCGCTGGTCACGTGGCGCGACTTGATCGGTTGATCACGGTCCGACGAAACAATAGATCCGTCCCGCACCGCCACCGGGTGCCGTGTTGCCACACTGCCCGGTGTGCACCGAGTTCCAGAATGAATACATGCCGCTCGTGGCTTGATTGGGGCCGAGGCCGTCGGAGTGACCGACCTGCGACATGCCGCTCGTCGCAGTCCAATCGCTGCAAGTCATTCCGGTCGCAAGCGTACCGTCTCGTTGCGTGCCCGTGAGAATGTCGTGTTCGTTCGGAGTCGGTGAGCCGATCCACTGCCCGTTGACCTTCGCACCCTTCTCCGTGAGAAACAGCGTCGCGTCGCCGGCGCGCGCGTGAAGCGACGCCTTATCGGCCGCGATCATCGTGCCTTGCGCGTTGTAATACGGCCCGGGACCGATGCGGTCGGCTGCGTTCGTCGCAGGGTTTTCCGCGCTGAGGTACGCACGCCAAGTCTTGCCGCCGGCACCGACCGCTTCGGCCAACGTCTGACAGCGCATATCTGCGCCGCTCAAACCGTTGAGATTGGCCGTCGTGCTCGTCGAGCTGCTGACGAACAGGTTCATCATCGGCGATGCGCCGCCACCAGCGGCACCACCACCGCCGCCAGCCGCGCCTGCACCGGCGGTCGTTCCGCCCACACCGGCAGCAGCACCCGCGCCCGCACTCGCGGTCCTCCCGGCCGCGCCACCGCTACCTGCGCTCGATCCACCCGCACCCGCAGCACTCGCGCCCGCGCCCGCACTGCCAGCCCCGCCTCCCGATCCACTTGCACCGGGTGTGCTGCCAGCAGCCCCGGACGCTCTCCCGCCGCCGACAGCTGCAGCACCGCCCGCCCCGGCAGAAGGCGCGTTCATTCCGGCTGCACCACCAGTACCGCTCGTCCCGGCAGTGCCTATGCCGCTGTCACTCTTGCCACCGTCACTGCAACTTACGGCCGCGAGCAATGACGTTAGTGCGTGCGCGCGAAGGACGGTAGCAAACTTCATGACTTCACCTCGTCTGCTGGACCGTACAATCATCCTAGTGCGGCGTCGACGGGACCTGCGCAGCCTAGGAACTCGATGATACGAGCCGCCGCGAGCTCCGGCCTCTCGAGTGAGATGTCGTGGCCGGAGCCCGGTATGACTACCAACGAAGCCTGTGGGATGTCGATCAACAACTCGTGCTCGGCGTGCATGCCCACGATCGGATCGCGATCGCCTAAGAGGAGCAACGTCGGCGCCCGCACCTGCGTCAAACAGGCGCGGGCGTCGTGGCGAAGTGCCGCGACCGTGAGCGCGACGAGGTCGTGCGGCGACGTAGGGAACGCTGCAAGCGAGTGGTCGATGGCACGGATTCGTTCGGGCTGTCCGTGATAAAACTCGAGCGAGAGAATGCCGTGAACCAGGGCGACCTCGGCTGAGACGCCAGGCGCGAGGAGACAAACTCCGAGCCGAATCAGCTCGGCGAAAACACGTTGCGCGACAAAACGCGAAGCCGGCAACGTCGCAGCCAGCACGAGGCGAGATACGCGCTGGGGCGCATCCACCGCGATCCAAGACGCGACCATGCCACCCAGCGAGAGCCCGAAGACATGCGCGCGGGCAATCTCGAGCGCATCGAGAAGCTCGATCGCATCGCGCGCCATGGCTCGAGTCGAATGCAGCAGCGGCGCGGGGCTGGAGCATCCGACCCCGCGCGGATCGAACAGGATCAATGGGACGCCGGAAAAGACTGCCCCAGACTGACAACGCCGTGGCTGACTTACATCGCTTTCTCGACGTGGCTAGCAAATCGGCAATCAAGTCAGCGCGAACTCGAGCGAGCCGGGCTGTGCCGCTCTGAGCTGCAAGCTCAACTGAACGGCCTCACTCTTTTAGGCTCGAACTAAGCTATGTTGTCCAATCGTGCGAGTTAAGCCGGAAGTAGAGAGCACCGCCCGCCGTCACGACTCAGTACGACCGCCAGCGGTGTTGGTCCGCGCGAGGGTGAACCACGCACTCGCACATTTCGACGATCTGTTCGTGATCATGTGGCGCGTCCTCACAACTGTAGAGGGCGCTCGCGAGCTACAGACCGAATGTGAAAGGTTTGCAAGTACGCACCCTGACGGCATCGGCCTGATCGTGATTATCGATGTGCGTGCACCGCTACCGAGTAAGCCTGCGCGTGAAGCGGTCGCGGAGTTCATGAAGCGTGGCAGTAGCTATATCAAAGCGTCTGCAGTCGTCTTCGAAGGCAACTCGCTACAGTCGTCGGCCGTGCGCAGCGTGGCGACGGGGCTGGCACTCGTGGCGCGCCAAGCTTATCCACAGAAATTCTTCAGCGATGTGCACCAAGCCATGGCGTATCTCGAAAAATCCTTGAGGCCTCACATGCCGGGGCCGAACGCAGACGAGATGCTCAGCTCACTCACGAGCGTGCGCGACCTCGTCGCGGAATGGGATCGCTCCCTCCACTGACATTGAGGACTCATGTCATCCCTGATCCATTGCATCTACGCCAGCGCAGCCAGTCGACCTCTCGAAACGCCAGCCATCGCGAGCTTGTTGGAGAAGGCGCGTGAGAAAAATCAGCGACTCGGCCTGACCGGCATGTTGCTGTACACGGAAGGCAGCTTCTTCCAAATCCTCGAAGGCGAGGCGGATGCCGTCGACACGCTGTACGCCAAGATCCTCCTCGATTCGCGACACGTCCACGTGACAAAGGTTTTGACCGAACCAATTTCGAAGCGCGTGTTCGACAACTGGTCGATGGGTTATTCGGCAGCCACGCGTGCGGAGCTCGCGAGCATTCCCGGTTTGAACGACTTTTTCGGCAAGGCTCAGTCTTTCACTGCGATCGACTCGGGTCGCGCCAAGAAAGTGTTGGAAGCCTTCGCCGAAGGTCGCTGGCGGCAGCGACTCGCCTAACGCCGCAGGCCCGCGCGCCGAGCAGGCCGGTTGAGCCGCACCTCGATTCAGTGGCGCATGGAAGATCTCGGGCCATGCGGTACTCACCACGCAAGCTGGAACCAAGATCCCACTCGGTTCGTACGGCGCCGTGATGGAGCGCAACCTCGGCAAGGGCTTCGAAGTCAGGCTCGCGTCCGGCGACTCCGATGGCGGCGCAAGTTGCGCCGCAGTGGTCGCATCGTTCGGAGAAGATCCGGACGAGAGCGCACCGCTGTTGGAGACCGACGGGATCGACTTCGTCCTCTACACGATCTACCGCCCCGCCCAGTGGATCGAAGTCAGAAGGTTCCGATCATCACGTGGGGCAACGGCACGTGCGCCAAGACCGAAGACTACGGCGCGCTCCTGCGCTACGTCGCTTCGCAAGGCTTCTTCGTCGTCGCCGCGAACTCACGCTGGGTGGGTGGCGGCAACAACGCGATGACTAGAGCGTTGGACTTCGCGTTCGCAGCGACGGCTGACGCGCGAGCCCTTACTACAACCACCTCGACACGACTAAAGTCGGCGCGATGGGCCATTCCCAAGGTG
>DASRXR010001045.1:0-6802 GCA_035687405.1 Polyangiales bacterium
ACGAGTGGACGCGCGGGGACAATCTCACGGAGTGGCTGACACAAATCGAAGTCGGGCACGAGCAGCCGAATCGGTTGACGCTGTTCAGCGCGCATCAGATGGGATCGGCGCGGATGGGGCGCGACCCCGGGACCAGCGTCGCAAAGCCGACCGGTGAGCTGCACGACACGCGTGGGGTGTGGATCGGCGACACGAGCGCGTTTCCGAGCGCGCCCGGCGTGAATCCGATGATCACTTGCATGGCGCTCGCGATGCGCACCGCGAGCCGAATCAAACCGTAGGGCGGGCCCTAGGCCAGCTTCTGCACGGGTACTGGATCGAGGGCTGCGACTAACGCGTTTCGCACCTGGGCGACACGCGCCTCGGTTGCCGGCTTCGAGCCGTCTTCTTCGGTTACGTAGAACACGTCGGTCGCACGCGTTCCCTCCGTGCTGACCTTCGCGAGCGCAATCGACATCCCGAGGTCGTGCAGCGCCTGTGCGATTGCAAACAACACACCGGCTCTGTCCTTCGTCGATACCTCGATCACGCTGTGTTGCGGCGACGCCGACTGGTCGATCGTGATCTCGGTCGTCACGCTCGGCGAGGGCCGCTCGCTCCAGCGCGAGGAAGGCTTGCGCGCTTGGGCGAGGTCGCGCGGCTCGACGCGCCCGCGGATCACGTTCCGCAAGTCGCGCTGGAGCTTCGGCAGCTTTGCCTCCACACCGGCGGCACCCTCGACCGGATCGCGCACCCAAAATAGGTCGACGGCCTGGAGCGCGCCGTCCGACAGCTTTCGCGAGTGAATCTGGGCCGCGAAAATGTCCAAACGATTCGCCGCGAACGCGGCCGTGATTCCGGCGAGCAAGCCCGGCCGGTCGCCTGCGACCACGCACAAGCCCGCTTCACCCGCCCGCCGGCCCTGCGTGACCACGCACAGCTCAGCCACGTCTGGATGGCGCGATGGAACGAGCGCCGCTGTCACGGGCTCGTTGCGCACTTGCATCGCGACCTTCGCATGGGCCGCGATCTCGGCCGACGTATTCGAGAGCAGGTACCGCTCCGGCATCGTGTCGCAAAACTCGTCGAGGAAGTGTGGGTCGAGCCCGGGCTCCCAGAACTGCGCCGCTTCCTCGCGCATGCGCTTGAGTCGCGACGGATCGCCCGGTGAATCGCCGTCGAACAAGTTGTTCGTCGCGCGGAACAGGCTCTCGAGCATGCTGGCTTTCCAGCCAGTCATCGAGGTCGGGCTCGTCGTCGACAAGTCAGCGACGGTGAGCAGATACAACGCGCGCAGCCGTTGGCGGCCGCGCAGCTTGCGCGCGAACTCACTAACCGTCTGTGGGTCGTCGACGTCGCGGCGCATCGCGACCAAGTACATCGTGAGGTGCTCGCGCACGAGCGCACAGGCTTCTTCGACGTTCTCGTCGGAGAACCCGAGCCGCGTCAAGATCACTTGCGACATCTCAGCCCCGCGCTCCGCGTGGTTTTTGCCGCGCACGGCTTTGCCGATGTCGTGCAGCAACGTCGCGAGGAAGAGCACGTCGTAGCGCGTCATCTGAGTTGCGAGCCTCGACGCCGTCGGCTGCAGCTCGTCGAGCTCGCCGCGGATCAACGCGCGCAAGTGATCGACCGCCGCGACCGAATGCACGTCGACCGTGTACACGTGATAGACGTCGTGGTGTGCGCGACCTACGACCGGTGAAAACTCCGGGATCATCGCGACGAGCAAACCCACGTCGTGCAGCTCGGCGAGCACCGAATCCGTGCGGAACGGCGCGCGCTTCGTGGTCGCGACGAGCTTCACGAACAGCGCATTCGCTTCAGGACTCGCTCGCAGCGCGGCCGCAAACGTGGGGTCTGCGCTCTCGCGCGCCACTGCGTCACGCGCCTCGGCAAGCACCGGCAGATCGCGCTCCACTGCCGTCGAAAACAACCCCAGGGCGAGCGCCGGCTGCTCGCGCAGCTTCGTCTCGTCGGTGAAGGTGATCGCGAAGCCGTAAGTAGACAGTCCATGCCCGAGATCCACACGACGGGGAGGCCTGCGGTCGAAGCGCGGCAGTGCGCGATCGAGCAGCTGTTCGCTCGCTCGGGTGATGATGCGGGCGTGCCGGTAGTAGTCCGACATGAACGCTTCAGCCATTGCGCCCGCCAGCTGCCGATCGTTGGCGCCGGCTGACGCACCGATCTGCACGCGATAACCCATGTCGCGGGCGATCGTCTCTTGTTCGTTGAACGTGAGCCGATCCGAGCGCCGCCCTGCGCTGCGGTGTAGCCGATTGCGAACCGTCCACAGGAACTCGGTTGCGCGCGCGATCTCCGTCGCTTCGCGCTCGGTCAACACGCCTAGCTTCACGAGCGCCGGAAGCTCCGCGGTTTGCCAGCGCGCGCCGGCGGCCCACAGCCCGAGATCCAAGTCGCGTAGGCCACCTGCGCCGTTCTTCACGTCCGGCTCGAGCAAGTACACCGAGTCGTGCAAGCGCTGATGGCGCGCGCTCGCTTCAGCACGGAGGCGCGCAATGAAATCGGGCAAACGCGCTGTCTCGAACACTTGGTTGAATGCGCGCTCCCGCAAGACCGGCTCGAGCGTGCGGTCACCGCAGATCGGCCGAAAGTCGAGCAGCGCAGTCGCGGTCGGTAGATCGCGCGCGGCGTCGATGACGACTTGCGTTGGTGTGATCACCTGGTGGCCGATGCTGATCCCTGCATCCCATAGCGGGTACAGCATCGCTTCGGCGAGTCCTTGCAACCGTTCCGGTTCCGCCCGCGTGAGGAAGCGAACATCGAGGTCGCTCTTCCAGCCGAGCAACTCGCGCCCGTAGCCGCCAACAGCGGCGAACTGAACGGGCGGTATTTGCGCGTCTCGCCGGCACGTTTCGAGTGCATGTTGAAAAAGCTTCCGCAGAAGATCGTCCATGCACTCCGAGTAGCGGCGTGAAAGCTTTTGTCCCGCACCGCCCGACGTCGAAAACGTTTCGCTCAAGCCGCGCGCTTGGGCTTCGAGGTAGGACCTGACCTTCACCCGGCTCGACCCAGTCAACGCTCCGGATACACTTGCGTCTTCGATCATTGAATCGCTCCAGTGCAGGTCCCGAGCCAGTCAGATTAGAGGACGAAATGTAAACGCAAGTTTTCCCGATTGTTTCTAAACGACACATCAGCAGTAAGGCCTACGAACACGGCCGGCCTATTCTGAGGTATGTCCGGCTAATACAGGCGTTTGGAGGTCCCAGAGCCCTCCCAAAGACCTAAAGGAAGTGCTCACAGACATGACTATTGAAGCTGTGGTTTTCGACTGGGGCGGGACGCTCTCCATCTACGCGGACATCGAGCTGATTGATATGTGGCATTTAGCTGCAGATCACCTCGCACGAGCTACCGGACGAGACGCGGGAGAGATTCGGGACAAGCTGCTCGCCGCCGAGATGCGTTACTGGAAGAGCGTGAGCGAAACTCAACACACCGGAACGCTCGGAGATATCTTGGAGGCGGAGTCGCGGGCCCTCGGGCTCGACGTGACGGGGGCCGTAGTGAGCGAAGCTGCGCAGCGGCACTTGGATGCCTGGACGCCACACATTCGGCATCACGATGACGCGATTGCCGCGCTTACGGAGCTCCGCCGTAGCGGCCTGAAGTTGGGATTGCTCTCGAATACGCACTGGCCGGAGTCGTTTCACGAGCGATTCCTCGAGCGCGATGGGCTCGCGCACTTGATCGACGTGCGCGCGTACACCTCGAATATGTCGCACAGCAAGCCGCATCGCGCTGCGTTCGAGCATGTGCTCGAGCGACTCGGCGTTGCACCCGATCGCGCAGTGATGGTCGGCGATCGACCGATCGACGACGTGTGGGGCGCGCAGCAAGTCGGAATGCGAGGCGTGTGGAGGCCGCATCCCGCGGCGCCCGAGCTCGGGTCGGTGAAACCGGATGCAGTGATTCGATCGCTGCTGGAGCTGCCGCAGCTCATAGCTGCATGGTGAGTCGCACATGGGTACGCTCGAACGAGACATCGAGGAGCAAGGCTTCGAGGTTCGACAGACTCACATCTCGCTCGTGTTCCTCGGGCCGGACCGCGTCTACAAGGTCAAGAAGAAGGTCGACCTAGGCTTTCTCGACTACAGCACGCTCGAGAAGCGCCAGCACTTTTGCGAGCTCGAGGTCGAGCTGAATCGAAGGCTCGCGCCGGACGTGTACTTCGGCGTCGTGCCGATCACGCGCGATGGGTTTGGCCGGCACTCGCTCGGCGGAACGGACGAGGAAGTCGAATACGCGGTCGAGATGAAGCGGCTCGACGACGGCGACTCGGCGGAACAGCGTTTGAATGCCGGCCAGCTCACGTACGCGGACATCGATCGCATCGCGCAGCGCTTGGTCGAGTTTCATGCCGCTGCCCGCTGCGACGCCGAGACTGCGAAGTACGGCACGACCGTGGTGATCGAGGGTAACGTGCGCGAGAACTTCGAGCAGACGCGCGACTCGGCGCCGAACGTGCTCGACGTGCGTGAGCTCGACGCGATCGAGCGCTGGCAGCTCGGCTTCATCGCGGAGCGGCAGGCGTTGTTTGCGCGGCGAATCGAGCGCGGGTGCGTACGCGATGGGCACGGCGATCTGCGGCTCGAGCACTGTTACTTGACCGAGCGCGGTGTCGAGATCATCGACTGCATCGAGTTCAACGAGCGGTTTCGTTATGGTGACGTGTGCGCGGACCTGGCGTTTCTGGCGATGGATCTGAACTGGCACGAGCGGCGTGATCTGAGTGAAGCGCTGCTCGCCTACTACGCGCGAGCGAGTGGCGACTACGAGCTGTATTCGGTCGTGGATTTCTATCAGAGCTACCGCGCGTACGTGCGCGGCAAGGTGAGCTCGATTCTCGAACGTCAAGCGCGGACGGAAGAAGAGCGCACGCGGGCGGCTGCGCTCGCGCGGCAGTACTACTTGCTCGCGGAAGCTTACATGCGCGAGCCGCTCGATCGGCCGCAGCTGATTGCAGTCGGTGGGATGATCGCCTCGGGCAAGACGACGGTTGCGGAGCGGATTGGAGAGCTCACGCACGCCCCGGTGATCCAGACCGATCGCGTGCGCAAGAGCCGCGCCGGTGTGCAGCCGCTGACTGCGCTCAAAGACGCGGCGTTCGATGGAAACTACACGCCGGCGCAAACCGAGTGGGTATACGCGGAGCTACTTCGCTGCGCCGATCTGGTGCTCGCGTCGGGCCGATCGGTCGTGCTCGATGCGTCGTTTCGGGCGCGGGCGCAGCGCAGAGCGGCGCGCGAGCTAGCGGCAAAACACGGCGTGCAGTTCACGTTCGTGGAGACGCATGCGCCTGATGACGTGTTGCGATCCCGCCTTGCGGAGCGTGCGAAGTCGCCGTCGTTGAGTGACGGGCGAATCGAGGTGTTCGACGCGTTTCGCGCGCGCTATGAGCCGGTGGAGGAAATGCCGGCCTTCGAGCACGTTCGAATCGACACGAGTCGCCCGTTGCGTGCGGATCACGCGCGATTGGCTCGCCTGGTGAAGGAGCCAACTGAGTCATGACCACCACGATTCGATTGGGAGGTGCGCCCGAAGAAGTAGCGTTGCTGGGCAGCATGGGCAATCGGCACGGGCTGATCGCCGGTGCGACTGGCACCGGAAAGACCGTGAGCTTGCGTGTGCTCGCCGAGCAGCTGAGCCGCGCGGGGGTGCCCGTCTTCTTGCCGGACGTGAAGGGTGATCTCTCTGGGATGGCGCGCGCCGGTGTCGAAAACCCGAAGATCAGTGAGCGTGTGCAGCGTTTGGGCCTGACGAACTTTTCGTTCGAAGCATCGCCGGTCGTGTTTTGGGACGTGCTCGGTGAAGCCGGGCATCCGGTTCGCACCACGGTTTCGGAGATGGGCCCGCTCTTGTTCGGTCGCTTGCTCGCTTTGAACGAGACGCAGCTCGGTGTGCTGTCGATCGTGTTCAAGGTGGCGGACGACGAAGGCCTGCTGCTTCTCGATTTGAAAGACTTGCGTGCGTTGTTGCAGCACGTCGCGGAGCACGCGTCGGACTACAAGCTGAAGTACGGCAACGTGTCGCCCGCGAGTGTGGGCGCGATTCAGCGCGGCCTGTTGCAGCTCGAGCAGCAACATGCGGAGCGGTTTTTCGGAGAGCCGGCGCTCGCGATCGACGACTTCGTTCAGACGGCGGACGGGCGCGGTGTGATCAACGTCTTGGCTGCCGACAAGTTGATGCAGCAGCCCAAGCTGTACACCACGTTTTTGTTGTGGCTGTTGGCGGAGCTCTTCGAGAACTTGCCCGAGGTCGGTGACGTTGAAAAGCCGAAGCTCGTGTTCATCTTCGACGAGGCGCACTTGCTCTTTGCGGACGCCTCACCGGCGTTGCGTGAGCGCATCGAACAAGTGGTGCGGCTGATTCGGTCGAAGGGAGTCGGTGTGTTCTTTGCGACGCAAAACCCGCTCGACTTACCGGATGCGGTGTTGGGGCAGCTCGGCAATCGGATCCAGCACGCCTTGCGTGCGTTCACGCCGAAAGATCAGAAGGTCATTCAGGCGGTCGCGGGCACGTTTCGAGCGTCGCCGGGCCTCGATACTCAGCAGGCGATCACGGAGCTAGCGGTCGGTGAGGCGCTCGTCAGTCTGCTCGACGCCCAGGGTGTTCCTACGCCGGTGAAGCGAACCTGGATCGATCCGCCGCGCAGCCGCCTTCAGCCGCTGACGGCGGCGGAGCGGCAAGAGGTCGTGAAACAGTCGCCGGTGTTTGGGGCGTATGAGACCGCGGTAGATCGCGAGTCGGCGTACGAGAAGTTGGCGGCGCGGGCTGCTGCGCCGGTGGGTGAGGATGA
>DASRXR010001046.1:0-8219 GCA_035687405.1 Polyangiales bacterium
CTCGATGCCCAAGGCGCTCTGTTCGGCGGCGGTTTCAGCACGACGGCTAGTACACCCACCGCGCCGGTGATCACGCCGGCCGCCTTCTCGTTGAACTTCGCCGGCTTGATCGGTGCCGAGCCGCAAGTCACCGCCGGTCAGCTCGTCGGCGCGATTCCGACGCTGCCGCGCCCGAGTGCGCGCGAGGGAGCGTTTGCTCCCCTGAAGAACGGCACGCTGCTCACGATCATCGGCTTTTCGGAAGACATTCTGACGCCCGCGGCGATCCAGCCCTCGCTGTACCAACACCTGCTCGGACGCCAAGGCTTGATGTACCAAGAAGTCATCGCACCCGACGCTGTGCACTCGATGTTCATCATCAACCCGACCGGCATGTTGGATCAGCTGTTCGACTTCGAAAATATGTTCTAGTCGCGTGGATGCACGGCACGTGGGCGGTCGTACTTTCATTCGGTTCGGCCGCCCTACTCGGATTCGGCGCGGTGGTCGCGCGGATCGGCATTCGTTATGCCTCCGCGCGCACCGGCGCGTCGATGTCCGTTCCCGTAACCACACTGTGCTTTTGGCTGCTGTCGCCCGCCCTCTTGCACCTCGACGGTGCCTCGGTTGGCGCGACACTCATGTTTGCGGCCGTCGGGTTGTTCTTTCCCGCGAGCGTCACGCTGCTGAACTTCGCATCCGCGCGCAGGCTCGGCCCTTCCATCGCGAGCGCACTAGGCTCCTCGACGGCGTTGTTCTCGGCGATCTTCGCGATCCTGCTGCTCCACGAGCGCCCGTCGGTCGGAATGCTATGCGGCACAGTGGTGATCGTCGCCGGAGTCGCACTCATCACGTTGCGCACCGATGATCGCGGACCCGGGTTCAGCAAGATTTGGTTGTTGATGCCGATCGCAGCTGCCGTGATTCGCGCAGGCGCACAGGCGACGATCAAGTTTGGACTAACGCTGTGGAACAGCCCGTACGCGGCAACGTTGGTCAGTTATACGGTATCCGCAGCGTTGCTCACGGTCACGCGACCGCCCGCCCCCGAAGCCAGCAGCCACGACAAAGGCCGCGCGTTCGCTTGGTTCACGCTCGCAGGCTTTTGCAACGGCTTTGCCGTGCTGACGACGTATGCCGCTCTCAGCTTCGCTCCGATGACGCTCGTCGCGCCGCTCACGACGACGGCGCCGTTGTTCGCCGTCGTCGGAAGCGCGCTCATCTTGCACGAAGAGCACTTCGACCGGCGGCTTTTAGTCGGTGTACTGCTTACGGTGATAGGCGCAGCGCTGCTAGTCGCCCATTGACTCAGAGGGAGGCCGGGGAATCTCTCTCGCCGCTCACGGCGGCCGCATCAGGGTCGCTTGTGTGGCCCGCCTAAACCCTGTAGGACCAGGTTGGATGAGAGGCGGCATCCTCCTCAGCCTCGCGCTCGCGCTCGCGCTCGCTCTCGCCTGCAGCTCGCAGCCGCCACGGTCTTCTTCGGAAGCCGGGGTGCCCGACCGCGACGCTCAAGCGATCGACGCAGGCTCGCTCGACGGCGCTCCCCGATCGGGCTCGGGCGGCCGGGACTCGGGGGGAATTGTCCAGCCGAACTGCCGAGACGCTGGCTGCTTCGTTCCGATCGACCCGACCGTTCAGCTCGATCTGTTGTTCGTCGTCGACAACTCGGGCTCGATGAAGGAGGAGCAAGCTGCGTTGCGCCGCGAGTTTCCTCGCATGATCCAAAAGCTCGTGAGCGGGGATCACGACGGCGACGGAACGGCCGATCACGCGAAGGTCGAAAACCTACACCTCGGCGTCGTTTGAGCGCGCTCGGTACCGCCGGCTGCGGCTTCGAGCAACACCTCGAATCGGCCCTCAAGGCGATTTGGCCGGCCGGCGATGCTCGGCTGTCATTTGCAGCTTGGTTCGGCGCAGCTGCGAGCGGCGGACACAGCGACAACCTCAACGCCGGTTTCGTGCGAACCGGCACGGCAAACGCCGGCTCGACGCTCGGGATCGTGATCGACGCCGATGAGGACGATTGCTCGGCGGGCGAACCGGCGATCTTCGATAACCGTACGGTCGACGCAGGAAATCCGTACGGTGATCAAGCGCTCAACCTACGGTGCTTCTTCAACCACGATCAGCAGTTGCCGCTCGAGCGATACGTGTTCGGCTTTCGCAACGCCGGTGCCGCGCGCGTCGTGTTTGCGGGGATCGTAGGAGTGCCGGTCGATCTCGCAAGCGCCGCGACGCGCGCGAAAGTCGACTTCGCAAACCCGACCTCACGCGACGCGTACTACGACATGCTCCTCGCGGATCCGCGCATGCAGGAAGCGCCCGATCCCAGCACGCCTGAAACTTCACCGCAGCTCAAGCCCGCCTGTACGAGCACGCTCGGTCGAGCCGACCCAGCACGGCGCTTCGTCCAGCTGGCAAAGAGCTTCGGTGAAGATGCGCTGATTCAATCCATCTGCGGCGATAGCTTCGGTCCACCGCTCGATACTTTCGTCGAGCGGATCGTGAAGGGGCCGGATTGACCGCCATGGCTCGAGCCGCAGCAGTCATCACTTCCCTACTCCTGATTTGCGCGTGCAAGAGCGACTCGCCGCGCACGGCTGCAACCGATGCATCGCAGCTGGATGCTGCGCTCGATGCCAGTTCGCGCCCCGACGCAAACCCACCACTGATCGAAGCTGGCAGCGATGCCTCGACGAGCGCAGCGGGGAGCGGCGGTGCGAACGGTCAGCAAGACGCTGCAATGAGCGCCATCGATGCGGGGCCAGCCGCACCACCGATCGATCGCGGGAGCCTGCGCGGTCGGGTGCTCGGGCTCGATCCGGCGGACGTTGCGCGCGCGAGCTTGATCGCCGGGCCGGTCAGCGTGACGCCGATCGCGGGCGGCTATTTCTTCTTGGACGGTGTTCCAGTCGGCGACTCCGTTTCGCTGTTCGTCCGCGCGCAAGGCTACAGCACCGGCCACGCGCGCGTGGCAGTCAGTAAAGATCGCATCACGAGTGTGATCGTGGAAGTGAAGCGGCTCGCCACCGAGATGATCACGGACCCGCTCGCCGCTCGCACGCTCACGTTCGGAGAGGCCACGACCAAGCCCACACTCGAGCTGCTCGCGAACGCGCTCGAGACGCCCTATGCCACGCCGCCGATGGGCCAAGTTCGCTTCGATGCCGCGACGCTCGATGCGCGCACCACACCGCAGCTCACGGCGCTGCAAGGCGGCAAGCCAATTCTGCTCCGCAGTCAGTTGTCGGTCGAAGCTCGGATTTCGCAGCCGAACGCGGCGCTGCGACTCAAGGCGAAGGCGAAGCTCGCGTTGTACGTCGCGCCGGGAAGCGCTGAGCCACCCCAGCTGTATCACTTCGACGAGGCCATGGGCTCGTTCGTGCGGCAAACCGGAGACGTGTACGATGCGACCACCGGTGCCGTCCGCGCGGAGATCGACCAGCTCGGCACGTACGTAGTCGCCACTGCGCGTGTTACGCCTGGTTGTGTCTCAGGCAGACTGTTCGATCCAACCGCCCTCCCAGTGGCGCGCGCGGCAGTCCGATGGGTCGACACATCGTACAGCGAAGCCGGGCAGGTCTGGACCGATGCGGCGGGCGCGTTCTGTCTCCCCGTGTCGCTCGCAGCTGCGAGTGAGTTTTCGGCGCTGGGCGTGACTGAAGCGGGAGCCCTCGTCGAATACAGCAACGGCAAAGCCGGACCTGCCATGCAAGCGGCGGCCTGCGGCGGCACGAGCTGCCTGGATCTCGGCGCGCTTCAAACCCAAACCACCTTGCTCGGCTGTGTGCGCGGCCGAATCTCGCAGCTGGGCTACCCCAGCCCGATATTCGTGAAGGCGAAAAGCTCGAGCGACGCCCCGGTTGCCGAGACGTCGGTCCACGCCGGTGACGACTTCTGCTTGAACGTCACGAACCAGACCGAGCTCGTCGTCGAAAACGCCAACCTCAGCTGCGGCAAACCTCAGACGCTCACGGCAGCGACTCGCGCTGCAGCGTGTGGCGACGAGGCTTGCCAAGACCTCGGCCCGATCCAGTGCTGCAAGACTGCCGAGACCTGCAACGACGGGATCGATGATGACTGTGACGGCATGGTCGACGAGACTTGCAGCTGTGGTGGCCACGACTGCAAACCGTTCTACGACAAGCGTTCGTGGTATCCCGAGCATTGTTGCACGACTGCGAATACGTGCGGCTTCCACTACACGGGCGGCACGGACCGGCAGTACTGCTTCGACCTCGAAGCAGGCTATACGGTGCCCGACCTCGAGTGCGCATCTCAGACGGTCACGATCAACGACACCGCCACGAGCCCGGTCGGGTGTTGTCGCTCGGAGGGTCGTTGCGGCGTCGAGCTATCGCTGGTGTGCGTGCCCGTCGAGGAGCTCGAGAAGATCACAGGCACGCCCGTACCCGCCCACGCCTGCACGCCGGGCAGCTTGTAACTAGTCAGTCCATTCTCGAGTTGCCAAAACGCAGCCTGCGTTGTTCAAGTGCGAGCTGATGCACGCCGCAGCCCCGGAGGGCCGACTCGCCACCGCCTACAGATGGCTGATGGCCCGCCAGCGGGTCTGGCTCATCGTCTCGTGGATCGCGCTGACCGCGGCGGCCTCGATGGCATGGCGTCACGGAACGGATGCCGGCGCAGCCTGGGACGAGACGTTCCACGTCCGCTACGGCAAGCGAGTCCTCGAGTGGTTCCGGAGCGACGGCGTCCTCGATGGCGCCCTCCACTATCAGAATCTGTACCTGTACGGCGGCTTGTTCGATCTGACCGCGGCCTGGCTGAGCGAGCGCTCCCCACTCGGACATTACGAAACGCGGCACCTGCTCACGGCGTTCGTCGCGCTGTTTGGAGCCGTCGGCAGTTGGAAGCTCGCGTCGCTCGTCGCCGGACCCTTCGCCGGCTTTTTAGCTGCAACGATGCTGGTTCTCACGCCGGCCTGGCTCGGTCACGGCTTGTTCAATCCGAAAGACATTCCGTTTGGCACCGGCGCGATTTGGGCCGCGTACACGGCGACACGATTGGGTGTCGGGCCGATTCCACCGCGAATCCGCGACGTGCTGTTTGCAGGCATCGCACTCGGTCTCGCGCTCGCCGTGCGACCGGGCGGGCTGATCTTGCTGACCTATCCGGTCATCGCCCTCGGCGCCCGCTCGGCGCTGCAACTTTTTCGCCGCCTTCAGCTGCTGGAGCCGTTGGGCTTCTCGCGATTGCTGATCGATGCAGGTTGGAAAATCGCGCTGGTCATCGCCATCGCGTATCCGCTGATGTTGTCGACATGGCCGTGGGCGCAGCTCGCACCCTTCGTGCGCCCGTTCGAAGCGGTCAAGCAGTTCATGCACTTTTCCTGGGACAACGTCGTGCTGTTTCGCGGAGAGTTCATTCCCGCGCCCGATCTACCGCGCGAGTACATCCCGGTCTGGTTCGCGATCACGTTGCCGGAGACGTATCTACTGGCTGCGTTCTGCGCACTCGTGGGCTTGGCACGGCTGACACGCAAACACGCGTTCGTGAGACCCGAGCGTGTGATCGGAATCGGGATGGTCGCAGTGGCGGCCTTCCTGCCGCTCGCAGCTGCAGTCGTGTTACGGCCTCCAGTCTACGATGCGCATCGCCACTTCCTGTTCCTCTTGCCGCCGCTCGCGGCCCTGGCAGGCGTCGCACTCGCATCGGTGCTTCGAGCGCAGGAACTGAAGCTCTGGCTACGCGGCTCGGTCGCAGGCGTGTGGATCGCGTTGTGCATCGTCACGTGCGTCGACATCGTCCAACTGCATCCCTACGAATATATCTATTTCAATCGGCTATTCGGTGGGCTGCAAGCCGCGAACGGTCGCTACGAGACGGACTATTGGGGCGTCGCGTACAAGGAAGCGTTCATGTGGGTCGTGAAAAACGTTCCGCCCGTGCATCCGGGCCGCCCGACCCGCATCGCGTCCTGCAACAACAATACGAACGAACGCATGACCTACTACCTCGGCCGCGTGCCCGGCGCGAAGGAGAGCTTCGAAATCGTTCGTGGCTATGGGCGCGCCGACTTGTTCGTCGCGATGACACGCTTTCGCTGCCACGACGTACCAGGCCAAGTGCTGGCCACGGTCGAGCGGCAGGGCGTGCCGCTCGTGTACGTGATTCGGACCACCAATAAATGACCGAAACTGGCTGGATTAAAAGATCCCCGAATGCTCGTCGTGGCCGCACTGATCCGCATGTGTGTCACACACGCGTGTTCAGGCAGGGCTCTCGTCCCCACACAATGTGTTTCGAGGGTGCCCAGACAAGCGTGTTTTTGATATGACTGGCAGCCGACATGAGCTCCGCACCAGGGACGCAATCACAATCCGCCAACGCGGGCACCGTCAAGGAGTGGTTTTGGCGCGGCCACGCACTTAAAGACGCGAAGTCCGCGTCGAAGGCTTCCGCCATCAGCCGCGAACGGCTGCGGCGCGCGAGGCTCGCTGCTGAGTTCGCCGGTCGCATGATCGATCCGGCTGAGCCTTGGTACGACGGCTCGGCGCTGCCGCTGGCGATCTCGCTGTATCGCGAAGCCGCCTACTGGGTGTTGCTGGCGCACAGTGATGCGGAGGCGCCGACTACACTTCGTGAGCTTCTCGCGACCGGCAACTATCCGATCGGCAATCTGAGCGAAGCCGATGTCGCAGTCGTGAAGGGCGTGCTCGGCGAGAAAACGTTCGTCGAAACGGCGGACGAGTCCGGGGACGCATTGCGCCGTCAAGCGGTCCTGTGTCGAACGTTCGTGCATGGGTTGATCCGGAGCGAGCTCGCGGCCGATCGCAACGTGACGCGCGTACTGGTTCAGCGTTTGCTGCGCCTCGGTGTGGTAGCGCTCGCCGTCCTCGGCGTGATGCTCGCCGTCAACGCGGTGGTGCAGCGCGCGATTCGCGGCCCGGATCTAGCGGCCGGCAAGTCGTGGCGCTCGAGCAGCAAGGCGTTCGATTGCAATCCGGCCGAGAAGTCGTGCGGCGGTACACACACGTCGATCTTTTTTCACACGCTGCTAGAAGCGAATCCGTGGGTAGAGATCGATCTCGGCTCGCGCAAGAAGTTTAGGCGCGTTCAGATCGAGAACCGCGATGATTGTTGCGAGGATCGCGCTGTGCCATTGGTCGTCGAAACGAGCAACGACGCAAACGAGTTCCGAGAAATCGCGCGCAGGACCGATCCGTTCAGCGAGTGGGATGCGACATTCGCTCCGGTTACAGCGCGCTACGTGCGAGTTCGCGTCGACGGAACGACCTATCTCCACTTGGCCCATGTGGGCGTGCACGTCCGCTAGTGCAGCACTAACTGGGGCGACTCAGCGCCGCAGCAGTCTCTTCAAGCAGCGCATTTGCGGATCTCGGCGACCGTGGCCGCGGATTTCCGCCTTGAGCGCCTGTACGCGCGGGTCGGTCGAGCCACGCAGGGGCTTGAATGCTTCGCGCATCGCCGGGCATGCCGGTGCTTGCTGCACGTCGAGGATCCGCATCCCGATCAGATCAGCCTTCGCCTCCTGGCCGAGTGCGCGCAAACCTGCCAGAGCAGCGTGACGCTGTTCGGAGGTCGCGAGCTCCGCGGTCGCGGCGCCGAGCGCAGCTGGTAGCTGCGGGTTCGCGCGAAACGTCTCGACGACGAACGCCACGTGTTCGCGATCGATCGCGCTTACGGCTGCACCGGCCAGCGCTGCGTCGGCACTGGCTGCCGCGGAGTCCTCCTTCAGCGCCGCCTCGATTTCGCGCAACGCCACGTCTCGCTGCCCCGCCGTCGCAGCCGCGACCGCAGCGTCGCGGTGAGCGAGCCAGGCGGGCGGTGTCGCAGCCGTGGGCGGCGGAGGTTCAGGAACCGGGGCAGGCGCGACCGCCGGAGGCAGACTCGATGCAGACGTCGACGTCGACGGCGCGGCGGTGCGCGCAGGCCACAACATGAAGGCTCCGACAGCCAGCAAGAGCACTGCGCCGCCGCCGAGCAACGCGAGACTCGCTCGCTTCAGCGCAGGCGGGCTCGGTGGTCGTTGCGTGTCCGATCCGGTTCGAGCCGCCGCGCGGCCTTCGGGCGTGCGCCGCAACGCAGTCGCCATTTCGGTAGCAGTACCGAAGCGATCGACGCGATCCTTCTCGAGCGCCTTCAGGATGACTTGTTCGAGCTCGGCCGAGAGCGCGTCTTCACCCAATGCTTGGCGCGGAGGTTTCGGCGGCGTCGAGATCTGCATCTTCACGACGGTCGCCATGTCGTCGCCT
>DASRXR010001047.1:0-4500 GCA_035687405.1 Polyangiales bacterium
CACGACATTTCGAGCAAACCACGTGCCCGTTCGCAACGAAGTACTGGCCTTCGATGCGCGACCCACAGCGCCCACACGGGGTGCCAGCTGCGATCTCAGTCAATGCGGGTGGCACCGGACTCGGTCCCGACCCTGCTCCGGCCGCACGATTCATCACTCGTTCTGCCATTCCAACATGAATTACGACCTTACTGCCGTTGGCAAACAGGGGCGAGATGTAGACAAACTCCTACCTGTCACACCTCTATTGTCAACGGTTGCACACCCACGAAGTGCTCTTAAGATCAATTCATGAAGTGGATACCAATGCGCGGCGCCAGCATCGCTCTGAAAGCCTTGCCGGGCTGGGTGTTTCAGCTCACGCACAACGGCCAGCGAACGCTGGGCGTATGGACCAACGGGTCTGCGGTGTGGACGGTTCTCGCCGGGGACGCCTGAAGTCAAACCAGACGTTTAGTTCTCGACCCGCAGTGTCGCGGCTCATGCGAGAGCGCCGCGACTAAACGCTGTAACTATGCGCGTTGCAGCCACTGACCTGTCGGGACTGCGACGTGAAAGCTCACGTCACCCAGGTCCTCGAACGACGCCTGTTTCGTTGCGGCGCGCGCGCCCTGCACTTCGAACAACCAGACTTCACCCGGCCGCATCGAACGACCCGAGTGGGGTGCAGTCACGCGGTGTTCCACTTCGTCGCGCTCGGCGAGCATCGTGCGCCCGTGCGCGTTGTGTTCGTCGACTTCGGTGATCCAGATGTCGATGATCACCGGCAATGGATCGAGCAGCGGCGCGAACTTTGCTTCGTCGAGTTGCGCGAAGCGCCCGAGCTGTTGCTTGAGCTTCGCGACGATGTCGTGCTGCGAGTCGACCGCACTGATGTCGAGTTGCCGGCTCAAGAACGGGTTGTCGCGCGGCAAGATGTCGAGCGCGCCCGCACGGCGAGCGAGCGCGTAGAGCGGGGCCGGCCACAAGTAGTACAGCGGATGATGTGTCAGTTGATCCGCCGTCGTTTCGCTGTGCGTCGCGAGCGCCGCTTCGAACACGATGCGGTTCAACCACGCGTCGCGATCGGCCAGCGCAACGAACGGAAACAAGCGTCCGAGCGCGGGGCCGCGCGCACCCGTTCGAAGAAACGAGCCGAGGTCGTAGTACGCGCGCTGCCGTAGCGCGACGTTGCTTCGCTCTTGCGTGCGCACCCAGTCGGAATCGAGCAGCTTGCCGCTGTTGGCGGCTTCCTCGGTCGCACCGAGCGCTTCGAAAATGAACCAAGCCCAGGTCAGCTGGCCAAACCCGAGCACGCCTTGCGCCGACATGCCGGGATTCAGTCGCGCAGCCGCCACGTCGTAGTGCGCGCCGACGAGCGTCGCGAGTGCAAACCGATACAGCAGATTCGCGAGTGCAGCGTCATCGCGCCCGTTGATCGCACGCGCGAGCGAGCCGTTCGCGAGCCCGGCGCAAAACTGAAAGAAGTCGTCGCCGGGCGGGCGCTTGCGATCGCTCGGCCACGCCACACGCGGATCGTAGGTCGACAAACGCTCGAACACGCCCTCGCCCGGACGCTCCCGGCCCTCGAGCTCGGCGAGCCGCGTCGAAAAGCGCTTCGTGGCGTCGATCGGCGCAAGAAACTGATCGATCGGAATCAGCTTCACGCCCTTCGGCTCGCCACTCACACGCGCGAACTTCTTCTCGAGGTCGCCGTCGCCCACGGCTGCACGCAGCGCGACGAACGTCCCGCGCTCGAGCACGATCAGCGTCAACACGCCGCTTGCAGCGGCGAAGTCGTCCGGGCCCGTGCTCACCGGCACGAGCACTTGCTGCGCCCGCGGCAACACGCCGACGATCGCGCGCACCAGACTGAGCACATCGGCCTGCGAATCGATCTGAACCTTGTAGGTCTGCGCCTTGGCACCGTTCTGCAAGTTGATCGCGAGCGCGCCATCGGCCGTCTGCCCACACGAAGCCTTCGCGCCGACCTGTCGGAGAGCATCGATCAGCTCGAAGAGCACGACCGGCAGCGCGGCCTCCGTGCCGAGCACGAGCGCGGCTTCGGACTCCGTGATCAGCGCAGCCACTTCGTCCAGCCAGGCGGCCGGATCCGGCAGCCCGGCGAACTGGTTTCGCACGTACGCCTCGTCGAGGCCGAGCTGCACGAGGTTTTTTACGACTTCTTCGAGATCCATCGCGAGTTCGACCGACGCCACGCGCGCAGGATAGCAAAAGACAGCGACGAACTTCGTAGGAACCCACGCGGGGCGCACGCTCGATCCGCTCGACTTTCCTTTGCCGGGTCCGACGCCTATGCTCTGCCCGCTCTGACCGGTGAACAGGCGGGCCCGGTCTAAGCGCCACACTGAGGCAGGCATGCAGGATCCGACATCTGCCGACCGGCGACGCAGCGCCGAGGCACCATCCAGCGCCGAATACAGCCAGCGCACCTCGAACGTTACGGTGCGCGGTCCACTCACCGAGGAAGCTGCCGTCACGCTGAAGTCGAGCGGCACGGCACCGCGACCTGCTCAGGCGTTCCCGCTCTACCGGTTCGAGGACGAAGGCGAGATCGCGCGCGGCGGGATGTCGTCGGTGCGCAAGGTCTTCGACCGAATGATCATGCGCGAAGTCGCGATGAAGGTGCTCGACCCGACGCGCAGCTTCGACGAGCTGGCGCATTTCGTGGAAGAGGCGCAGATCACCGGCCAGCTCGATCACCCGAACATCGTGCCGGTGCACGACATCGAGCTCGACGAGCAGGGTCTCCCCACCCGGTTCACGATGAAGCTCGTGCGCGGCCAAACGCTGGAAGCGCTGGCGCGCGAAGGTCGTGCATCGCCGCTCGGTCGCGCCCGCAGCGAGGAGCTGCTGCAGGTCTTTTTACGCGTTTGCGATGCTGTCGCTTTCGCGCACAGCCGTGGCGTGATCCATCGCGACCTGAAGCCGAGCAACGTGATGGTCGGCACGCACGGTCAGGTCTACTTGATGGATTGGGGCGTCGCGATGTTGCGTGAAGGCCCGCGAATGAGCGAAGCGCCCCCTTCGATGCGCATTCGCAACTCGGGTGACTCCACGCGCGAGACCGCTGGCTCACTCACCGGCACGCCTTCGTTCATGGCGCCGGAGCAAGCTTGGGGCCGCGTCGAGGAGATCGACGAGCGCACCGACATCTACGGGCTCGGCGGCATCCTCTATTACCTGCTCACATTGCGTCCGCCCCACGACGGCCGCGACGCCGAGGAGTCACTCCGGCTCGCGCGTGAGAGCCAGGTGCCCATGCCGGGCGAAGTCGTGGAGGACTCCGCGTTGCCACCGCTCTTGTGTCGCATCGCAATGCGCGCGCTGTCGGAGCGCCCCGGCGATCGCCAGAGCTCGGTCGAGGAGCTCAAAGGCGAGGTCGAAGCGTTTCTCCACGGCGGCGGCTGGTTCTCGCAGCGGCGTTTTCCGCAGGGTGCCGTGATCATGCAAGAGGGCGCGACGGCAGACGCGGCGTACATCATTACCGAAGGTGAATGTGAGCTGTGGAAGACGCTCGGCGATCGGCAGAGCTTCGTCTGTACGCTGGGCGTCAGCCAGGTCTTTGGCGAGACGGCGATCTTCACTTCGGGTACGCGGACTGCCACGGTGATCGCGAAGACCGAAGTCGCGACGATCGTCGTCACCCGCGAAGCCGTCGAACGCGAGCTCGATCGCAGCCCGTGGCTGCGGGCGTTCGTGCGCGCGGTCGCAGAGCGGTTCGTCGATCTGGACCGCCAGCTCTCGAAGCTGCGCAGCGAGCGGCCGGACGAGACTTGAACCCGCAGCTCAGCCGCGCCCGGATGGAATCGTGTCGAAGAGCTCCCGCGCGATGCGCTCTGCCCCAGGCCGCTGCGCGCCGTGGAGCGACCGAAAGAGTCGCTGCGCTTCGATCGCCGGCCAGTTCGCCGGCAACAAGTGCAAGGGCACGCGCGGATCATCGCGAATGATGCGCAGCCACTGTGTGCTCAAGCGAAGCGTCAGCACGAGGGAGTCCGAGATCTCGCTCGCGGCAGGCTCGCGCCAGCCCGCACAAAAAGCCCGGTAGCGATCGGCGAGCGCGTCCAGATCGAACGTGGCCCGAATCACTGAAGCGGGATCGGTCGGCGGCGCGGGCGAAACGTAAAACGCGCGCACGTACCGCGCGAGGCCGAGCTCACGCACGATCGGAGTGACGTCGATCTCGGCCGGTGCGAGCCACGCACCGTTCTGGAGCGGACCGAACCCGGCCCACGTAAGCCGGGCGCGCAAGTCGTATCGCTTTCGTCGCCACGCCTCGGGCAGCGAGAACGTGAGCATCGTCCACGTCGGCGCGTGCGACGTGTTCACCGCACCCGTTTCCCAAATCCGGCGACGTCCATCTTCGAGGAGTGCGCTGCAGCGCGACGTCATCCCGAAGTACAACTTGCGACCTTGGCGTTGGCCGACGAGCAATCCGCGCCGCGCCATCCGCGCAAGCGTCGATCGCGTCGTGTGTTCGGTGATCCCGAGGCGCCCCAA
>DASRXR010001048.1:0-15629 GCA_035687405.1 Polyangiales bacterium
CCAACACCTCGAGTGGCGTATTGCCCGCACCTGCACCGAGCCCCGCGCACGATCCATCGATCCGATTGGCACCCGCCTCGAGTGCAGCCAGCGAGTTTGCAACCCCGAGCGCCAGGTTGTGATGCCCGTGAAAGCCGATGCCGGTGTCTGCCGACAAGCGCTCACGCAAGAGCCCTACGCGCGCCGTGACGTCCGCCGGCAACATGTAACCGGCAGAATCCGTGATGTAGACAGTAGTCGCGCCGTAGCTCTCCATGAGCAACGCCTGCTGGAGCAGAAATTCCGGCGGCGCACGGTGAGCCATCATCAAGAAACCGACCGTGTCGATGCCGAGCTTGCGCGCCAGACCGATGTGTTGGCGCGACACGTCCGCTTCCGTGCAGTGAGTCGCCACGCGAACGCACTTCACACCGCAGTCGACTGCCATGCGCAAGTCGTCGACGGTGCCGATCCCGGGCAAGAGAAGCGCCGAGATCCGCGCACGCTGCATGCGGGAGCAGACTGCACGCAGATACTGCTCATCCGTGTGCGCGGGAAATCCATAGTTGATCGAAGCGCCACCCAACCCGTCGCCGTGTGTGACCTCGATCAACGGCACACCGGCCTCGTCGAGCGCAACCGCGATCGCGACCATACGATCGAGCGGGATTTGATGGCGCTTCGGATGCATCCCGTCGCGCAAGCTCATTTCGTGCAACTCGAAACGATGGTGCGTGGTCATCGCGAGCTCGCCAACATTTGCTTGGCCATCAACTCACCGGTGCGACGCGCTGCCGCAGTCATGATGTCGAGGTTTCCCGAGTACTTCGGAAGGTAGTCGCCGAGGCCTTCGACTTCGAGGTACGTGCTGACGCGTTGACCCTCGAACACCGGACCATTCTTGAGCCGATAACCGGGTACGTAGCGCTGCACTTCCTGAATCATCGCCGTGATCGATGCGGTGATCGCAACTGTGTCCGGCGTGCCTTCGACCAGGCAGTGAATCGTATCCCGCATGATCAGCGGCGGCTCGGCGGGATTCAAAATGATGATCGCCTTACCCCGCTTCGCGCCGCCGACGCGTTCGATCGCTCCGGCCGTCGTACGCGTGAACTCATCGATGTTGTCGCGCGTACCCGGCCCGGCTGAGCGCGAAGCCACCGTCGCCACGATCTCGGCGTAGCTCACCGGCTGAACGCGGCTGACGGCGGCCACGATCGGAATCGTCGCCTGGCCGCCGCACGTCACCATGTTGACGTTCATCGCCTGACTGTCGAGGTGTGCGTCGAGATTGACTGGCGGCACACAATACGGACCGATCGCAGCCGGTGTCAGATCGATCACGCGCACGCCGCGCTCGATCAGCTTGCGCGAGTTTTCCGCATGCGCGTAGGCACTGGTCGCATCGAACGCGATCTGAATCTCGCCAGCACCGAACTCGGCCAACATCCCGTCCACGCCGCCTGCGGTCGTAGACAATCCCTGGCTGCGCGCACGCGCCAAGCCCTCCGAGCCTGAGTCGATTCCGACCATGAAGCGTGGCGTGATCCACTCGCTCCGCAGGAGTTTGTACATGAGATCAGTTGCAATGTTGCCTGATCCAATAATTGCGGCGTCGAGCTTGGTCATGTGTCGACTCACACGAAACGCACGCTCGCATCACCGATGCCGGCGATGCTGAGCTGCATGAGATCCCCAGCCCGCACGGGCTCGAGCGGAACCAGCGAGCCCGACAAAATGATGTCGCCGGCGGCGAGCGACTCGCCACGCTCACCCAGCGTGTTGGCGAGCCAAGCCACGCAATTGAGTGGCGAACCGAGCGCGGCAGCACCCGCACCCGTGCTCAGTACTTCGGCGTTTTTCCAGACCACCATGCCGCAGGTCACGAAGTCGAAGTTGCGAGGACTGACTTGACTACGGCCGAGCACCAACATGCCGGAGGATGCGTTGTCGGCGATGGTGTCTTGGATCTTGATCTTCCAGTCGGCGATCCGCGAGTCGACGATCTCGAAGCACGGTCGCAGGCACGCGGTAGCAGCGAGCACTTCCTGCGCCGTGATCCCGGGGCCCTTGAGGTCGCGCTCGAGCACGAATGCGATCTCACCTTCGGCGCGTGGGGCGATGAGCTCGGTGCTGATCGGTAGCTCCGCACCGTCTTCGAACAGCATCGCATCAGTCAGATAGCCGAAGTCCGGTTGATGTACCGACAGCGCCGCCTGAACGAGCTTGTTCGTGACGCCGGTCTTCTTCCCCACGACGCGCTCACCATCGCGCAGCCGGCGCGCGAGGAGCTGCCGCGAGATCTGGTACGCGTCGTCGATGTTCAAGCTCGCATCGCGACTCGTGAGCGGTGCAATCGGCCGGCGCTCGCGCAAGGCGGCGTAGAGCTCATCGGCGTAGGTCGTGAGATTCGGCGAGCTCATTCGCGCAAGAACTCCGTGCACAGCTGGTTGAACAGCGGCGCGCGCTCGACCATCACCCAATGCCCGCAACGCGACAGGCGCACCACGCGCGAGTCTCGGCATTGCTCGGACAAGATCGCAGCGCCGCTCACAGGACAGAACTGATCATCATTGCCCCACAGACCGAGCACCGGACACGTCAGCTCAGCCAACCGCGGCGCCAAGTGCGGCACGCGTAGCGTCGTGAACAAACGCTTCGGTTGCAGCTGGGCGATCTGCCAGCGCTGCGTCACGAGCGCCTCGGTAATGAGTTGCGAATCGAAGACCTGCAACGTCAGCACCTTCCGCAAGCTCTCCGGTGTAATTCCCTCGGGCGCGCTGACCGCTTTGAACATCGACCGAATGCCGCGCTGTTCCAGATAGCGCTCGCGCACCTCGAGGCCGCCCGGCGCCATCAAGATCAACTTCGAGACGAGCTGCGGCTCATCGAGCGCCAACTGAATCGCAAGTGCTCCACCGTGCGAGTTGCCGACCACGGCACAGCGCTCGACGCCGAGAGACTGGAGCAACGCCTTGAGACCCGCGAGCACGTAGTCGAGCTCGTAGTCCACGTCTGGCTTGCTCGAAAGGCCAAAGCCCAAACTGTCCGGCACGATGACGCGAAATCCACGTTCGGCGAAAAACGGAAAGTTGCCTTGGAAGTTGCTGTAGCCGCTCGCTCCGGGCCCGCTCCCGTGAATGAAGACGACCGGGGTGCCGCTCCCCGCCGCGTGATAGTGGATGCGACGGCCTTCGCCAATGTCGGCGTACTCGCCCTCCGGAATTGCAGTCGGCTGACCTTCGAGGCTCATCGCTTCACCTCGCGCGGAGGAGCAAACACGATCGGTGGGTGATGGCCCCACTCGCTGATGCGATCGTACGTGGTGGGCTGCCAGTCGGCGTCGTTCACCTCGCGCCCGCCGTAACCAAACTCGAACTGAAAACCCGACGGCGTCTTCGCGTAAAACGAGAACATGCGGTCGTTCGGGTGTTTTCCGAGCGTCTGCACGATCGGGACCTGGTTGCGAAGTGCGCGATCGAAGCAGAGGCCTACGTCGTCCATCGCAGCGACCTCGAGCATGAAGTGATGGATGTGTTTACGCTGGCGGCGACCGATCGCGAGGCTGTGATGCCGCTTGTTGACATGGAAGAACGCGATGTCGACCGGGTAACCGAAGTACTCACAGCGGATCTCGTCGCTCAGCCGAAAGCCGAGGACTTCGCGGTAGAACGCGATGCTGCGCGCGGGGTCATCGGCGCCGATCACGACGTGCCCGAGGCCGAGGTCTCCCGCGATGAAGCGGGAGCAGAGCAGCGGGCTTCGCTCAGGCTCGGCAGCGAGCTGGGGACCACAACACAACTCGCTCCGGATGCCGGATGGGTCGCGGAACTTCACCAGCGCATCGACCCCACGGAACGCGCACTCGGCCGCGGAGCCACGGACAGCTTCCGGCAAGCGCGCCGCGATCTCGTCGAGCGCCGCACGATCCGCAACTTGCCAGCCGATCACCGACACGTCGTCGAGCGGCCCCGGCTGAATGAAGAACCGCGCCGGATGGGTGTCCATGCGCAACGTGAAACCACCGCCTTCGAGCGCCGCTCCGAGCGGCAGGCCCAACGTCTGCTCCGCGAAGCGTTGCCACGCCTCGAGCGAGCTCACCTCGAACCCCAGATAGCCGAGCTGTAGAACGGCGCTCATTTTCAGATGAAAAAGTCGGTGTTGGCCTGATCGAGCTCGACGCCACCGAAGTTGCGTGCGGGCTTGTCCGGATTGTTCGCGTAGTGAGCGCGTGCTGCATTTGCGTCGAGCCAAGCGCGCAGCAGCGGATGCCCCAAGAACAGCACGCGCCCGCCTGCTCCGTTGAAGAGTGAGCTCACAAGCTTCGCGCAGCGGTCGGCGGCATTGGACGAGTCGAAGCGATAGCGAACGCGTGTCGCGATCGGTGCTTGCTCGCCGCGCTCGGCGTGCTGCATCAGATCATCGACGTTGCGGAACAGCACCAACTTGACCTCATCGAGCGCCACGCTCGCTTCGGCACACAAGCGCTGCACGTTGGGATCGATCGCAACCTTTGCACCGTCGCCCGCCCCAACCCGCTTCGACGCGGTGGCGCGAAAGCTCTCGAGCGCGCTCTCGGCGATGCCGATGCAGCTCGTCGAGACCGATCGCACGAAGAGCTGCCCGAACGGTAGGCGATACAGCGGCGCGGGGTTGACGCGCTGACCTGGACTCTTGCCTCGGAAGCCATCGATCAACGCGTGGGTGCGATGCTCCGGCACGAACGCTCGTTCGACGACGAGGTCTTTGCTACCCGTTCCGCGCAACCCGATCGTGTTCCAGTTGTCTTCGATCGTGTAGTCGCTGCGCGGCAACAGAAACGTCCGCATGTCGGGCGCCTTTGCATCGGGCGCGGTCGGTGCGAAGCCGCCGAGGAAGGCCCAGCCACAGTGATCGCAGCCACTCGAAAACGACCAGCGGCCGCTCACCTCGTAGCCACCGTCGACGCGCGTAACCCGACCAGTCGGTGCATACGACGATGAGATCAACGTCGAGTTGTCGGACTCCCACACATCGCGCTGTGCCGCCTCGTCGAACAATCCGAGCTGCCACGCGTGCGCCCCGACGACACCCAACACCCACGCACTCGACGCGCAGGCCTTTGCAATCTCGATCTGCACTTCGAAAAACGTTCGCGGATCGAGCTCGAAGCCCCCCCAGCGCTTCGGCTGCAAGATGCGAAAGAACCCTGCTCGTTGGAAGTCCGTAATCGTCTCGTCGGGAAGGCGCCGCAGCTCGTCGGCGCACGTGAGCCTCGAAGCCAGCACGGGTGCCAGCTCGCGCGCGCTCGCGATCAACGCGGCGCGGGCTTGCTCGTTTGGCACGCGCGCGCTCAAGATGCCTCCGGAGTAAAACGCACGGGCATTTCCTTGATGCCGTTGATGAAGTTGGAACGCAACCGGCGAACGTCACCCGCGAGCGTGAAGTCGGGCAAGCGCCGCAGCAGTTCTTCGAAGATGATGCGCAGCTCGAGCCGCGCCAGACTCGCTCCCAGGCAGAAGTGTTGGCCAACGCCGAATGCCAAGTGTTCGTTCGGGGTGCGGCCGACATCGAACTTGAACGGATCTGGGAACACGTCCTCGTCGCGATTCGCCGAACTGTAGAACACGGCGACCTTGTCACCTTCGTGGATCATCGCACCGCGCAGCTCGACATCGCGCATCGCAGTGCGGCGGAAGTGGATGACCGGTGTCACCCAACGCAAGATCTCTTCGACTGCACTCGGAATCAACGACGGATCATCGAGCAAGCGCTTGCGCTGGTTCGGATGTTGACTGAGTGCGAGTACGCCACCGGAGATCGCGTTGCGCGTGGTCTCGTTACCGGCCACTGCCAGCATCAAGAAGAACGCATCGAACTCGAGCTCGCTCAGCTGCTCACCGTCTACGCTCGCGTGCACCAGCACACTCGTGAGATCCATCTCGGGTTTGGCGCGACGCTGCGCCGCGATCTGGTTCGCGTACATCCAGAGCTCGCCGGCTGCGACCTTACCGTCAGCGAGCGACGTCTGAAACTCCGGATCGTCGAAACCGATCAAACGATTCGACCAGTCGAACACCTTGCCACGGTCCTCCTGCGGGATGCCGAGCAGATCGGCGATGATGATCAACGGCAGCTCACCCGCGACCGTTCGCACGAAGTCGCACTCACCACGTTTCGCGACCGCATCGACAGTGCGCGTCGCAGCCCGGCGAATCAGCGGCTCGAGCTGCGCGATCATACGTGGCGTGAAGCCTTTCGACACCAAGTTGCGAAACTTGTTGTGTCGCGGCGGATCCATGTTGACCATCAGCATCTGTACGACTGACAGATCTTCGGGCGCGAGCTCGGTCAAGTTCGTGCCGCCACGCGCAGACGAAAACGTCTTCGGATCTTTCGAGATCGTCACCACGTCCGCGTACTTCGTAACTGCCCAAAAGCCCGGACCGGACGGTTCCGGATTGAAATTGACCGGACTTTCTTTCCGCAGCCGCCCGAAGACATCGTGAGGAATCGCGCGCTGGTAACTGTCGAGATCGTAGACGTCCATCGATGCGGCCTCCCGGCTTGTCGACCAAAATAGAACATGTTTCACTCGAGCCGACAAGCTACTTGCGAGCGAAAGTGAAACCTGTTTCACTGCAAAGAATGTCGCAGTCGCCGCACTTGTTGATCGAGCGCGAAGGCGCGGTCGTGACCGTGATCATGAATCGGCCCGAAGCGCGCAACGCGATGGATCTGGAGATGCTCGCGCGCATGGCCGATGCCTGGGATGCCATCGACGGGGATCCCAGCGTGCGCGTTGCGATCCTCACCGGCGCGGGTGGACACTTCTCGTCCGGTAGTGATCTCAAGGTGATGGCCGGCGCGGCCACTGACCCTGTTTGGTTGGCGCGCTTTCAGCAGGATAGCGACTTGCACTGGAAGGCGCTGTTACGTCACTACCGGCTCAAGAAGCCGCTGGTGGCTGCAGTCGAAGGCACGTGCGTCGCCGGCGGAACCGAAATCTTGCAGGCCACCGATATCCGAATTGCGGCACAGAGCGCGAAGTTCGGCGTGTCCGAAGCGCGCTGGGGTCTGTTTCCACTCGGGGGCAGCACCGTTCGCCTGCGCCGGCAAATTCCATTTACCCGCGCGATGGACATCCTGCTCACCGGCCGCCACGTACCCGCAGCAGAGGCGCTCGAAATTGGTTTGGTCGGTCGGGTCGTTCCGGATGGCCAAGCGCTCACCGTCGCCAAGCAGGTCGCGCAGCAGATTGCAGAAAACGGACCGGTCGCGGTTCAGGCGATCAAACGGTCGGTGATCGAGACCGAAGGGCTCTCCGAAGCCGACGCGCTGGCGCTCGAGCTGGAGATCGGCCAGCCGGTCTTCGATTCGGAAGATGCCAAAGAGGGACCGGCTGCGTTCGTCGCGAAGCGCAAGCCTGATTTCAAGGGTCGGTGATCGTGAACAACGAACTGTGTAAGCGCCTCGGCATCGAGTTTCCGATCTTCGCGTTCAGCCACTGTCGGGACGTGGTCGCCGCCGTCAGCCGCGCGGGTGGCTTCGGCGTGCTCGGCGCTGTGGCGTACAGCCCGGAACAGCTCGAGGAAGAGCTGAAGTGGATCGACGAACACATCGACGGAAAGCCCTACGGTGTAGATACCGTCATCCCGGTGAAGTACGTCGGCAAAGAATCCGGCGACCTCAGCAAAGACGCGCTGCAGCAGCACGTGCCGCAGAAACACAAACAATTCATTCAGGAGTTGCTCACCCACTACGAGGTGCCGGAGCTGCCTGCCAACGTGGAACGAACCGAGGAATTGCTCGGTTGGTCTGCGACCGGTGGACGCGCACACGTCGAGGTGGCGCTGCGCCATCCGATTCGACTGATCGCAAACGCGCTCGGCCCGCCGCCGACGGACATCATCGAGACCGCACACGCGCGTGGAATCGTCGTCGCCGCTCTGTGCGGCAGCGTGGAGCACGCGCGCCGGCAGAAGGATGCCGGCGTGGATATCATCATCTCGTCCGGCTACGAGGCGGGCGGACACACCGGTGAGGTCGGCTCGATCGTGTTGATCCCGCAGATCGCCGAGGCGGTCGCACCGCTACCAGTGCTCGCGGGTGGTGGGATTGCGAGTGGTCGCCAGATGGCAGCCGCGCTCGTGTTGGGCGCGCAAGGCGTGTGGTGTGGGTCCGTCTGGCTGACCACAAACGAGTCTGACTGTGTGCCAGCGTTAGTCGACAAGCTGTTGGCCGCAAGCTCGCAAGACACCGTGCGCTCGCGCTGCATCAGCGGCAAACCCGCGCGCCAGCTGAAGACGCCGTACACCGAAGCTTGGGACGGCCCGAACTCGCCCGGGACGCTGCCGATGCCGTTGCAGTGGATGGCCACGGCCGAAGCCACCCAGCGCATCTATCGCCACGCCCAAACCGGCAAGCCTGGCTCGGCGCAGTTGTTGGGGACGCCGGTCGGACAGATCGTCGGTCAGCTGACACAACGCCGCGCCGTCAAACAGGTCGTTCAGGAGATGATGAGCGACTGTTTGGACGCGATCGAAAAGGTATCCGGTCAATAGCCGGACAGCGCCGCCCAGCGGCGCAAGTGAAAGTTTGCATCGCCGAAGAGCACGTCGGCGGCGCGAGCGCGCTTGAAGTAGAAGCCGATGTGGAAGTCGTCGGTGACACCGATCCCACCGTGCATCTGGATCGCTTCGCCGGTGACGTGCGTAAACGTCTCGGAACAGCGCGCTTTCGCGAGCGAGGCGAGCTTCGCGATCGCGGCCGGTTCGCCCGCTTGATCGACGCTGCGCGCAGCTACAGCGACGGCGCTGCGCGCCAGCGAGAGATCGATGAACATCCGAGCCGCACGGTGGGCTAGCGCTTGGAACGAACCGATCGTCACTCCGAACTGCTTGCGAGTCTTGAGGTAGTCGACCGTATCTTCGAACGCTTGGGTCGCACCGCCCAACATCTCCGCGCACAGCCCGATCGTGGCGCGGTCGATCACGCGCTGCAGCAACTCGAGGCCGCGACCACCTTCGCCGAGCATCGCGCCCGACTCGACTTGCACTTCATCGAACCGCACGATCGCGGCGTTGCGACCGTCGATCCGGTTCTGCCGCTGAATGCCGACACCGCGCGCTTTCGGATCGATCAGAAACAGCGTGTGCCCCGCATCGACGCGCGCGAACACGATCAAGGCATTTGCGAGGTGTGCATCGAACACTTGCAGCTTCTCGCCGCTCAGCCGTAACGCGCCCGCAGTTCGCACCGCGCGGGTTTGACAGTTCGCAAGCTCACCAGGTTCTTCGTACGCGACCGCGAGCAGCGTTTCACCGCGCGCGACTCCGGGCAGCCAGCGGCCTTTTTGCCCGTCAGTGCCGCCGAGCAGCAGCGCCTGGGCGCCAAGCAGCACAGTCGACAGCCACGGCTCGGGCGCGAGCTGCCGGCCCGCCTCTTCCAACACCAAACACAGATCACTGAAGTCGAGACCGAAGCCTTCGTACGCTTCCGGAAAACACAACCCGACCCAACCGAGCTGAGCCATCTCGCGCCACAGCTCACGCGAGAAACCAGTCGCGTCGCGCGTGTCGCGAAGCGCCCGGATGCGCCCGACTGCGCCGCGCTCGCGAAACAAGCCGCGCGCGTTCTGCTTGAGCAAGAGCTGCTGTTCGTTCGGCAATAGCTGCACGTTCATACTCCGAGTCCCAACACTTGTTTGGCGATGATGTTCAGCTGCACTTCGCTCGTACCGCCTTCGATCGTGTTGGCGCGCGAGCGCAGCCACTCGCGCGTCGCTGCCAGATCCTGCGCGTCGAAGCCCGGCCCATCCCAACCGAGTCCGTCCACACCCACGATGCGCATCGCGTGCTCCCAGCGCGCTTGCTTGAGCTCGCTCGCGACGACCTTGAGAATCGAGCTCTCCGAACCGGGCGCTTGGCCTGCCTTTGCACTCTGCCGCAACCGTTCGATCGTGAAGGCAAAGCAGCGCTCCTGCATCGCCGTGCGCGCGATCATCAATCGGATCGCGTCGTCCGGGAGGGGGCCGCTATCGGCCGCAAGGGCAACGCGAGCTCGCGCGACCAGCTCGGCTTCCGCCGCCGCGATCTCGCCGCTCATGGCTTCACCGATCATCGAGCGTTCGTAGCCGAGCAACGCTTTGGCGACGGTCCAACCCGCGTTCACATCGCCGACCACATTCGCGAGCGGCACGCGCACCTCTTCGAAGAACGTCTCACAAAACGGCGATGCCCCGCTGATCAGCTCGATCGGACGCGCCGACACACCGGGACTCGCCATGTCGATCAGCACGAAGGTGATTCCAAGCTGCTTCTTCGCGCTCGGGTCGGTGCGCACGAGCGCGAAGATCCAGTCCGACTTGTCGGCGAACGACGTCCAGACCTTTTGCCCGTTGATCACGAAGTGGTCGCCGTCGCGCACCGCGCGAGTACTCACGGCCGCGAGATCCGAACCGGCTCCGGGCTCCGAGTAACCTTGGCACCAGCGAACTTCCCCGCGCACGATGCGTGGCAAGTGCTCGGCGCGTTGTGCATCAGTACCGTAGTCGAAGAGCGTCGGGCCGATCATCGTCAACCCGACTCCGACCAACGGCGGCGGTAGCTCGAGCCGCGCGAGCTCTTGATCGAACACGCGCGCTTGCGCATTCGATAGGCCCGCCCCGCCGACTGCACGAGGCCACGTCGGCGCGGTGAGCCGGCGCTCGAGCGCGACGTCGAACCAGCGCTTTACGTCGGCCTCGGGTTTGGCATTGCGCCCACCCCAGTAGCCATCGAAGCGACCTTTGCGCGTGCCGCGCAGCGATTCGGGAGCGCTCTGCTCGACGAAGACACGCATCTCCTGCCGAAAAGATTCAAGCTCGTCCATCCGCTTCGACCTCGACTTCAGCTTCAACTTCGGGCTCTGACACCGGCGCTGGACCTTCCGTGTAGAACTGCGCGTACCACTGGCGCAGCTTCATGATCGGCCCGTCGCCATCGCACAAAACCGGCACGTCGCGGTACCGCTTGTTCTCCCAGATCGCGATGTCCTGGTGAAAGCCGAGCCGTAGGTTCTCGGCGTACTTCTCGGCAAACAGCTTCGTCTTCGCTTCGTTGCCGATCATCTTCAGCATCACACCGAAGCGCAGATCCACGCTGACCGTATCGACCGGAGTGTGCGCGTTCAACAACCGCGCTTCGAGCACACCGTGCATCCACGAGATCTGCACGCCCGGGCCGAAGTACGTCGCTTCGATCTCGAACTGATCGCGCCCTCCCCCGACCGGATAGGCCACGCCCTTCGTGCGCTGGGTCGCTTTGTGGGCGTCGAACTCGTTGTCGAACTGCTCCACGTGTGTGGCGTGCACGCGTGGAAAGTGCGCTTTGTCGACGACGTTTTCGACGATCTCTTTCGGATGCGTGCGGATGTGCAACTTGCTCATCGTCCAACGCGTCCAACCTTCGTTTGCCCACTCGGGCAAGGTCGGGATCTCGTAGTCCGGCTCGCGACCTTGCGCGTGGTGCCACATGAACACGAGCCCGCTCTGCTCGCGCACTTGCCAGGCGCGCACGAATGCTTTCTTCGGGATCTTGTTCGCGTACGGAATCTCGACGCAGCGGCCATCACCGGCGTAACGCCAGGCGTGAAACGGGCACTCGATGTTGCAGCCCACGACTTTGCCGCCCGCGGCGAGGTTCGCGCCGAGGTGCGCACAATACGCGTCGAGTAAGTTCGCGCGGCCGTCTTCGCCGCGGAACAGGACGAGGTCTTCGCCGAAGTAGCGCAGCGGCAGGACTTGGCCGACTGCGAGCTCATCGCTAAAGCCGATCACGAACCACCCGTTTGGATAACCGGCGAACCGCGCGCGAGCTTTCGAGAGCATCGTGAGAAAATAGAACGTGTTCTATTCGCGGTCAACCCGCGTCAGAGCACCAGCTCGGCCATCAAGCGAAGTGCCGCGCGGTCGTTGGTGCCGACCATCAGCGTCCCCACTCCGGAGCCCTTCCACGCGGCCAAACGGTCGCGAATTCGCTCGCGCGGGCCGACTAAGTGCAGCGCGTCGACCAACCCATCCGGCACGGCCGCGACCGCTTCCTTGCGTTTGCCGTCCAAGAACAGCGACTGGATCCGTTCGGCCGCTTCCTCGAACCCGATGCGGCGAATGTACTCGTTGTAGAAGTTCTTGCTCCGCGCACCCATGCCCCCGATGTAGAGCGCGAGGCTGTGCTTGAGCGGCAATCGACAGGCATCGAGGTCGTCGCCGACTATCACCGCGACTGCGGGCGCGATGTCGAACCCTTCGCCGCTGCGGCCGGCCCGCTCGAACCCGCGTTGCAAGTTCTGCGTGATCACCTCGGGTCGCTCGGGGTGCATACACGTCAGCAACAGGCCATCACACAACTCGCCGCACAGCTCCTGACTCTTCGGCGCCATCGAGCCGCTGTAGATCGGGATCGTCTCACGCCCGTGCACGATGCTCTTGAGCGGTTTGCCGAGGCCGGTCGCACCCGCCCCGCGATATGGGATCTGATAACGCTCCCCCGTAAATTCCACTTTGTCTTTGCGTTCGAGGATCTGTCTGACAATCAGCAGATACTCGCGAAGCCACGTGAGTGGTTTGCCGAACGGCACGCCGTGCCAACCCTCCACCACTTGCGGGCCAGACGTGCCCAAACCGAGCACGAACCGGCCGCCTGACAGCGCATCCAACGTCATCGCCGTCATCGCCGTGCACGCGGGCGAGCGACCCGGCAACTGCATGATCGCCGTGCCGAGATGGATGCGCGTCGTCAGCGCACCGAGCCACGCGAGCGGTGACACCGCGTCCGAGCCGTACGCTTCAGCCGTCCACACGGAGTGATAGCCGAGGGTTTCCGCCTCTTGCGCGAGGCCGACGTCGAGGCTCACTTCCACACCCGAGTACCCGAGGATGAGCCCGAGCCGCACGGCTACAACCGCTCGATGATGGTTACGTTCGCTTGGCCGCCGCCTTCGCACATCGTCTGCAAGCCCCAGCGCTTGTTCGTGCGTTCGAGCTCGTGGAGTAACGTCGTCATCAAACGCGCGCCGGTCGCTCCGATCGGATGACCGAGCGAAACTGCGCCGCCGTTCACGTTGACCTTGCTCGGATCGGCGTCGAGCTCGCGCTGCCACGCCATCACGACCGAGACGAACGCTTCGTTGATCTCGATCAGATCGATCTCGGAGATCTTCATTCCGGTCTTCGTGAGCGCATGCCGCACGGCGGGGATCGGCGCGGTCAGCATCCACACCGGGTCGTCGCCGCGCACGCTCAAGTGATGAATCCGCGCGCGTGGCTTCCAGCCGTGACGTGCGATCCCCGCTTGGTTCGCGATCAGCAGCGCCGACGCCGCATCTGAATTCTGACTCGAGAGCGCAGCTGTGATCTTCCCGCCCGGGGCGAGTGGCTCGAGCTTCGCCATTTGTTCGAGGCTAGTCTGGCGCGGGCACTGATCGTGCTCGACGCCCGCGATCGGCACGATCTCGCGGGCGAAACGGCCCTCCGCGATGGCTTGCAGCGCGCGCCGATGGCTCTCGAGCGCGAACTGCTCCATCTGCTCGCGGCTGAGGTTCCACTTGTGCGCGATCATCTCGGCGGACTGAAACTGCGAGATGAACTGTTCGCCGTAGCGCGCGCGAAAGCCTTCCGAAGTCGCGAACGGATTGCGAAAGCCGAACTGGTCGGCGACGGTGAATGCCGCGCCGATCGGGATCATCGTCATGTTTTGAACGCCGCCTGCGATCACGACGTCTTGCGTGCCGCTCATGACGCCCTGAGCGGCGAAGTGAATCGCTTGTTGCGACGACCCGCACTGCCGATCGACGGTCACGCCAGGAACGCTGTCGGGATAGCCCGATGCGAGCCAACACGTGCGCGCGACATCGCCTGCTTGCGGGCCGATCGTGTCGATGCAGCCGAAGACGACGTCGTCGACTGCAGCCGGATCGAACGAATTGCGCTCGACTAATGCCTTGATCACGTGAGCGCCCAAATCCGCCGGATGAACTGCGGCCAAGCCGCCTTTGCGTTTACCGACCGGGGTGCGGACGGCGTCGACGATGAATGCTTCAGGCATGTTCTTCTCCTGGTGCGGCGAGCGTGGCCTCTGCGATGCGCGTGCGATGACTGAGTGCGTCGCCATAGGCTGCGGCGAGCGCCCAAGTTCGTTTCATGAACAGCTGCAGGTCGTACTCGTACGAGTAGCCGATCGCTCCGTGCAGCTGCAGCGCGGTGCGGGCAGCGAGCAGTGCGGCTTCCGATGCCATGGCTTTGGCCATCGAGACGTGGAGCGTGGCGCCGGGATCTTCGCGCGCGATCGAGTGCGCTGCGCGGTAGACGAGCGGCTGCGCGAATTCGACCGCGACGTGCGCGTTTACCAGTTGATGTTTGACCGCCTGGAACGAACCGATCGGCCGACCGAATTGCTCGCGCGTCTGCACGTGAGCGGTCGTGAGCGCGAGCATTCGTGCGCCGAGACCGATGAGTTGAGCTGCAGTCGAAAGCGCGGCGCGGTCCCAGGCTGCCGCTAGCAGCTGCTGCGCTCGCAGGCCACGTGCGACGCTGGTTTCAGCACTGGCTTCGAAGTCCACGCGCTGCAGATGCCGGGTACGGTCGACCGAGCGCGCGGAGGTAAGGCGTGCCTGCGCCGAATCGACGAGGTGAATCTCGCTTGCCCGTTCGAGGATGAGCAGCTCCGCTGGGACGACCCGTGCGCCAGCGCGTAGAGCGACCGCCACGCGCGCGTCGCCCGCCAAGACCCGAGCGAGCGCACGAGCCGCACGTGGGTCCTCGGAGAGCGCAGCCAAGAGCGGCACAGCTACCGCGGCGGTGTCGATGAGGGGCTCGGGCACGGCGGCGCGGCCCGACTCCTCGATGAGCACCATCAGATCGATCAGATCGAGCCCGACGCCGCCGACAGCTTCAGGCGCGAGTGCGCCGATCACGCCCAGCTCGACCAACTTGGCCCACAGCCCGGGGATCGTCGCAGGGCCTTCCGCTTCGAACACGGTACGCACCGCGTTCGGCGGGCACTGCTCGCGCAGCAACTCGCGAAGCGCATCGCGCAAAAGCAGCTGCTCTGAAGTGAGTGAAAAACGCATGCGGCTTACTTTCGCGGCAATCCGAGCACGCGCTCTGCAACTACGTTGCGCTGGATCTCGTTGGTTCCAGCGTAGATCGGCCCAGCCAGCGAAAACTGGAACTGCTTCATCCAAGCTTGCGTGTCGAGCTCCGCGTCGTCGCCGAGCAACGCGAGCGCGGTCTCGTGCATCGCCACGTCCATCTCGCTCCAAAACAGCTTGCTCATGCTGGCCTCGGGACCGAGCGCGTGCCCTTCCTGCAGACGCGTCGCGAGTTGAAAGGTGTGAAAGCGGTACGCCTCGGCGTCGAGACAGGCGCGCACGACGCGATCCCGCAAGACCGGATCTCGACCGCGTGGAGACTTCCGGCACAACGCGCGCAGCCGTTCCGCCGTAGCCATGAAGCGGCCCGGGCTACGCAGGCTGAGCGCGCGCTCCGAGCTCGTGGTCGACATCGCAACTTTCCAACCGTTGCCGACGCCACCGAGCACGTCTCTATCCGGCACGAACACTCCATCCAAAAACACGTCGGCAAAACCTTCGTCCCCGTCGAGCCGGCCGCACCCGCGCACGCTGATTCCCTC
>DASRXR010001049.1:0-2939 GCA_035687405.1 Polyangiales bacterium
CGACACTCTCCATCGAGCCGAGCGAGCGCTGCGCCTCTTCGATCGCACCGTCCGGAATGTTGTCGAGCAACCTCGCTGCTTCGCGCCAGGCGTCGTCTTCGGTGTCGCGCGTGATCACGTGCAAGCGAATCCCGAAGCGAAGTTTGCGCCCGTGCTCCGCCGCTTTACGCTGCGCCGAAGCGACACGCTCTTTCACCATCGGTGGAGTTTCGGCCCAAGTGAGATAGACGTCCGCGTGTTCGGCCGCGACCGCTTCGGCCGCTCCAGACGAGCCGCCAAAGTAGATCGTCGGTGCCTGTATCAGCGGCTGCGCGATTCCGCCGCCTTCGATTCGGTAGTGGTTGCCGGTGTGGTTGAAGCCCGGTCCGCGCCACGCGCCGCGCACGACCGAGAGGAACTCCGCGGTGCGCTCGTAACGCGCGTCGTGATCGAGAAAGTCGCCGAAGCTGCGTTGTTCGGTCGAGCTGCCACCCGTGACTACGTTCAAGATCAAGCGTTCATCGAACAAGCGCTGAAACGAGGCGACTGTCTGCGCCGCGACTGCCGGCTGCATCAAGCCGGGACGAAACGCAACGAGCGGTTTCAGCTGCCGCGTGTGCTGCGCGATCGCAGCCGCGACCAACCACGCGTCTTCGCAGTGGGTGCCCGTCGGTACGAGCGCGCCGTAAAAGCCTGCGCGATCCGCCGCCTGCGCGACGAGCTTCAGGTAGTCGAGGTCGGGCGGGCGCGGTTTCCCGGCTTGATTGCGAACGTGAAACGCGCTCGCGACGAGATCACGCCCGTCGCCATGCGTCGGCAAATACCAGAGGAAATCACTCGCCACGGTCGAACGTGGTGCCATGCCCCTGTCCTCTTTGCAAGAGGCGCCTCTGTGATACCAGCGCGGTGGTCAGTAGCCCGTGATCGGATCCACCACGTCCTGCAGCGGTTCACCGCGCAAGTAACGCTCGAGGTTGTCTGCGATCTTCTCGTAGATCGCTTGATTTACGGTCGGGTGGAGAGACGCGACGTGCGGCGTCAGACGGATGTTGGGGTGGGTGTAGATTGGATGACCTTCGGGTAGCGGCTCGGGCTCGGTGACGTCGAGCGTCGCGTACGCGAGCGACCCGTCTTCGAGCTGATTCATCAACGCGGTCTGATCGAGCACGGTGCCGCGCGCGACGTTGATCAGATGCGCGCCCTCTTTGACGTTCGCGAGCAGCTTGCCATCGAACAACGCGTAGGTTTCGTGCGTCGCCGGAAGCGCGAGCACGATGTGGTCCGACCGCCCGACGAGATCGACGAGGCTGTCGAGCAACTCGACTCCCGGAACTGGACTCGGAATGGGCCGCCTGCGCACGGCGATGACATTTGCGCCGAGTGCGAGCGCGCGATGTGCGACTGCGCTACCGATCGACCCGAGCCCGACAATGCCGATCGTGCTGCCTTGAACGCGTTCGAGCGTGACCGGTTTCCAGTCTGCGAGCGAGCGCGCCCGAATCGCGTCGAGGTTTTTCGCCTGGGCCAAGATCGCCGCGATCACGTACTCCGCGATCTCCTCGGACGCGACGCCGCGCGCGCAGGTCAACGGTATGTTGCCGAGCAGCCAGCCCGGATAGAAGTCGACGCCCGTGGTCGCGCTGAACACCCAGCGCACCGAGCCTGGCCAACTCGGGGGTGCTACTGCGGCGTGCCCGTGTCCGCGCCAGGCAGGCGCCGGACGCACGAGCAGGATCTCGGCTTGTGACGCGGCTTCCCAGGGACGCTCCGGCGCTTCGATCACAGTCGGCTGCGAAGGATGCTCGCGCAGCAACGCGTTGATCTCGGGGTCGAGCTGGCTAGCGATGATGGGGCCGCGGGTTGCCATAGGGTACGTGTGTCATACCAGAGTCAGTTGGGACTTTGCGTGCACCGCCGCACCTACACCTCGGTCTTGAAAAACGGACAGGATCTGGGATACAAGAACCGACGCCCGTGGAGTTCGTCAGTCTTCCGTTCCCTTACTTCTTCCTGGTCGTGCTCACGTTCGCGTGGGCGCTGCGGAAGCATCGAGTCGCACGCAACACCTTCCTCGTGTGCGCCAGCGGCTGGTTCGCGTGGAAGTGGCAGCCGCTGTTTCTGCTGTGTTTGGTCGGCTCGTCGCTGTGGAACTACCTCGCGGGGGAGCTGTTGGCGCGGATCGCGCCGGTGCGCACGCGGCGCTGGGTCGCAGGCACTGCCGTAGTCGGCAACTTGGCGCTGCTCGGTTACTTCAAGTACGCCGGCTTCTTCCTCGAGAACCTCGACTCGCTGTTGGCCTGGTTGGGGCTTTCCTTGCATTCGCCGATCGTTCGGCTGGCCGTGCCGCTCGGCGTTTCGTTCTACACGTTTCAAGGCATCGCTTACGTCGTCGATTGTTGGCGCGGCACTGCGGTTCGGCCGGGCAACTTCATCGACTTTCTGCTGTTCATGTCGTTCTTCCCGAAGTTCGCAGCCGGGCCGATCTGCCGCTCGATCGAGCTGATGCCGCAGATCTTGCGAGACCCGCCGCAAGATCTGCTCGAGCCTTCGCGCGCCGTCGCATTGATCGTCAGCGGTGTGTTCAAGAAGATGATCCTGGGCACGTACCTCGCGACGCACATGGTCGAGGACGTCTTCCAGCGGCCCGAGCAGGCGACCAGCGCCGAGCTCTGGGTCGTCATGTTCGCGTACTCGGCGCAGATCTACCTCGACTTCTCGGGCTACACGGACATCGCGCGTGGCTGCGCGCTCCTGTGCGGCTTCGAGCTGCCGGAGAACTTCCACTACCCGTACGCGGCGACCGACCTGACCGACTACTGGCGCCGCTGGCACATGAGCTTCTCGCGCTGGCTGCGCGAGTACCTGTACTTCCCGCTCGGCGGCTCGCACCACGGCACGCTACGCACGTCGCTGAACCTACTCGTCACGTTCACGATCTGCGGGCTGTGGCACGGTGCGCG
>DASRXR010001050.1:0-8016 GCA_035687405.1 Polyangiales bacterium
CCTCGCAGAGTCGAGCGATCGCTCCGCCCATCCGCAAATGGCGTAGGCAAAGTAAGTACCTGAACCTGCGGAGGTGCGATGCGCGTCATACACGCGGGTCGCGGGGCCGTGCGCGAGTTGATTGTCAGGTCGCGCGGCGGAGGCACGCGCGCGTCTTTAGTCCATGCGTCACACTCCTGCAGGCTCGAGCGCGCGGCTGGCATTGCTCGCGCTCGCGTGTTCATGCGCTTGCACGGGCTCGATCGCAGACGAGCTAACGGCTTCGGGCGGCTGGCGGGGGGATCCGAGCAACCCAGGCCTAACCCCTAACACGGGGCCTGGTGGACCTAACACCGGGGGCTCGATGGCCACGGGTCCCAATGGTCCCAACACTCAAGGCGGACCGCCTGGCACGACACCCGGGAAGACCCCGGGCGGTGACGCAACCGATCAACCGACCAGCGCTTGTCAGGGCGTAGAGGATACGGTCGGCCGCTCACCGCTGCGGCGCCTCACCCGGTTCGAGTACAACAACACGGTGCGGGATCTGGTCGGCGACACGTCGTCACCGGCCAAAGCGTTCCCGAGTGAAGAGATCGGCAACGGCTTCGGCAACGACGCGGACGCGCAAAACGTCTCGGGCCTCCTCGCCGAACAGTTCAGCACGGTCGCACAAGCGATTGCCGAACGCGCGACTGCAGCGGAGGTGATCGCCAAGCTCGACGCGTGCGCGACGAACTTGGTCGCCGATCGCGAGGAAGCGTGCGCGCGCACGATCGTGACCAAACTCGCGACCCGCGCGTACCGCCGGCCGCTCGTCAGCGGTGAAGCGGATGCGCTCGTCGGCTTGTACACAGCCGCGCGAACGAAAGCGCCGTTTGCGGTGTCGCTGTCGACTGCGATCGAAGCACTGCTGCAGACGCCGGACTTCCTGTACCGCGTCGAGCTCGGTGCTCCCGATGCTGCCAAACCGGAACGTTTACGGCCGAGCGGGCCGGAGATGGCGACGCGTCTCGCGTATTTGTTTTGGGGAAGCCCACCCGATGCCGTGCTCGATGCCGCAGCTGCAAGCGGCGAGCTGCTGACGAATGCCGGTGTTCGCAAGCAAGCCGAACGCCTACTCGCCGATCCCAAGGCGCGGCCGGTGATTCGGTTTTTCTTCGACAACTTGCTGCCGATCTCGAGCCTGTCGCAGCTCGAGCGCGACGCGATGCTGTACCCGACCTTCAGCGCGAGCATCGGAGGGTATCTCCGAGAGGAGACTCAGCGGCTGCTCGAGTACGAAATCTTCGAAGGCTCCGGTACGTGGCCCGGTGCGCTGACGGCGCCGTACACGTTCATGAATGCGCCGCTCGCGGCGTTCTACGGCATGTCGGGTGTCACCGGGATGGACTTCACGAAGGTTCCGGTCGATACGACGCGCCGGCTCGGCGTCCTCACGCAAGCGGGCGTGATGGCAGGTTCGACGCCGTCGAACCAAACCAACCCCGTGTTGCGCGGCTCGTTCGTCGCGCAGAAGCTGATGTGCCGGCCGCTCGCGCTGCCGACGGATCCGAACATCCTCGCGAAGGTCAAGCCGCCCGACCCGTACTCCGGAAAGACCGCGCGCGATCGATACGGTGCACACAGCAAAGATCCCGTGTGCGTGGCCTGCCATCAGTTCATGGACCCGATCGGGCTCACGTTCGAAAACTACGATGCAGTCGGTGCGTATCGCACGCAGGAAAATGGCGTCACGATCGACGCGAGTGGCTCGCTGCCCGGTACGGACACCCAAGTGCCGAACGCGGTCGAGCTGGCACGCCTGATCGCGGCGAGTGAGGACACGCAAAACTGCTTCGCGTTGCAGTGGATCAACTATGCGTACGGCCGAACGCTCGGCGATGACCAGCCCGCCGATGCGTGCCTGAAGGAGCAAGTCGCGCGGACGTTTCGTGAGTCCGGTGAGAACGTGCGCCAGCTGTTGCTGAACCTCACGCAAACCGATGCCTTCCTGTACTTGCCCTCACACGCGGAGGGTATGCCATGAAGCCGTTTCGTCTGAGTCGGCGTGCGTTGCTGCGGGGCGCGGGTGGGGTCGCGATCGCTCTGCCTTGGCTCGAGGTGATGGGGGTTCCGAAGCCCGCGCGTGCGCAGCCAATGGCTGCACAGCGTTTCGTCTCGGTCTACACTCCCGGTGGTACCGTGCTCGAAAAGTGGCGCCCGACGGGCAGCGAAACTGCACCGGTCCTCAGCCCGATCCTCGTGCCGCTCGAGCCGATCAAGAACAAGCTCCTCGTGCTCGATGGGCTCGATCTGAAGAGCGCCGTTGGCGAGCAGCATCAAGCCGGCATCATCGCGCTCTTGACCGGCACGATTCAGACCTCGGCGAACCGCAACTACGCGGCAGGTCCGTCGATCGATCAGCTGATCGCGTCCCGCTTTATGAAACCGCGCAAGAGCCTGGAAATGGCCGTGCGCTGGGCAACTGGCAAAGCGCACGGCTTGTTGTCGCCGATGAATTGCGTGAACTTCGAGAATGCGGCGGGCTTCAAGCCGATCCCCCCGCGGCTCGACCCCGTTCAAATCTGGAACGATCTGTTCAAAGTCGGCGGCAGCAGCACCGATATGGACGCGGCCGCACGGCTCGAGCGCAAGAAGTCGGTGCTCGACTTCTTGGACAAGCGTTATGCCGCGCTCTCGCAGCGGCTCGGCGCGGAGGATCGTGCGAAGCTCGAGCAGCATCTCACGAAGATTCGCGACATCGAACGTGCGCTCGAAGAGACGGCGATGCCGACGGCGCGTTGTCAGCCGCCGATGCTTGTAGACACTTCTGACTATAACCCGTTGACGGGACTAAACTCGACTGACGACGGCTCGGCGAGGGACACGTCGACCGACGCTGCGATACCAAAGGTCGGCAAGTTGATGATGGACATGCTCGTGATGGCGCTTGCATGCGACATGACGGCGGTCGGAACGTTTCAGTGGAGTGACACGGAGGCCAAACACACGTTTCCGTGGCTCGGGCTCAAGGAGCACCACCACTTCTATCAGCACGACGGCGGTTTCAAGCCGGTCGAGTGCGAGAAGATTTACACGTGGTACTCGCAGATGCACTTGTATCTGCTGCAGGCGATGGATGCGGTCGACATGGGCGGGCATAGCCTGCTCGACGAGAGCGTAGTGTTCTTTGGGACGGAGTTGCAGGAGCCCCCGTCGCATCAGAAGGCGAACATGCCGTTGCTTCTCGCGGGTGGTGGCGGGGGTCTGCGTGCAGGGCGTTGGTTGAAGTACGATCATCTATCGCACAACAATCTGCTCGTCTCGCTGCTCAACCTGTTTGGAGACACGAGAACGATGTTGGGCAAGCCGGAGCATTGTACGGGCCCGCTGTCGAACCTCACGTAGGTATCGTCGCCTAGCTCGAGGTCGAAGCTTGCGACGGCGCGGCACGTGCGGCCGAGAGCACGTGGGTGATCCAGCTTCCGAAGATGAGCGCTGCTACGAACACCACGACGCCAACCTGCGCGCTCGGAAGCGAGACCAACACCGGCCCCGGGCAATACCCCGAGATGCCCCAACCGATTCCAAACAACGCGGACCCGCCGACGAGCACCACATCGATGTCGCGCCGCGTCGGAATCAACAAACGTGCAGCCAAGAGCGGCGTACCGCGCCGGCGAACCCACGCGACGATCGGCGCGTGAACACCGATCGCACCCGCCATCACGAACGCCAAACGCGGGTTCCAGTCGCCGAAGACATCGAGAAAGCCGATCACGTTTTTCGGATCGGTCATACCGCTCAACAGTAAGCCCACGCCGAACAAGAGCCCGCTGCCGAACGCAACCAACCCGCGCTTCATCTCGGGGCTCATGACGCTGCTCCGAGGATGCGCATCAAAGTCACGGTCACGATTGCGACGCCCATGAACACGACCGTTGCGACAATCGAGCGCGGCGCAAAGCGGCTGATCCCGCAGACGCCGTGGCCACTCGTACAACCACCGGACAACCGAGTCCCCGCGCCGACCAGCACACCAGCGAGCGCGAGCCAGGCGAGCGAGCGCGGGGGAGCGCCAATGAGTTGAGGGGCGGCTGAGCTCGCGACTGCACCCGCGAGCATCAAGCCGACGATGAACCAGACGCGAAACGTCCAGTCGCCGCGCTGCGGCGGTAGGAGGCCTGCAACCATGCCGCTGATGCCTGCGATGCGACCATTGGCAGCGAGCAAGATCGATGCGGAGATGCCGATCAGAATCCCGCCAATCAGTGAGCTCACCCAGTCCATCCTGCCTCCCTGAGCGCCCGTGACCTATCCGTCGCTACACCGCAGGCACGAGCGACTTGCTCGGCCGCGCGTGCCACGCGATCGCATGTTCGATTCGGTCGCCGCCCCAAAACAATTCGTCACCGACGACGAGGGTGGGCGATCCGAAGATGCCGAGTCGCAACGCCTTCTCGGTTTGTTGGCGTAGCTGCTCTTTCACCATCGGCGTCTTCGCCGACTCGATGATCGCGGCGGGCGCTTGTCCGACACGCTCGAGGCTGCGCGCGATCACGGACGGGTCGTCGATCGCTTCGTCGCGCACGAAGTTGGCTTCGTACACGTCGCGGACGAAGTTGCCGATCCAATCGGTCTCGCCGTAACGACACGCGATGCGCGAGGCGAGCAAGCTGCCGCGCGGAAACACGCTCGGTCGCTTCCACGCGAGGCCTTGCGACTCACAAAGTCGCTCGAGGTCGCGCCACATGTACCGGCCCTTTGCGGGGTAGATGTTGAACGGCGAGTTGTCCCAGCCCTGCGCCTGAAAGATCGGGCCGAGGAGAAACGAACGCCAAACCAATGGAATACCTGCTTCCGACGCCGCCCGCTCGACGCGCATGACAGCCGGATACGAGTAGGTGCTTGCGAACTCGAACCAGAACTCGATGCTCATGACGTCGCTAGCATGTCCCGGCAGAACGCAGCGCGCACCTCGTCCGCCCATCTAGGTTTGGCGATAACCAACCCGCCAACGAGCCCGCCGCACGAATCAAACTGGCTTCGCGGGCCGCAGCTCGCTCGGCTTCACGCCGAACATGCGGCGGAAGGAGCGTGTCATGTGCGCTGCATCGGAAAAGCCTGCGCCGTGCGCAGCCTCGCCCAGGGAGCTTCCCGTCACGATGGCTGCCGCTGCCCGCTGCAGCTTGAGCCACGCGAGATACGGTCTCAGCGGGATACCCACCGACTCAGTGAAAGCATGCATGAACCGCCCCTCGGAGAGGCCGGCGACCTTCGCCAGTGCCTCGAGCGATTGGTCACCCTCGGGCGGAAGGCTCTGGAGGTGCCGCAACGCCCGCCGGACCCGGGGGTGAACGTTCACCGCGCCGGGCGTCACTCCCAGCGACGAGGAGGCGCCTAACACCGCCGCCGTCCGCTGCGCCCACGCGACGCCGTCCTTGCGCATCAGCTGGGCAGGCGTGAGGTCGACCAACTGGTCGCGTTCGCTCGCCGTCAGCGACCGAAATGCCTGGGTTCGAGCCTTCGCTCGCGGCCGAGAGCCGACCGTCGAAGAGTCTAGGAGCGGCTCCGCACTCGCGATCAACCCGGCGATTGCAGCGCCCGCCACGCTCTCGGGGTCCAAGAACACGATCAGCACTTCGGAGTCCGATGCATCGATTTCGTGGACGGCATCGGGCGCGGTGACGACCCCCGCCGCGCAGCGCCAGCGATCGCCGACCTTCGCTCGCAGCTCCCCATCGATCGCGAGCACGAAGTGCAACGCATGGTGAGCGTGCTTACCACTCCGTCCGCCTTTGCCGCGTGACGCTAACAGCGGCGGCCACAACGGGAAGTCGGCTTGCGTTCGAGCAGGCGCGACCAGCATCAGCCGTCGCGCTCCCCGTCGCCGGACTTCTCCTTCTTCGCGCTGTTCTCGCTCTTCTCGTTCGTGGAGTCCTTCAACGCCTTCTTCGCAACCGTCGCTGCGATCGAGATCGGATCGTAGACGGGTGCAAACGGCGGCGCGTACGCAAAGTCCAAACCTTCGATCTGCTGAACGGTCATCCCGGCGGACAATGCGGTCGCGAACACGTCGATGCGCCCACCGACTCCGTCGTGCCCAGCCATCTGCGCACCGAGCAGCCTTCCCGATCCGCGTTCGACGAACAGCACCGTTCGAATCAGCTTTCCACCCGGCACGCTCGACGCTCGACTATACGACTTGGACCCGGCGACCACCGCATCGATGCCGAGCTTCTTCAGGTCGCTCGGCCCGAGGCCGGTGCGGGCCACCTGCATCTCGAACACTCGGAAAATACCGGTGCCGACGACGCCAGCGTGCCGCTCGTCGCCGCCCACGGCGTTCGCACCGGCGACTTTGCCTTGCCGGTTCGCGGTCGTCCCGAGCGGAATCCATACCTGTTTACCTGTCACGCGATGAGTCGCTTCGGCGCAATCGCCCGCCGCGAAAATGTGCGGAAGATTGGTGCGCTGATGGTCGTCTACCGCGATGGCGCCGCTCGCGCCGAGCCGCACGCCCGCGGCCTTCGCGAGATCCACGTTCGGCTTGATACCCGTCGCGATCAAAACCAAGTCCGTCGTGAAGCGCGCGCGATCGGTGTGCACCGAGAGTGACGGTGACTCGCCTGTGCGCTCGATCGATTTCAGCTGAATGCCCGTCTCGACCGCGACCTCGTGTTGCACGAGCTCGTCACGAACCAGCTGAACGATCTGCGGATCGAATCCCGGAATCACGCCGTCACTTTTTTCTAACACCCGCACGGACAGTCCACGCGCGCGCAACGACTCCGCCATCTCCATCCCGATGTAGCCGCCACCCACGATGATCGCAGAGCGGGGTTTGAACTCGGCGAGGTAACGTTTGATGTCCGCGCCGTCAGAAAGCTCGCGCAGCAAAAATACGCCCGGCAAGTCGTGCCCCGGAACGTCGATCGGCACCGCCGAAGCGCCCGTGCTGATGACGAGTTCGTCATATTCGAGCGCGTATTCTTTGCTCTGCGCGAGGTCGCTCACGCGCAGGCGGCGCGCGCCGGGCTCAATCGCCAAAACCTGGTGTCGCAAGCGCACGTCGACGTGTCGCTCCTCGCGAAATTTCTCGGCGCTCACGACGACTAAGTCTTCAATCAGTCGGAGCGGGTCCTGAAGGTTGTAGGGGATTCCGCACGCGCCGTAGGAAACGGCGGCGCCGCGCTCGAGCAAAATCACCTCGGCACCAGGGAGGCGCCGCGTCGCCTGACTGGCGGCGCTCGTCCCTGCGGCGACGCCGCCGATCACGACGATGGTGGGCATGCTTGAATCCTTCCGTAGACGGGCGTTCAGAATGTTTCTGTTTCCCTGCCGGAGCGGAAACTCGTGCTTACGTGGACTATCTCTGGACCGTTAGCTGCTGGTTAGAACAACACGTAGTCGCGATTGTTTGCGACCCGTCGATTCATAGCTGCGGCACCTATAGGAGTAGTGCATTCTTCACCCCATAGGTTCGTACGACCTGAACATGTCGTACGAGGTGTGCGGAATCGACGGCGCAAGTCGTTTTCTTTGCGTGCGCCGAACACAGACGAGTTGCAGCTCGGCGCATCCGAGCTAACAGGCTTTAAAGAATGCTGGTAGAACGGTGTCGTTCGGGCAGCAGGGCAGTTACAGTACAATGGGCCAAGGAAGCGCGATGGACTGGGGGAGTGCTAGCGCGGCACAGACAGACGTGGACCCGCCGTCCCTGATTGGGACCCTGGTAGCGGGAAAGTACCGCGTCGACAAGCTGCTGGGCAGCGGTTCGACCGGCGACGTTTATCTGTCCACTCACATCGGGCTCGACAAGGTAGTCGCGCTCAAAGTGCTCCACGCCGACATGGTGAAGCACGAGAACTTCGTCGAGCGCTTCAAGCGTGAAGCTCGCGCTGCGTCGAGGCTGGAGCATCCGAACTCTGTCCGCGTACTGGATTTCGGTGAAGATCCGAATGGTGTGCTCTACATCGCGATGGAGTTCATCGACGGGCGGGACCTCTGGAGCCTGCTCGACGAGGAGTGGCCACTCGATAACGCGCGCATCGT
>DASRXR010001051.1:0-3409 GCA_035687405.1 Polyangiales bacterium
GGGCTGCAGCTTCGATTCCGGTTTGCGTGCCGGCACGCGCTTCGCGCGCACGTTCGCGCGCTTCCCGGCCGGCGGCGGCGAGTCTGATACCGCTTCGAGCGACTCCTGCTCCGGCTCCTCGACGGGAGCGACCCCGGCGGGCTGGCCCGGCGGCTCTTCGGAAGGTTCCTGAATCTCGAGCGGTCCAACCGGCGCAACCGGCGCAGACGGAAGCTCCGGCGCAGGTTTCACCAACGGCACATCCTGCCGCTCCTCGTGTCCGCCGCGCAGCTGGGACCACGCGAGCGCTGCAACGGCGACGGCCGCGACGAACAACCCCAGAGCCAACCCGCGCATCGCGTGACGACGACCGCGCAACCGGATCTCCGAGCTCGGCCGCCCATCCGAGCTGATGACCGAGTCATCGATTGGCGGCGCTGAAATCGGAAGACTCTCCGCCCGCTCCGGCAACTTCGGCCAGCCCGGCTGCGAGCTCGCGAGCTCGATCTTCCGCGTCTCGGGCGAGCTCGCCCGGGGCGGTACCGCAGCTGGGGTCCGCTCGGGCGGCCCGTGCTCCTGCATCAGCGTCAGTGCGCGAGCGCGGTTCCGGAGCTTGTCGCCGATCAGTCGGTCCAGCCAGCGGGCCACCTCGGATTGCGTCGCGGGCGCCACAGCGCGTTCGAGCGCGAGTGCCATGTCGAGCGCAGTCGCAAAGCGCTGCTTCGAATCGCGCGCGAGTCCCTTCAGCACGATCTCGTCCACCGCGCGAGGCACCCCCGGGTTTACCGCGCTCGGAGGCGAAACCGCCGATTGCAAAACCTTGTGCACGAGCGCCGACTCCGAGTCGGCGTCGAACAACATTCGACCGGCGAGTGTTTCCCACAGCACCACCGAAGCGCCATAGATGTCCGCACGCCGATCGGCCGCCCCACCCGACAGCTGCTCCGGCGAGATATACGCGAGCTTGCCTTTGATCTCCCCGTTCGGCGTGCTGCGCATGTGACCGAGCGCCCGCGCGATCCCGAAGTCGATCATCCGTGGCACGCCGTCGGCACCCACCAAGATGTTTTGGGGGGAGACATCGCGATGCACGACGTGCAGCAGGTTGTGCTGATCGTCGGTCGCCTCGTGCGCCGCATGCAGACCATGCAGCACTGACGCCAGCATGCTCACCGCGATCCGCACCGGTACCGTCTCGCGAAACTCTTGCGACTTCTCGAGCAACACGCCGAGTGACTCGCCGTGCACGTACTCCATCACGAGCGAGATCTCACCGGGGCTCAGCATCACGTCGAGCGTCGCAACGATGTTCGCGTGCACCAGCCGCGCCGACAGCCGCGCTTCATCCATGAACATCGAGACGAAGTCGGGGTTGTTTGCGAACTGTGCGTGCAGTCGTTTGACCGCGACCGGCCGCGCAAACCCGAGCGGGCCAATGCGGCGCCCATAACGCACGCTCGCCATTCCGCCTGACGCGATTTCTCCAAAGAGCTCGTAGCGCAGCTCGTTCGCAGGTGTGGATGCGCTCGCGGCGACGGTCCCCCCAGCGCTACGGTTCAAAGCACCCATGCGGGCGACACTATTCGCGCTGCGCGGGTGCGGGTCAACCTCTGCGGCAGAACCGAGAATGCGCGATTTCGAGGCTTTACAAGCTGGCTTTGTGCTCTCGACTTCAGTGTAGACTCCCGCCTCAGTACCGGGGTTCGCCCGAGTGATCGCGCTTAGTTTCAGTCAGCTTTTCCGCATACGGCTTGGATGGGCCATGGGGTTCGGCCTCGTGGCTCTCGCCTGCATCGTCGACAACGTCGCTGCCCAGCAGCGCAGCGAATGCCTCGCCGCGCACGCCGAATCGCAAATGTTGCGGAAGAAAGGGCTGCTGCTAGCCGCACACGAACGGCTCATGCTGTGCGCGCAAGAAGGCTGCCCCGCACTCGTCGCGAACGATTGCGCCACGTGGATGAACGAGGTTGAGGCAAGTTTGTCGTCAGTCGTGTTCGCGGTGAGCGACGAGGCCGGGCAAGACGTCGTCGAAGCGCGCGTGCTCGCGAACGGCAGGGCGATCTCCGAACGCGCGGATGGGCGCGCGATCCAGATCGACCCGGGGACCTACACGTTTCGGTTCGAAGCGCCGCCGCGAGCTGCGGTCGAAGAGACCGTGTCGATCCGCCAGGGAGAAAAGAACCGGATCGTCCGGATTCAGTTCGGCCCGCTCGTGCCGAGTGCGCCCGAAAAGCCGGGCCAGATGGCCCTACCCGAATTCACGCAGGCGCCGGAGCACCCGAAAGCGGGCAAGAGCAACGGTGGCGTTCCGACTGGGACTTGGGTTCTGGGTGGAGTCGCACTCGCAGGCGCAGCTGCCTTCACGACGTTTGCCGTGCTCGGACACCAAAAGTACGAAGACGCGAAGAAATGCCGCTCGAATTCACGCTGCGACGACCTCGACGAGTTGATCGATAGCGGCAAACGCGACTACGTCGTGGCGAACATCGCGCTCGGCGTTGCAATCGCGAGCGCCGGTGCGGCGATCATCGTGTTCCTCGTCGACCGCGGATCGTCCCCAAAGTCACGGCCGGCTGGCGCGCTCCGAGTCGATCCGGATCTCGCGCACCAAGGCGCGGTGCTTCGCTACAGCGGCAACTTCTGACCGGGTCAGCCGGTACGGCTCACGGCGGCAGTGGCAGTAGCAACGGCAACTGCAGCGCTCTCTTCACGCGGCAACTCCGCCTTCTTCGGAATGAACGTCATCGCGCGTTCAGCGAGCGCACAAATCGTGAGCGACGGATTGACGCCGATGTTGGCCGAGATCGCCGAGCCGTCGATCACGTACAAACCGTCGTAGCCGAACACCCGATGCTGCTGGTCGATCACGCCGCTCTGCTCGGAGTCGCCCATGCAGCAACCGCCCAAGATGTGCGCGGTGGTCGGCACGTTGAAGATCTGCTCGTAGAACGTCGAGCGCGCGATGCCACCCACTTTGTTTGCGATTCGCAGCGCGAGCGCGGTCGCTTCCGGCATCGCAGCGCTCGGTCGCTCACCCTTCTCGAGCTGCGTGTTCATGATGCCGAACGCGCCGCGCACGAAGCGAAGTGTGCCTTCGGTCGAGCGCATGTAGAGCAGGATCATCGTGGTGCGCGCCCAATCCGAGACGAACGATGCGCGCAAGAAGAGCCAGGGATGCAGCAAGATCGCGAGCAGCATCCGGAAGATCATCAAGAAGCCGGTGCGCCCCGCGACGTGAGGCGCGCTCACGATCGTGCGGAAGAACCCCGAGCCCGTACCGTAACGGACCATCTCGAGGTGCGAGTGCTCGTCGGTCTGCAAGAGCGAATTGATCGCGATGCCCTTTGCGTGATCCTCGCGCGCGCCGGGAACGGTCACGCAGATCAAGCTCTCGGAGTTCGTCCGCACGCGGCGGCCGAGCTGCGCCGAC
>DASRXR010001052.1:0-12321 GCA_035687405.1 Polyangiales bacterium
ATTTCGATCGCGACTTCGGGTACGACTCGAATCGCGACTACGGCTACGGAACGCCTTACTCCCGTCCCTCGAACTATCAGTCGAGCTACGATCAAGGCGACGAGTTCCACACGCGTGACGGCCTCCCGCGGAACTATCAGAGCAGCAGTTGGAGCCGAGGTCCCGAGCGCGGCTACCCGGAGCCCGGCCTCTACGACCAGGGCCGCCTAGCGCAGAACGAATACGGTCGTTCGCAGTTTCAGCGCCGCACCGGAGTCGGCCCGAAGGGTTACAAGCGCTCCGACGAGCGCATCCGCGAGGACGTCTGCGACCGACTGGGTCATGACTGGGAGTTGGACGCGAGCGAAGTCGAAGTCACCGTCGCGAACGGCGAGGTCACTTTGACCGGCACGATCAACGATCGCGAGCAGAAGTTCCGCGTCGAACATCTCGCCGACCACGTCTCGGGCGTCAACGAAGTTCACAACCAGTTGCGCGTGAAGCGTGACCTGCCGATTCAGGGATCGACCCAGAGCAACACGCAGCAGGCTGGAAAGCCGGCGACCGCGACGAATCAGAATCGTAGCTCGTAATCAATCAACACTAGTCAGGAGGACTAAATGTTAGCGACTAAACTTCTCGAGAAGCAGCACCGTAAGGTCGAAGAAATCTTTTCCAAGCTGGAGCACGGAGGCCCCGACGTGGAAGAGTTGGTCACCGAGCTCGCGAACGACCTCGCGGCACACATGACGATCGAACAAGAGATCTTCTACCCCGCGATTCAGGACGTCGATCGCAAACAGGTCTTCGAATCGTACGAAGAGCACGCGCTGGCGGAGTTCGCGCTCAAACGGCTGATCGCGGCGGACCCGGCGTCGGACGAGTTCCAAGCGCGCGTTACCGCGCTGAAAGAGCTGATCGAGCACCACGTCAAGGAAGAAGAGAAAGAGCTCTTCCCGGAAGTGGAAAAAGCACTCGATGAGGAGAAGCTGAAAGAACTCGGTGCCCAAATGCAGGAGCAGTTCGACAAGGTCGTGAAGGCAGGTTTCGATTCCGCGGTTCCGCGTGGATTCGCGAAGACTTCCTCCGACGTGTCGAAGAAGGTACTGAAGAAGCCGCATGGCGGAAGCCGCAAGAAGGCGGCGTGATGCTGTCGGCCTGTCAGTGCGCGAGGTCGGGTGAGTCTCGGCTTGACCCGGCCTCGCACTTTGGCGGAGCCTTGCGATCGTGAGTTCCAGTCAGCCCATTCGCGTTTGCTTCGTTTGCCTCGGCAATATTTGTCGGTCTCCGACTGCCGAAGGTGTGATGAAGAAGTTAGTCGCGGAAGCAGGGTTGTCAGACCGCATACTGGTCGAGAGCGCCGGCACCGGGGGCTATCACGTCGGCGAGCCCGCCGATCGTCGGTCTGCCGCGGCAGCTCGGAAGCGTGGGGTCGAGTTGGATGGGTCGGCAAAGCAGTTCGGCCTCGATGACTTCACCCGCTTCGAATACGTGGTCGCGATGGACAAGCGCAATTTCGGTTTTCTGAAGCGCTTGGCGCGCAGCGGGAACGAGGCGACGAAGCTCTCGCTACTGCGCGCGTTCGATCCGGCGTCGGTCGCACAGCAACAAGACGACGTGCCGGACCCGTACTTCGAAGACAACTTCGATGCCGTGTTCGACATCTGTCAGGCCGGCTGTACCGGTCTACTCGCAAAGATCGTCGAAGAACATAAGCTGCGTTAGTCGGTGGAGTGGCATGGCTTCGCTCGAAGACAAGATCGCCTGGTTAGTTGGCGAACGAACAGTCAGAGTCGAAGCAGTAGCGGGTGGGGATATCAACGACGGGTTCGCCATCACACTTGCGAGCGGACGCCGATTGTTCGTGAAGACGCATCGGTCGCCGCTGCCGGAAATCTTCCTGCGCGAAGCCGAAGGGCTGGCCTGGCTCGCGGAAGCAAACGCGTTGCGCGTGCCCGAGGTCGTCGCCGCGAGCGATTCCGACGCGCGCGGACCGGCGTGTCTCGTGCTGGAGTACATCGCGAGCGGCGCGCCCGGGGCGAGCTACGACGAAACACTCGGACGCGGTCTCGCGACGTTGCATCGATTTGGAGCGCCGGCATTCGGTCACGAACGAGCGAACTACCTTGCGACGTTGCCGCAGGACAACACGACGGGCGCGGATTGGCCGTCGTTCTACGCCGAGCGCCGCATCTCACCGCTCACCGAGCGCGCGGTCGCACGGGGTTTGTTGCCGACTTCGGTCGCCGCGCGACTGCAGCGCTTGTGCGCGCAAATGAACGAGCTTACAGGCGACCTCGAGCCGCCGGCGAGGCTGCACGGAGACTTGTGGGGCGGCAACGCGCTCGCTGCTGCCAGCGGCGAGCCGGTGATCTTCGATCCTGCTGTGTACGGCGGGCATCGCGAGATCGACCTCGCCATGATGCGTTTGTTCGGAGGTTTCTCACGCCGGGTGTTCGACGCTTACCGAGAGTCGTACCCGCTCACGCCTGGACACGAGGACCGCGTTGCGCTGTACCAGCTGTATCCGCTGTTGGCACACGTGAATCTCTTCGGAGGGGGTTACGTGTCGCAACTGGACCGAGCGCTCAGCGTGTATGACGCCTAACATGGGACGTGAGACATTTCGCGAGGCGCCGCCGGTCGGCGGTCACTCCCCACGCGCGCGGAGCGTGCGCGTGGGGAGTGAGCGCGCACCGCAGCGAGCGGTGACGAATCGCGGAATGTATCGCGTTCCAGGCAACACTGTTTTAGTTCGGAGGCGCAGACGGCGGTGTGGGGCCACGCGTCGATGGTTCGTCGAGCTTGTAGCGGCGCAACTTGTCGAGCAGCGTGGTGCGCGGGATCTCGAGGAGCCGTGCAGCCTCACTCTTGTTGTTGCCCGCGCGTGCAAGCGCGTGCAACAGCGTGCGTCGCTCCACTTCCTCGAGCGCACCCTCCAGCGGATGTTCACTCGCCGCGAGCGCATGACTTCGATCGAGATCGGCCACCGTAATGCGTTGCCCCGTCGCGCACGCCGCCGCCCGGTCGAGCACCGTCTGCAGCTGCGCGACGTTCTCGCCCCAGTGCTCACCGCGCAACCGCAAGAGCGCATCCGGCTCGATGCCGAGCAGCTCACGCGCGAGGCTGCGGCAGGCGCGGTCGATCGCAATCAACGCGTGAGACTCGAAGTCTTCCGGACACTCGCGCAGCGGCGGGACGCGACACGCGAAGGCTTCGAACGGCGTCGCCAACTCCGGTTCACAGCGACCTTGCTCGACGAGCTCACCGAGCGGTCTTCGCGTGCTCGCCAGGATTCGCGCATGCACGCGATACGACGCTCCACCGCCAGCCGGACGCGCAATGCCGGTCACGAGCGTCGTCGCGAGCCGCCGCTGAACGCTGCGTGGCAGCGCGGGTAAATCGAGCAAGAGGACGCTGCCAGTGTCAGCCGCGCGAAAACAGCCGGCGGCTTCACCGGCGGCACCGGCGCTGCCGAAGATCGCAGCCTCAGCGTGCTCGACACGCAACGCCGCGCAATCGACGACCACGAAAGGTTCGGCCGGACGCCGCCCGTCGACCTGGAGAAAACGCGCGAGCGGCTCGATCGACAATCCAGCTTCAGCCACGAACAACACTGGCGAATCGACCGCGGTCAGCGTGCGCAAGTGCGCGAGCAACGCCCGCATCGCCGGACTGTACGCGATCAAAGCCGGTGCCTCCGTGCGCCGCATCCGACCGGCGTGCAACAACGCGAGCGTTTCGCGCGTGCGTGTGTTGTCCTCTGTCAGTCGCTCGATTTGCTCACTCGCCACGGCATTCGCCTTCATCGCCGCGTGCGCGCGTGCTTCGGAGCGACCGCGCGACGCAAACACGGTGAACAAGTTCGCGAGCCAACGCGCGTGCGTCTGAAGAGCGCTCAGCTCTTCGAGCGTCAGCGGTGAGCGACGCTTACCGCGCGGCAACATGAACGCACCTTCGAGCTGACCATCCACCACGAGCGGGACGACACAGAGCACGTCGTACTCTTGCAAAATCTCCATCAGCGGCCGCAGCCGTGGGCTGCGAACGATGCCGTCCTCGAGTGAAGCCCGCACCAAGATCTCACCCGGCGTCTCCTCGAGCCGCATGCGCAACTGCTCGTGTGGCGCTTGCCCGCGCACGTGCGCCGCGCCCGCTGCGTCGAGCCGTGCTTCGAACAACGGGTCGAAGCCATACAGCACCGGTTGTGCCGATCGCGAACCGCTCGCATCGCGCAGCGCGCCGAGCACGATCTTCGCGAGCTCTTCCGAGGTTTGTGCTCCGACCAGCTCCGATTCGACTTTCGAGAGCGCCGTCAGTAGCCGCCCACCATTTGGTGCGAGCGTTTGTCGTGCGAGCGCACGCAGGGTGAAAAACAAGGCGATCGCGCATAGCAGCGTGCCGGCAGTCCACAGCGCGAGTGGCAGCGGCGCTGTCGGCATCAGCGACCCCACGCCCGCGACGCCCGCCGCTACCAGCAGCAACGTGCACGCGGCGGCGAGGCTGTCGCGTGTCACGCGAGAAGCGGACAGCCGCTTCTTCGGATCGATCATGAACGCGTGGCCGAAGTACAGGACGAGCGCACTCCCGGCGGCCCAAAGCGGAAAAAACGGCCGCGCATCGCGCACGTCGTGAAACGCGAGCAACGCGACGAGCCCAGCCGCGGGCGACAGCGCCAAGCTACCCCATGCGTTCGATGCGAGTGCGTCGGGACTGCTGCCGAGCCGCGGCCGCAACAACCGCACGGCGAGCGCATACATGATGCACATGCCGGCGTAATACGTCGGCGTGTTCACGTAGCGAGCCGGCATCAGCCACGAGCCGCCGAACAGTTCGATCGCCGGTGCCATCGCCAACGTTGCGCCGAGGGCCGAAGCACCGGCGAGCGCGTAGCTCAGCATCCGCGCGACGCGTGCAAACCGAAGACTTCCGAGCCGATCCGGAACCCGCAGTGCCAGGTCGAGCGTCAGCGCTCCGAGCGCGCACTGGGCGACGGCTTCGGCGATGCCCACGGACAGGCGCGGTTCATCGGAGAGGACACGAAGCAGCGCGATCGAAGCGCTGAAACCGAGCCAAGGCAACGTGCGTTCGGCGTAGCGCGAGACCACTGACTCGCGAGCGCGACTGACGAACGACAGGCCGATTGCGATTGCGGCAATGACGACGCCGAACGAATCGAGTTGGCCGACCGAAGCCGCGATGTCCGCGACCAGGTAACAGATCAGCGCAGGTCCAAGCAGCGGAAACAGGGCAACGCGTTGCAGAACCAGGCCTCCGGACTGATGAATGGAGCGCCCAGTCTAACACTTGATCGGTGTCACCGCGCGGAAATGCGCACCTAGCCGTAGGCTGCCCCACCCCGGCCCACCTGTTTCACGCCGGGTAGAGCGCGAGATCGACACCGGAAGTCGTCGAGCAGCTGAACCACTAGCTCACAAACGCTTGCGACCTTCGCTGTCCCACCAGTCTTGGTAGCGGCGCTGCGCTCGCTCTCGGTCTCGCTTCGGCGCCGACGCGACGTAGCCGTAATAGACCTGCGTCACCTTCTGCAGCTCGATCCCAGCGGCCGAACGCAAGCTCTGCTCGCTGTGCATCAGCCCTTCGATCAACCATTGCACGCGATGCCGGTGCTGGTTGTCCTCGTACCACAAGCGCCACTTCTTCGTGTTGCTCCCAAAATCCTGACACGTGATCGCGACGAGCGCGCGATGCGCCGGAATCGAGAGCTGGCGATCGGCGTTTGCCAGAAGCTCCACGAGCGCGGGCACACTCTGGCCGTCGCGTAAATTCGAGGTCGCATCGATCGCGGCCAAACGCGCCGGCAGCGGCGCTCGCGCTTCGAGCATGCGCGTTCGCAAACTCCCGAGCACCTGCGCGAACGCCGGCAATGTCCGGTACGCCGGCAGTGTTTCGCGCACCATCAGTCGGATCTGCGGATCCTCGTCGAACAGTCGCTCCGCAATCGGCACGAGCAGCTCGGGGTGCACCTGATCGCTCGCAAACAACGTCGCGTAGTAACGCACGTCCGCCGTCTTCGAACGCAACAACGGAATCACGCGCGGGTACGCCTTCTCGCCGAACGCTGCGAGCGCCCGCGCGATCGGACCCGTGTCGCGACCGAACGGCAAGCGTGCGTACGGCCGGCGCCGGTCGAACCAGAGCGGACCCGGAAACCGCTCGATCAACAAGTCCAACGCTTCATCGCCGACGCGCAACAAACTCTGCACCATCGGGCCTTCGTCGTCCGGTCCGCAGTTGCACAAGTCGTCGATCAACCCGCGCGTCTGACCGAGCGTATCCACGATCACCGAAGCTTCGCGCGGCACGGGCGAGTACCGTCCGGTCTTCGGCAATGGCGCAAACTCCGGCGCAGGCGCAGAGCTCGGCTCCTCGCGACGGTTATCGAGCGGGGGCGGCCGCTTGCTCGAACGCCGGGTCTCGGCAGGATTCGGTGGCGGACTCGAGTTGGTGGGAGGCCGAGGCGGCTGGGAGCGGCGAGCCTTCTGCGGCGAAGGTTGCGACGATCGTCGCGTCGGGGCGAGTGAGATCACTTCACTCGACACGCCACGCTCCGAATACATGCCCGTTCCCGGCGGGGGCTTCGACGGGCGCGGCGACGCTACGCGCTCTGGGAGCGGCGACTCGAACCGCGACGCCTGCAAGTTGTCGAGCGTGTCGGCCGTACCTTCCGCGAGCGAGTCGCTCGGGGGCTGGCTTCGACTCTTCGGACGCTTCGAGCTGCTGCGATTCGAAGCCCGATTGCGAAGCGGCCGCGTATCCGACTCGTTCTCGACCTCCGCCGGCGGCTCGTCGCCCTCACCTTCGCGCACGCTACTGTAGCGACCTGCGCCCGGCGGGGGCTTCGACATGTACGCGGGCGGTTTCGCAGCAGGCTCGGCGTCGTCGAACACCGCGTCCTCAGCCAGCTCGGCGTCGACCGCAGGCAATCGCGCAGTTGGGATTCGATCGAGCTCCTGCAAACCTTCCGTGAGCTCGTACGCATGCCGCTCAGGCATCGCAAATGCAGCTTGCGCGTCTCTGCTGCTGAGGGCGGCAGGCACTTCGCGGCTCGTGACCGCGGTCGATATCGCAGCATTCGGCGCAGCCATGCGCGCGGCTGCCGGTGGCGGTGGTGCCGTGCGCGGTGCACCCAACGCTGACAAGGTTCGTCGCGCGTTTCGTAGCAGCGCTTCGGCCTTTGCCGGATCGTGCGTAGGATCGACGTTGGCAGCAATGACGTCGAGCTGCGTCTGAGCATGCCCGAGCTCGGATGCAGCGTGTGCGAGCGAACGTTGGCGCGCGCTCAAGCCCAAGACCTTGCGGGTGCGGATGATGCGCTCGAATGCGCGAGACACCTCGGGGAGCAGCTCGATCATCGCGCCGAGATCGCTCTGCTTGAAGAACTCGCTCCCGCGATCGCCGTAGACGATCGCGACCACGCGGCGTTGAATGCACACCGGCAATAGGGCGCTCGGTTGCGAGTTCGCGCGGCGCAATGCTTCGACGAGCGGCCGGTCCTCTTGCTTGCGCGAGAGGTCCACCACGCGCGGCTGCAGCGTCCGCAACACTTCTTCCAGCGCCGAGCCGCGAGCCACCGAGAGCGAAAGCCCGCGGATGTCGTTCAGGTTCGGAACGTTGTGAACTTCACGGCCGAGGACGCGATCCTCGCGAATCGAGCACAGCGCAGTCGCATCGAAGTACTGGCGCGCGTAGCGAAAGAAGACCTCGACCACGGCATCCCGATCGTCCGCCCGCTCGAGCAGCTGACTCGCGATCTCGCGGCTGAGGGGACCCTGCGGAATGCCCGCACGCTTCGCGCCACGTGCGACTACACCCCCTTCGGGAACGCCGCGCGCGACATCGTTTGCAACACGGTTGGCAGCCGACCGCGCAAACGGGTCCGGCGCACGCGGAGGTGTGATCGGCTTCGATGCTCCCGGGAGGTTCGCTGCAGAAGCGGGTGCGGCGAACGCGGCGGGTGGTCGCTTCACGACCGAGGCAGCAGCTCTCGGCGGCGGCTCGTCCAGCGACATCACGAGGTCGTCGGGCGGGGCAGGTAGCGATGACTTGCCCACGCCGGTCTGGGTGTCGTGCGGCGAGTTGGCCGAGCGGCGCGCGCGAGACTCCGCCATTGGATCCATGATCGGGGTCGGATCCAGCCGCGGCGCTTCGACCGCCGCCGGTGGTAACTGACTCGGTCGAACTTCCACGACTCGGCCGACCGAAACTTCTGCGGCCGCACGCAGCGACTGGTACGGGATTGGCTTTGCGCCCGCGAGGTCGTCCTCTTCCTCGTCGTCGTCGACGTCGTCGAAGTCGTCGAACAACTCGGCGGCAAGCCCGCTGATCGGCGTCTCCAACATCGGCTCGACGCCCGGCAACGCGCCGGCTTCGAGATTCTCGACGCGTTCCGCCAAGCGCTGCATCCGCGGGCTCATCGCGATGCCGTAGTGCGCGGCAAGTGCGACTTCGATCCGCATCTCGCAGGCGATGCAGCACTCGACTTGCATCCCGATCGCGGCGCCGAGCTCTTTGCGACTGCTCTCGTGCAGCGACTGGTACGTCGCGACGACGACCGTATTCGCGTCGTGCGTGATCGGAATCACGCGCCAATGTTCCGCTTGCTCCTTCGTAATCAGCGAGAGCGTCGACTCGCTCAGCCCCATCACTTCGTCGCGCGCAACTGCCGGCAATCGAAAGGCGGCGGCGCAGTACGCGTTCAATACGTTCTCGGAAGTCGCATCCAACTCGAGCAACGCAGTGTCGAGCTCGCCGCCCTCGAGTACTTGCCGCGAGATCGCGTCCTCGATCTGACGTACCGAAACCACTTCGTCGCGTACGAGCAGGGAGGTCAGCGCCGACATGAATGGACCAAAAAGAGAAACCTGAGGATATCGCGCGATGGCCGGTGGGTCCAAGCAGAGAAGCCATCAGCTGCACGTATGCATCAATCGCGCAGGCTACTCATTCGATCGAGCAGCAAAGCAGCGATCACCACACAAGCAGTCTCGGCACGCAGGATGTGGGAGCCCAAACTCGTCAGCGCGTAGCCTGCCGCTTCCAGCTGCAACGCTTCGGATTCGCTCAGACCGCCCTCCGGGCCGATGACGGCCCAGATCTCGCGGCCTTCGAAGCCGCTCGGAGCGGCAGCCAACGCTGCAGTCGCCCGCTCCCAGAATGCGAGCTTCAGGGCGCCGTCGGGTGCGCCCGCGATTTGCTCGACGAGAGGCGCCGGTCCGGTGAGCTCCGGTGTACGACCGGCGCCCGACTGAGCCGAAGCCTCGCGCGAGATACGCCGCAAGCGCTCGAGCTTCGCGTCCGATGCGAGCTTCGGCACGGTGCGCTCGCTCGTTGCGAGGTGGACCGCAGCGACTCCGAGCTCGGTCGTCATGCGCACGATCGTCTCGAGCTGTGCCTGCTTCGGAACGCAGACGACGAGCTGCAGCCGTCCGCTTCGGACGACACCTGCCGCGGAAGGCTGCGCCGTACACGACACGCGATTGCGATCGACTTGCGTCAGCTCGGCGCTTGCGACGCGACCGGAAGCGTCGAAGAGCTGGACCTGCGTGCCCGCCGGCAGGCGCAACACGTGCACATGTTCGAGCGACTCCGCCGGCAGTTCGACGCTGCCGCCTTCCGCCGGCAACTCGGCCACGAACAAGCGGCGTACGCGAGCCATGCTCAACCCTCGCGCGGCGCGGCCAAGACGAGCGCTCGCCAATCACCGCGCTCGGGTCGCGCGAGCTCGCGAAACGCTGGATAAGCCGCACGCACCGCGTCGACGTCGGTCGCGAGCAACCCGCTCAAGAACAAGGAGCCTCCGGCTGCGACACGACCCGCGATCGCGGCTGCCAGCGGCACGAGCACACGCGCTTCGATGTTGGCTACGACGAGGGCGAACTGAGCCTCGAGTCTCTCGACCGAGACGTCGCTCGCCGTGAGCTGAGCTGCGACGCCGTTGCGTTCCGCATTCTCGCGCGTCGCCTCGACTGCCAGAGGGTCGTTGTCGAGTGCGGTCGCTCGAGCCGCGCCCAACTTCAGCGCAGCGATCGCCAAGATTCCGCTGCCACAGCCGACATCGAGCACCTCGACTCCGGGCTCGACCCGCCTCTCGAGCTCGCCGAGCAGCAGTTGCGTCGTCTCGTGCGTCCCGGTTCCGAATGCTTGACCGGGATCGAGCGCGAGCACGATGTCGCGCTCGAGCGGCTCGTATCTCTCCCACGACGGCACGACCACGAGCCGCTCTCCGACGCGCATCGGTTTCCAATACGCGCGCCAGCCGTCGCGCCAGCCATCGCCGACGACGTGCTCGATTCGCGACGGGTATTCCTCGGCGAGCTCGCGGTGCGCCTCGGCCGCCGTCGCCTCGTCTGGAAAGCTCGCGACGAGAGTCACGGCAGCGTCGCCGCCCGATCGAGCCAGCGTCGTCTGATCCCGTTCTTCCAGACCGAGCGCGCCGAGCTCGAACAAGCGCGATGCGACGATTTCCGCGTCGTCGCTCGAGACATCGACGTGCACGTACGGGTAGCGCGGTTCGTTCATACCCGCGTCCGTATCACGAGATAGGTGGCAGCCACGACGCACCAAACGATTGACCGCACGCGCGCGCCGCACAAAAACCCGGTGACGGGTGTGAGTGGCGGCACCCACCCGAGGGCGCGCAACCACCCGGGCAATCGCTCGCAGCGCGCCACCCGCAGCGACAGCGCGAGGTGCAACATCCCCCAAAGCGTCGCCAGCAGCGTGAGCGCCACGAACGAAACCGTGTCTTGGTTCCACGAAAGCACCGGTCGGGACTTTGGCTGCGTTCTTTCTGGAAAGCATCTTCAAGTTGCAGGTGGCCTCATCAGGACGTAGCCTCGCGCGCGCTGGAGACCCACGTGCGCAACATCCGAATCGGCATGATCGGCTGCGGGGTAGTCGGTCAGGGGATCCTGAGGCTACTCACAGAGAATGCACCGAGCCTCGAAGGCCGCCTCGGCGGCAAGATCGAAGTGCGGCGGATCGCTGCGCGCGATCCGAGCAAAGAGCGCGGCCCGTACGTGCCGATGGACCTGCTGACGAACGACCCGCTTTCGGTCGTAAACGATCCGGACGTGGATATCGTCGTCGAGGTGATGGGTGGGGTCGATCCGGCGGACAGCTACGTGCGCCACGCCCTTCAAAGCGGGAAGTCGGTCGTCACTGCTAATAAGGCGCTCCTCGCCGCGCGCGGCCACGAGCTGATCGAGATCGCCGAAGCCAAGGGCGTCGACCTCTACTTCGAGGCGGCAGTCGCGGGCGGCGTCCCGGTCATCCGCGTGCTGCGTGAGGCATTCGCCTCGGACCGCATCATCGCGGTGCGTGGCATCATCAACGGCACGAGCAACTACATCCTCTCGCGGATGACGGAGTCGGGTATCGACTTTGGACCGGCGCTGAAGGAAGCCCAAGAGAAGGGTTACGCCGAGGCCGACCCTGCGCTCGACGTCGGCGGTGGAGATGCGGCCCATAAGCTGAATATTCTCGCCACCTTGGCCTACGGCGTTCGGATCGAGCTCTCGCAGATCGCCACCTCGGGTATCGACCAGGTCAACGCGACCGACATCGCGTTTGCGAGTCGCTTCGGATACGTCATCAAACCGCTCGCGGTGGCTCGCGCGCTTCCTGACGGGAAACTCGACCTGCGGGTCCACCCAGCCCTCGTCAGCAAGAAGAGCGTGCTCGCGAGCGTGAACGGCGCACTCAACGCCGTCTATATCGAGGGCGCGGCCGTCGGCTCCTGCCTTCTTTCGGGCCTCGGAGCCGGCGCGCTGCCGACTGCGGTCAGTGTCGTCAGCGACATCGTCGACGTCGGCCGCAACCTTCGCACCGCTTCGATCGGGCGCGTTCCGCATCGCTCGTTCCGCACTGCGAGCATGACCATCCCCCGCGTCCAAGCTCCGGCCGACCACAACTGCCGCTTCTTTCTCCGCTTCTCGGTCCAGGATCGAAGCGGCGTCCTCGGCAAGCTCGCGACGACGCTCGGCCAGCATCAAGTGTCGATCGAGCAGATGGTCCAAGAGGGGCATCAGAGCTCGAGCCCAGTCTCGGTCGTCGTGTTGACGCACCCGGCGCGTGAGGGCGACGTTCGGAACGCGCTCACGGAAATCGATCGTCAGGACGTCGTCTCGGCGCCCACCCGTTTGATTCGGATCGAAGAGAGCTGACGGCGCTGCAGGCCGAGCCTCGCAGTACAACCTTCGCAATCCGAGCGAACCACTGATACCTTCCGCGATAGTGCGCAGTGTGCAGGCGCGCGGCGCACGGACGGGTACGGTGACGGCATGTCAGACCGCGATCTGAGTGGCGTAGGCGAGCTTC
>DASRXR010001053.1:0-6580 GCA_035687405.1 Polyangiales bacterium
CTTCTTTCGCGTGTACGTATCGAGAAACATCGTGCTCATTCTCCTGGGGCTGACCTTTCTCGTAGCTCATGCAATCAGCAGGTCTTCGAAAAAGCCACCAAAAGCACCGGTCGGATCGAGCAGATGGATCTCAAGTATCCAAGTGCGTGGAGAACCGTCGATATTTGGCGCGCTCATCGGCACGTGATTGTCCGGCCGAATGCGATTGCGAGCAGCGTTGCGCTCGGAAGTTGCGATGGGAAAGCGGCCAACAAGGTGGCCCGCATGTGCGCCTCCAAAGCCCCAACCGCGTGCGGCGCACGCCCCTACTACGTGGGCGTAGAACTCGGCACCCGTGATATCCGGACAGGCGAGATAATGTTCGCGGCAGGTGAGGAAAAGAAGTTCCAGGTCGCTGCAGAGTTTGAGCTTGGCGGCGTCCTTCCCGAGAACATAGGTGCGGCCGATATCGGCCTCCCACTCGCCAAACACTGGGCCGAGATCGATCGAAACGATGTCGTCTGATTCGACCATGCGATCGGGCGGCAGCGCGTTGAATGGCAGCCGCGTATTCGGACCAGAGCGAACGACCCGCCGGTGCCAGTGCCGACGTGTGCCAAAGGTGTTGAGCGCGAGTGCGAAAATCGCCTCGCTGATGGCTTCCTCGGTCAGCGACGCGGACACGATATCGCGCCTACCAAGTTCGACAAAGAGTGCCGCAGCTTGAGCTTGGGCTTGGGCGAGCAAGGGGGGTCCAAAGAAACGCTGTTCATGCCGAGACGGTCGTGTGCATCAGGGGGTGGGTCTGCCGTCGACAGTTGAAAGCTCGAGCACCGTCACGGAGGTTCGGATGAGTGTGACCGTCGAAGCGAATCGGAACCAGCGTCGCCATTCGCTGTGGCACCATGCAAGTACGTACCAGTGTCTGCCGGTACGGGTGATGGCAAGCGGATGGACGACCCCTCCGCCAGAAAGATCTACTCTGATGGCGACTCGTTCTCGACGCCTCGTCATCGGCCTGGCTACTACCCTAGCGGTCGGTTCACTGATTTTGACCGGCCTGATCACCTTCGGCGGGCCTAGTACGCCGCCGTTCAACGCGGCAATTGCCTCACACGATCCAGCAATCCTCGCCAGCTTGGCCGACCAGCCCGCACCCGAAACGTTCCAGGCGCGAGACGGCGCTTCCCTCTCCTTCCGCCGCTATCCTGGCGCAGCCGGCGGCGGAGCGATCGTTCTGGTGCATGGCTCATCGGGCTCGAACCGGGGCTCGCACCTCCTCGCCAGAGCGCTCTCCCGGGGTGGCGCCACCGTGTTCGCTGTCGACATACGCGGCCATGGCGCCAGCGGGCCGCACGGCGATATCAGCTATGCGACGCAGCTCGATGACGACATGGCGGACTTGGCCCGGGTGCTCGACAAGACGCTGCCCAACGAAACGCGGCTGCTGATCGGCCATTCGTCGGGCGGCGGATTCATACTGCATATCGCGGCCGGCAAATATGCCTGCGCGTTCGACAGCTTCCTCGCGACATCGCCCTATCTCAATTACCGCTCCCCAGCGAACAGGCCGGACGGTGGCTGGGCCAACGCTGGCATTCCGCGCATTGTCGGCCTGACCATCGTCAATCGATTTGGCGTGAACGTGTTTGACAGCCTGCCAACCGTGCGCTTCGCAATCCCTCAAAATTTGCCGAACCGCACGGCTTTCTATTCCTGGCGGCTGATGCGCAATTTTGGCCTCGACATGAACAAGTGGGAACGGGAGATCCAATCGATCAGTCGCCCCACGCGCGTGATCATCGGCGCCAACGATGACTTGTTCTTCGGCGATCAATACCCAGCGCTGTTCGCGAAATTACAGCCACGCATTGGCGTGCAGGTCCTTCCCGGTGCCGACCATATGGGCGTGATCGTGGAAGATAAGCCGATCGCCGAGATCGCGCGGACCGCGCGCGAGATGCTTGGCACTCGCGGCGCGCAGCGATGCGCGCTCTAGTCCATGTGCAAGCAGTCGGAGGTAACGGAACTGCGTGCATCATCGCCATGCTTGCGGCAATGCTGATTGCAACGCCAAGTTGCGCTTGTACGCGATGAAGTTGCCGAACAGCTTTTGCACGCTACCGACGCCTTGATGGCGTCGCGCGCACCTCAGATCAACGTCCAGCCGCCGTCCACCACGAGATTGACGCCGTTGACGGCCTGATTGTCGAGCAGGAACAACGCCGCGCCAACGCAATCCGCTTCCGTCGCGAGCCGCCCGGTCGGCGTGCGACTACGCGCACGTTCTTGAGCTACCGGATTGCCCACCCATGCGTGGCTGTCTCCGACGACGCCCGGATGGATCGCATTGACACGCAGCGGAGCGAGCTCGACCGCGAGCGTGCGAATCATCGCGGTGATTCCACCGTTGACTGAGGTGACCGTGGTCGAGCCTGGATATGGCCGCTCGCGCGCTTGGCCGCCGAACAACACGATTGACGCCTCCGGAGTGAAGCGCGTCGCGAGCGCATGGACCGCTTCCGCGTATCCGACCAACTTGATCGTCACGAGGCGCATCGCACCCTCGACGTTGTACGTCTTGATGCTGTTCTGATCGCGCTCGATCGCGCCGATGATCAAATGATCTACCGGGCCGATCGACGCGAACTTTGCCGCGATCTCGCCCGGCTTTGCGAGATCGACTGCGAGACCGGTCGCGCCGTGCCCGACGGTGCGAGCCGCAGCCTCGGCGCGCGCAGTGTCACGACTGGTGAGGACGACGGACTCGCCGCGTGCAGCCAACGTCTTCGCGAGCGCGAACCCGATTCCGGTCGAGCCACCTACGATCACCGCAGTTTTCTTTGCGTTCGACATGCACGTCTCCTTTCGCGTTGCCATTCAGCTCGTCGCGGTCTTCGTGACGAGATAAGCCGCCTCGCTTCGGGCCCACCTTCGGTTCCATAGCCGGAATCTTTGACGCCGCCAAACGGCATCTCGGCGGACGGCGTCGCCGGTGATTGATCCATAACATGCCGAGCTCGAGCCGTTGCGCGAGCTGGTGCGCCGCCTGAAGGTTTGTAGCCGCTTCGATCGCTCCGCCGAAGGCGGCTGCCGCCGAACTTCTGCTCACGCTAAAACGTGCACGCCTGTAAAACGTCGCGTCGCCAGGGTTCTCTTACTGTTACTGCCAACATGCCCCGCTTGGATCGCGCGGTCGATGCAAATCCAGTGACACAACCTGCCCACGCGCCTCATCGAGTTCGATCGCGAGCTCGCCTGGCGCGCTCTTGCACGCGAGCAAAAACGAGGCCTCCTTGTGGCCATTGCCCGCGATCGGCCGATCCACCGCGCAGGTGCCATGATCGATGGCAGCGTGCGCGAGCCGCCTGTGGACACGCTCGACGTCGACGCCCGGAGCGAGCAGGTCGGCGAGCGATTCGTGCGTGCCGCCGATCGCCGCCGTCAGCTGCGCTGCACGGCTCGACATGCGCTCGTCGGGTGGCAGCTGGGAAGTCCAGCGCAGTAGGTGGATGAGCGCGGGAACTGCCGGCGTCAGGTCGACCTTGAACCTCAGTGCGCCTCGCTCGCACCGCATGTTCCACGAGCCACTGAGCCGATCACTCGCACGCACGGGTCCTTCGGGCACACAGCGACCGTGCTGGCTCGCGAGCTTCGGTAGCTCGCTTTGCGCGCGCGAGTACCACGGGTAGTGAACGCTTCGCGGATCGATGGCCTGTTGAACGAGGCTAGCGTCCCAGTGTTCAAGCAGCTTGTTTACCGCCCGGCCCGCCGCGACCAAGTCGGCGCTCGGATCAGGCTCAGTCGCTGCGGGTAAGGCATGCGCGTCGCGCAGCAGCTTCAGCAAGCCTTCCGCGGCCCGGACGGGTTTCGTGGTCGCCATCGTTACGACAGCGATGCGCTGCGCTGGAAGCACGATCACACCAGCGATGTAGCCGGGCTCCCAGCCGCCGTGCTCGAGTCGCTCGCGGTCGTTGCACGAGGTTTCATTGAACCAGCCGAACCCGTAGCTGCTCTGGTGCAGAGCGACGCCATCGTCTGTGCGCTGTGCGATCGGCTCGTCGTGATCTGAAGCCGCCGCTATGCGCTGCGCGCGGTGCGTCTCGCGCAGCGTGCTCCGCCGCACCGGCCCCTGCTCCGGTGCATCGCGCGCCGGGTAAGCCGAGAGCTGAAACGACAAATAGCGCGCGTAGTCGTGCAGCGATGTGTACATGCCGCCCGCCGGCTCGAACACGCCATCTCCGACGCGCGGCGCTTCCTCGAGCGGCTCATGATCTCCCCAGTAGCCGATGGCCAGCCGCTCGGCTGGCACGGCACCCGCGCGCCACGCGGTCGAGGTCATGCCGAGCGGATGCAGGATGTGTTGTGTCAGATATTGTTCGAAACTCACACCCGCCACGCGGGCCACCAGCCTTCCGAGCAACGCAAAGCCAAGATTCGAATATTCGAACGCGCTTCCCGGCTCGCGAGCGAACGACCGCGACGCCCGTCGCACCACTCGCTGCGAAGCGCTCTTGCAAGTATGCATCGAGCTGCGGAACGAGCGCTGTGAGCTGGGCTTTTGCGGCCGGGTCAGCAAGCGCCGGAGAAAATGCTGGAGCCGTTCGAGCAGGCACGACAGCGCGCGATGATGCGCAACTCAGACACAGCAGACACAGACCGAGCCAAGCACGCTTGCCCATGGGACGCTCCTCCGTTGCGCGTCATAGCGCACGGCTCGCCAGCTTGCTTGCCACGCCGTTCAACGCTTGCGCCTGCCTCGCACCTGCAGCGCGTCGAAGAACATCGCACGACGCCAGGCTGAGGTCGCGAGACTTCTCGGGCTCAGGCTTGCGCCAAGTCGAACGAATGTACGCCTCGTACAAACGTGAGGGCCCTATAGCGCTGGCTTCCAAGCGACACGCGGCAAACGCCGTGCTGTCGAGTTTTAGACTTCCAGTTGCTTGAGCAGCGCGGCCGGAAGGCGAAGTCCGTGTACTTGACCCGACGCGACGATCCCTTCCACTTTGCGCCACGTTTCCGAGGGCAATGCGAGGTTCACCGCTGCGATGTTTTCCTCTGCCTTCGCAAGCTTGCGCGTGCCGGGGATAGGAATGATGTCGTCGCCGGTCTGAAGGAGCCAACCCAGAGCCAACTGGGCAGTAGTGCATTCGTTTTGCCTCGCTAGAGCATCCAACTGCTCCAGCCAGTTGCGATTGTGCTGCAGCGCTTCTTTGGAAAACCGTTCGCCCATCAGACGACGAATGTCGCCCTGTCTGAAGCTCTCTTGGTCGCGAATTGCGCCTGCTAGGAAACCACGTCCTAACGGGCTGTAGGCGACTAACGTAACCCCAAGCTTGCGGCAGGCAGGGAGCAGCGACTGTTCAACGTCTCGCGACCACAGGGAGTACTCCATCTGGACAGCGGCAATCGGATGAACGGCATTCGCGCGTTGTAGCGTTTCAGCGCTCACTTCCGACAGCCCGATTTGGCGCACTAGCCCCGTCTTCACTAGCTCGCCCATCGCCCCAACCGTGTCTTCGATCGGCACGTTGGGATCGACACGATGAAGGTAATACAAATCGATGACATCAAGACCGAGTCGTCGAAGACTGTTTTGACAGGCTTGCACAACATATTCGCGGCTACCGTCGAGTTTCAACGTACCGTCGGAGTTCCGACCTCGGATCCCGAACTTGGTGGCGACATGGACTTTGCTATTCTGTCCGTTGACTACGCGACCAACGATTTGTTCGCTTTGCCCCCCGTCGTAGGCGTCGGCAGTGTCCAGCAAGGAGACTCCGCGTTCGACCGCACGCCGAATGGTGCTTTCGCTTTCCTCCGCGTCGAGCTGGCCGTAGATCATGCAGCCAAAGCCGAGTGCCGATACCATCGGCCCCTGCTTTCCGAGCAAGCGTTGCTTCATCATCGACTGGTTTCTTTTCCGTGACAATCTGCTGTGTTGGGCATCTATACCACGTCGTCTGTTGACGCCGACTGGCCGGCCGGTCGCGGGCGTTGGGCCCAGCGCCGCATGCACTCGGGAATCATTTCGTTGTCGCGCATCGTCGAGTCGTGCAAAATGTGCGAGATGCACCAGATTAAGGCCCTACAGGCGCTAAGCGTGTCTTCCGCTCTGACGCTGTTGGCTGCGCTGTACGCCGCATTCGTGTACGCGCCCATCGAGAAGCAGATGGGCATCGTATACGCGATCTTGTTTTTTCACGCACCCGCGGCATATGCGATGTACATCGCCTTCGGCGTGAGCGCGATCGCGAGCGCGGCGTACTTGATCAAGCGCGATGATCGTTGGGACGCTTGGGCGGTCGCTGGTGCTGAGGTCGGGACTATGTTCTGCACGATCATGTTGACGACCGGTCCTCTCTGGGGTCGCAAGGCTTGGGGCACGTACTGGACTTGGGATCCGCGACTGACCACTACACTGCTCGCCGGTATGATCTATTTTGCGTACGTGGTGTTGCGTTCGTTTGGTGGCGCGGGCGAAGTCGAGAAACGCTTCGCAGCGGGCCTGGCCATCTTCGGGCTACTCGACCTGCCGGTGATCCATTACAGCGTTCAACGCTGGCGCGGAACACATCCGACGGTAATCACGGGGAACGGC
>DASRXR010001054.1:0-13806 GCA_035687405.1 Polyangiales bacterium
ATGCGCAGTGCTGTCTGAAAAGCGAACACTGCCTGACGGATTCGCCACTCCGCATCGAGCGGCACGCCGGCGCTCAAGTACCCGAGGCGCTTGCGCGCCAGGCCTCGACGCTTCTCGTGCCCGCGCTCGAGGAGATGCAAATCCGAGAGGTGTGCCAACAGCGTCATGGATCGATGGTGGTCCTTTGAGAACACGAGCGTGTTTCTGACGCGGGACTTTCCGGTGAAATCGAGCCGCGTCTGAGCTGCTAAAAACTATTGTAGTTCGTGTAGGATCATCCGCACATGCGCAAGCCCGTCATGAACGTTCTCCGAAAGTATGCGGGGAGCGTGCTCTTGATTACTGCCGTTTGGTCTTTCTCGGGCAAAACCGCCACAGCGCAGTCGCGCAACTTCGACATCGAACGCTTTCAACCTGCGCTCGATGACTCGGGCTTCATCAGCCTCGATGGCACGCGCGGGCCTCCTCCACTGCGGTTCGCGTTCGCGCTGTCTATGGATGTGTCGCTCGACCCACTCGAGGTCGATGTCGGCGGCGAGAAGTTCGTGGCGATCCAACAACGGATCGCTGCGCACCTCTCAGCAGAAGTCGGCATTCTCGGACGCCTGTCCGGTGCAGTACGGCTGCCCATGATCCTGCATCAAGAAGGCCAAGTGGTGCCGACCGAGTCCTTCAGGATCCCGAGCTTCGCGTTGCGCGATCCGCAGATCTCGCTGCGCTACCGCTTCCTCGGTGTGAGCATGGTGGACAAGAACGCGCCGAAGGATGGGCCCGGGCTCGCGTTGCAGGTCGCATCGACGTTGCCAATTGGAACGGACGACGCTTTCGCGAGTGATGGCGCGGTTCGGATCGACGCGGCGCTGCTCGGTGACTTCCAACTGCTCGGTGCCGGTGCCGGTGTGAGTATCGGTTATCGGCACCACTTTCGTGACGCAGCCAGCGGGGGCTATTTCGAGAAGAACGAGATGACGTTTGCGGTGGCCTTGAAGATGCCGCTACCGCCCGCGCCGATGCTGGTCCCGATCTTCGAAGTGCGCGGCGCGACCGACTTCACGCGCACACGGGGGACCGCACTCGAGCTCGGCCTCGGCGTAAACCTGAACTTGGGTGACGTGATCCTCGGGTTGTCCGGCAGCGTCGGTCCGTCGTCGGGCTACGGCACGCCCGATGGCCGGATCGTGCTCGGCTTGCGCTGGATGCCTTCCGACAGCGATCAAGACGGCGATGGGATCAGCGACGGCGAAGACCAGTGCCCGTTCCTGGCTGAAGACCCGGACGGCTTCAACGACTCAGACGGCTGTCCGGATCCGGACAACGACAACGACCTGATCCCGGACTTGGACGACCGATGTCCGAACAGGCCGGCGGAGGAAGGCAAAGACGAGGACGAGGATGGTTGCACTGACAAATAGCTTACTAGTTTCGATCGGGCTGACGCTGACGGCGGCGCTCGGCGGCTGCGCGGGTTGCTCGCCGCAAGGTGATCCCGGTCTCGGGCCCGAAGGATTTTCGGATGACTACGAACGGGACGATCTCGGGGACGCCTACAACAACACCGGCGGCAACTACTCGGTTCGCGACGGCAAGCTGAAGGTCGAAGGAGCGCGCAACAAGCCGCTCTGGTTACGGCGGAAGCTGCCGCAGGACGTCGTGATCGAGTTGGACGCGACGAGCGACAGCCCGGACGGCGACATCAAGCTCGAAGTATTTGGCGACGGTGTGAGCAAAGCCGAGAGCGTGAGCTACACCGCGACGAGTTACGTCGTGATCTTCGGCGGCTGGCACAACAGTAAGAACGTGCTCGCGCGGATGAACGAGCACGGGGACGACCGTGTAGTCGGTGAGGAGCTAAAGGTCGTACCCGGGCAAACCTACCACATGAAAATCGAGCGACGCGGCGGTACGCTTACGTTCTGGGTCGATGGCCGAAAGCTCGCATCCATGAACGATTCTGAGCCATTGTCGGGGGCGGGGCACGATCACTTTGGGTTCAACAACTGGCAGGCGCCGCTGACCTTCGACAACCTTCGCGTCAAACCCCTGTAGAGGCCGATGGATCCGAAGCAGTTCGATGCGATGCTCAGCGACGCAGAGATTCGGCTTCGGCGCCTGAAGATGCTCTACGACCAATGGTTCATGGGGATCGAGCGCACCGAGCCGGCGGTCCCGAAGAAAGAACTCGAGGACTTGCTCGCGGCGTTGAAGCGGGAGCAAGTCAAAAACACCGCCGCGAAATTTCGCTTGAACACGATCGTGCAGCGGCACGTGACGTTCACGCAGTATTGGCGACGGATCGCCCGGCAGATCGAAGAAGGTACGTTCAAGCGCGACTTGGTGCGCGCGCGCAAGCTCAAGAAGCGCGCCACCGACGATGACGACGAAGACTTGAACTACGAGATCGACGTCGAACTCGATCTCGACATGGATATGGACATGGAGGCGGCGCTGGCAGAGGCGCAAGAAGCCTCCGAGCGTACGGTCGAGCCAGCCAAGCCCGAGCCAGCGCCGCCGCAGCCATTAGCTGCGGCGGCCCCACCGGTGCAGCCAGTCGTGCCGCCCATAGCGGCAGCGCCGCGAATCTCGATGCCGGGCGCTCCGCCGAAACTCGCCGTTCCGCTACCCAAGGTTTCGAAGTCTCCCGCTGCCGCGGCCAGCGGCGAAGCGCCGGCCGCAGCAGTAACGGCTGCACCGGCAGTCCCGGGAAAACCTGCGCCACCCGCGGTCCCCGGCAAAGCTGCGCCGCCTGTGCCAGGTGTTGCCGCTGCCGCAGGCAAACCGGCCCAGCCCACCGCGGCAGTCGCGCCTGGGAAGGCCGCGTCCGCTCCTGCCGCTGCCGCCGCCGGCAAGGCGGTGCCGCCCGCAGCTGCAGCCGCCGTGGCCGCACTCGCATCGACAGTCGGCAAAGCTCCGCCCGGCGCAGCAAAAGCTCCCGTGATCAGCTCGCTGAAACCGCAGACAGCCGCGGCGGGAGGTTCGGGCAAGCCGCAACCGATTCACTCGCCAAAGCCCCCAGCGATGGGCACGCCTTCGAAGACGCCGAGTAGCAACGCCGAGAAAAACGGGGGGAAGCCGGCGTTGTCCACGGAGGACGTGCAGCGCATCTACAGCAACTACGTGGCCGCCCGAAAGCAGAACGCGGAACGTGTCGACAACGTCAAGCTCGACAACATCGAGAAGACGCTGCGGGGCATGCTCCCGCAGCTCGAGAAGAAGCACGCCGGCAAAAAGATCGACTTCGAGGTCGTCGTGAAAGACGGCAAAGTCGCGCTGAAGCCAGTCGCGAAGTAGCCGCGTCTGCGAGTTCTACGCGGCTGTCGCTAGCGGTCGAAGCGCACGTTCAGTAAGCGAGTAGCGGCGATTGGATTCCCCGCGCGGTCTCTGCCGGCCTGCCAACGCTTCCGCAGCGCACAGCGGCGGGCCTCGCGACCGAAGCCGTGTCCGGGGTCGCCTTTCACTGCGACGGTATCGACACTTCCACTCGCCGAGATCGTGACGCTCAAAGTCACGACGCCGTGATCCATGCCGTCGTCATCCGCTTCTTCCGGAAACGGGCAATCCCAACGCGTTCCTTCGGCGAGGCTGGGCTCACGCGAACGATCGATCGCGCCAGTACCCGTTCCACCCGGCACGCCGTATGCGCGCGCATTCGTGTCGCGCACGGCCTTCGCCGACGTACCGCCCGACTCGGTGACTCCACCCGCGTAACTCGCGGCGTTGCCTTGCACGAACGTCTCGCCGAAATCGAGCACCTCTTTCGGTTCCGCGACGAGCACCTTCGCCGCTTGCGCTGCAGCCGGGGCGGCTTTCTCGAGCGCTTGAACGCGCTTCATCGGCTTCGGGGCGGGCGGCGGAACCGCTTCCGGCTTCGGCGGTTCGGGCGGTGTCTCCGGCTCGGGTTCAGGCTTCGCTTCCGGCTCGGGCTGCTTTGGCGGATCCACGATCAGCTCAGTCTCGATCGCTGGCTTCGGTGCGCGCATCCGTTGCGGTCGCGCGTCGCCTTGCGCGAGCGCCACTGCGATCAGCACTGCGTGCACGAGCGCTGCGCCGATCACGCTGGTCGCAACCGGCACACGCGAACGCGAGTGCACGCGGTCGAGCGGACTCTCGAGCTCAGCCCCAGCACTCAACTCGGGCGTTCGATCTTCTGCCGTCCCAACCACGCTTACCTCGAAGGCTCGCTCTCGGCTGGAATGCTGTCGCCGTTCGTGACTTCAGGCCCGGGCGCGACCGCGAACGCGATACGCGTGACTCCGGCTTGCCGCAACACGTCCATGTTGTGCAGCACGCGCGAGTGCGGCACGCGGCCGTCCGCTCGGAGCACCGCGCGCAGCTGCGGATCGGCTTTCAACGCGGCGCGAGCCCGGCGCAGCAGCGCCGGCGAGTCGGCGATCAGATGCCCGTCCACGAGCGTGTCGCCCCCCGCCGTGAGGGACAGGCTGAAAATCTCTTGGACCTCGTTGCCGCTGGCAGCAGCAGGCAAGTCCAGCGGCATTGCGCGCGAGACGACCAGCTTCGCCGTGACCATGAAGATGATCAGCAGCACGAGCGTGATGTCGACCAGCGGCGTGACGTTGATGCCGGTGATCGGCTGATTCGGACGTTGGGTCGAAAAACCTGCCACGCGTTTACTCCGCCGCGTGGGCAAGGCTGTCTCGGGTGTGACCTTCGGGCTCGGAGTGGCGCGCGAGCTCACGGCTCGGCTTACCTTCCAAGTGCGACAAGAGCACGTGTCCGAGCGTCTGCGCATCCGCGAGCGCGCTCGTCACGCGGCCCTGAAAGTAGTTGAACACGGCGACCGCCGGAATCGCGACGATGAGGCCGACCGCGGTCGCAACCAACGCTTCGGCGATCGTTCCCATCACGCGTTCGGGTGCGAGCGCGTTCGCCGCACCCATCGCACTCGTCATCGCTTGCGGGCGGCCAAGCTCTTCGAACGCGCCGACGACACCGATGACCGTACCGAGCAAGCCGATGAACGGCGCGTTGTTGCCGATGGTTCCGAGCACGAGCAAACGCTTTTCCAAGCGTGCGCGCTCGAGCCCCATCGCTGCGGCCATCGCTTGTTCCGCTGCGGCCGGGCCACTTCCGCTCTCGGCGAGGCCGGCGGCGACGACGCGCTGCTCGACACTGTCACCGTTCGAAAGCAGCTGGCGCGCGCGACGCAGGTCGTCCTGACGCAACAGCTTCCGCAACTCGCGGACCAGCAACTCGAGGTCGCCGTTCGCGCTCCGGTAGGTCCACGCCCGCTCGAGACCAATCGCGATCGAGACGAAACTGAGGGCGAACAAACACCAGAGCACCCAGCCGGCACCCGATAGAACCATTGCGCGGGTGAGCGACTCGATCATGCCGACCTCTCGAACACCGGACGCGAGCCGACGGCCCGGCGAGCGCTATTGAAAATGAAACTGCAACTCATTCGTCGGAGCTTTCTATGAACGAAGGCCGAGAGCAAGCGCTAGAACGCCTGATCTCGGCCTTAGATCGCCACCTCAGGATCGCGGCTTCAGCGTCGCCTGGCCTGGTTTCCAGCCGACTGGGCACAAGCCGCCGGTCTTGAACGCCTGAATCGTGCGCAGGGTCTCATCGACCGAGCGGCCGACGTCGAGGTCGTTGATCACGCTCGAACGGAGCACGCCGTCGGGCCCGATCAGGAACGTGCCGCGCAAGCTGTGACCCTTGTCCTCGAGGAACACGCCGTAGTCTTTTGAGACCGAATGCGTGATGTCACTCGCGAGGGGAAAGCGCAGCTCGCCGAGACCGCCTTTGTTTTCAGGGGCTTCGAGCCATGCGCGGTGGGTGTGGACCGAGTCGATCGACACGCCGACTACGGCCGCGCCTTCCTTCTCGAAATCGCTGTAGCGCTCGCTGAAGCCGCGGAGCTCGGTCGGGCACACGAACGTGAAGTCGAGTGGGTAGAACAACAGAACCAGCCACTTGCCCTTGTAGTCCGTGAGTTTGACCGGATCTTCGAGCGTGCTGCGGTTCTTGGTGGATGCGAGCGTGAAGTCGGGCGCGCGTTGTCCGACGAAAGCTTTGGGCGTGTACGAAACCGTCGACTCACTCATGGCTGTTTCTTTCTGCAGAATCACTCGGATCTGCGGCTGCCAGCTGCGGCGCTCATTCCGGCGCCACGCTGTGATCTGAATCGGGCGCCGCCTCGCCATCGTCGTCTCCGACGACTCGCAAGCTCGGCCGCTTTCGCGGCGCATTCAGCTTGTGTAAGCGCACCAAGGCACGCGCGAGCGTCGTGGTGAGCTCCTCACATTGCGCGCGCGGCAAATGCAACGTGAGCATCGCAGTGACGACGTGCAGCCCGCCGTCGCGCCCCAGCTCCACGCGCACGTTCTCTGAAACTGCGAGGGGCGTGCGAACGTCGATCGAGCTGTCGCTCATGAGTGCCCCTCCGTCTTTGGGCGCAGCCGAAGCGCACCTGCGCTGTCGACTGCGAAACGGGTGGGTCGGCGCAGCGCCGAGTGCGTCGCAAGCCCTTCACTGACGGTTTGCATCAGTGAAGACAGGGCTTCCGGTGTGAGCCGCAGCGTGATCGCGCCGAGATTCAGCCGCAGCGTGCCGCAACTGCACATGTCTAGTGTGGCGACGTCACCTTGGGCGAGCCGCAGCGTGGCGCACTCGGGGGCAGCTTGAGGAGCGGGATTGCGTGCTTTCATAGCCGGGACCTCGGCAGGGGCAACACGCGCCGAGGTCCCTTAGGCTATAGTGAATATGCGAATCAATTGCAAGAAGGCGATTGCGCCCGTCAGTGGCTCGGGATGAAGTCGCCGTGGAATCCGAAGGGGATCCGCACCGGGAGCTCAATGATCGCGCAGGCCTTGCTCGCAAAATCCTGGGCGTCGACGACGTGGATCTCGCTCGTCCCGCGCGCCGCATCATAGACCGGTGTGAGCACGTAACCCTCGTCTTCCCCGGCGCCGACCGGAACGAATACACCCTCGCCCGGCGCGCGATCGCCTTCGAACGTGTGCGTTTCCGACGTGCCGCGCTTGAAGTCGTGCTTCAGCAAAGTGCCGGCACCACCGCTCGAGAACGCGTTGTGCACCGCGTAGCCGTAGCGATGCTCGCGCGTCACACGCCGCGGATCGATACGCGGGAACTCTTGTCCGCGCGTGTCGAGCACGGTGCGCGTCACTTCACCACGCACGGGATCGATCTGCCAGCGCACTGCGGGCGGGGCGTCGAGGCGCTCTGGTCCGTCCTCGCGATCGCGGAACGTGTGAGGGTGCTCGACGACATCGAGGACGATCTGCTCGCCCACGTCGTACGCGTTGAACACGTGATAGACGTAGCAAGGCGGAACTTCGATCCACTTGAGATCGCTACCGTCGCCGTCACGACGCATCACGCCGATGCGTGCGCCGAGCTTCTCGTCCCAGCGGAACGGCATAGTGTGACCGCGCTCGACCATCGACATATCGAACACGACCGGGAAATCCATGAACACGACGCGCGTCGCAGTCACGGCGAAGTCGTGCATCATCGTCGGTGCCGCCTTTGGGATGTCGATCGTCTTGGTCAAGCGGCCCGACGCATCGGCGACGTGGTAACGCAAATGGACGGGGCCGAAGTCATAGCCGAAGAAGAACAGCTCGCCCGTGACGGGATCGAGCTTCGGGTGGCCGGTCATGTTCGAGCGCAACGCGCCGGCGTAGTCGTATTGAGCGAGCGTGTTCGCGTCGGAGTCGACCTCGTACGGCAGGCCGACTTCACCGAGCGCGAGGACGCGGCCGGCGTGTTCGATCACCGTGATCGAGCCCGAGCCTGCACCCGTGTCGTTCTTGGATCGCGGTGCGGCTTCCAAGCCGACGGCTTGCTGAACGCGCGGAGTTCGCACCCAGCGGTTGCGATAACGGCGCGCGCGGCCGCCTTCGATGCGAATCGCGTGCAGCATCGCGTCGCCGATGAACCAGTGATGTTTTGCGGCAACTTCGCCCGCAGGGTTCGGGCCGTTTCGCATCAGCACACCGGAGAGCTCGATTGGGAGCGCACCGCGCACAGTGAGCTCACCGACGGTGACCTCGCGGTCGACCGGGGCGAAGTTGCCCTCGAGGAACATGCCGGGTTTGTCAGCCGGCTTGGCGGTTTTGGTCGCGGTCGAGGTGGTGGTTGCGGTTGCTTCCATGACGCTGGCTCCTGTTTGGGTTTCGGGACTGCGTAGATGCTGATTGCGCGTTGAACTTGACAGTGACAAGATTGAGCTTGGTCGGATATCTTGACGGTGTCAAGATAAGATGAGGTCGAGGCGTGAAGAAAGCGCGTAAACCCAGCTACCACCACGGGAATCTCCGAAGCGCCCTGCTCGATGCGGCGCTCGACCTCGTGCGCGAAGAGGGGGTCGGGGCGATCAGTCTGCGCGAAGTGGCACGGCGGGCCGGGGTGTCGCATGCGGCGCCGGCCCACCACTTTGGCGACAAAGCCGGGCTGCTGACGGCGCTCGCGACGCAGGGCTACGCGCTGTTCGGCGAAGCCCTGCGCGCGGGTTCGGCACGCGCGGGCGATCAGCCGCAGCTTCGGCTGTCTTGGGTCGGCTGGGCGTATGTGATGTTTGCTGCGGAGAACCGGGCCTACTTCGAGATCATGTTCCGGCCCGAGTTATTGCACTTCGAAGATCCCGAGCTCGCTCGCACAACCGCGGAGGCGTACGTGGAGCTGACTGCGTCGGTGGAGTTGGCGTGGCCCGACGCGACGCCGGAAGAGCGCGAGATGCACGCGACCCGCTCGTGGGCTGAAGTGCACGGGCTCGCGACGCTTTGGCTGCACGGGAATCTGCCGCAGCACGGGGATGCGGCAGCATTGGAGTCGGTCGTAAAGCGAATGTGCGGGTTGGCGTAGCGAAGCGTTTAAATGCTCGCGCGCTCGCCCGATTCATGTCGGACGAGCGCGCTTCGTCAGCCGGATCTAGACCTGTGCGCTACGCGGCGCTGACGCTTCGCTCGCCGTCGAAATGTCGTGCGCGCCCTCGCGCTTCAACACTTCCTCCGCAACCTTCTGTTGCGCGCTGTCTTCGACGTGGACGGCGACCAAGATGTTGCCACCTCGGATCTTGCCCTCGTAACGTTTCGCCTCGATCTCGGGAATACCGAGACCGATCAACGCCCCGCCGATGCCGCCAATGGCTGCACCCGCCGCAGCGCCGCTCAGAGCTGCCATCAACGGACCCGCCGCGATGAACGGGCCCGCTCCCGGAATCGCCAGCGCTCCGATGCCCGCGAGCACGCCGAGGGCACCGCCGATCACTCCACCCGTCCCGGCTCCCGCGACTGCACCCTCGGGCGCCTTGGTGTTGTGCTCGTGCGCGAAGTCTCGCGTGCCGTCCGTATCCGGCAGCAGCACTGAGATCGCCGAGGCGAGCACGCCACGCTCCTGCAGCGCGTTGACCGCATTTTCAGTCTGCAGCTGCGAGTCCAAGATTGCTAGGACCGATTTTTTCATGACTGTTTGTTCCTCTCCGGGGGTTTTACTTTTCGATTTCGAGCTTGCTGACGACTGGAGCTGCACCCGCAGCCTGCCGCGCAACTTGTTCCACCTGCGATTTCTCCGCGGCGGATTTCACCGGACCACGCAGCGTGACTTGGCCATCCGTGGAGATGATTTTCACGTTCTTGGCCGTGAACGACAGACCATCGGCGCCCACGATCGCGCGACGCACTGCCGCCGTGAGCTGCAGGTCACTCGATTCGTTCGATTGATCGATCGGCGTCAGCGACTTGTCGTTCTGATCGCGCTTGTTGCGCGCAGTGTTGTCCGCCGCGTGTTTGTCGCTCGCGTTCGCTTTGTCGGTCTTGTCTGCGGCCGGGGCCTTGTCAGCCGTCGGCGTCTTATCAGCCGTACCAGTGGACTTCGGCGTACCCGCCGGCACCGCAGTGCGATCGCGTGCGTTCTTCGTCTGAGCCGCCGTGTGATCCGCCAAGCGCTCCGAGGTCGCAGCCGCTTTGTCGATCGCTTTTTGATCCTGCTTGAGCATCGCCGGATCCGCCGGCGGCATTCCCTCAGCGTTCTGGCCTAGCCCGCTGGTGTCTTCCGATGTTGTCGGCGTGTGCGACTCCGCACGCGTCGGCTGGAGCGTCGGGGACACACCCGGCGTGGGCATCGCGGCCGCTCCCTGCGGGTTCGACGGCGTATTTTCGGGGTCCGGCGCGGGACTCTCCCGACTAAAGGCCATCTGCCGGTCCTTTTCGAGAACCGAGTTTGGCTCCGGCTCAGTCTGCGCGGTCGCCGGCGGTGCCGATGATTGAGAACTACCCGCGCACCCTGCGAGTCCGCCGATGCACGCGAGTAAGACGACTAGCCTCGTACCGCGATGGTTGGTGTGGCCGTGATGTTCGCCCGATTCGATGTGCATGAAAGCCTCCGAACGGCTTGCTTCTGCAAACTCTGAACCAAGATTCCGGGCGTCTGAGTGGCACGCTGACCCATTTAACGCGCTGCGGATCGCTACATGCGGCAGCCGTGCGCGGCGCAGTTCGCACCAGCATGGATTTCGCGCCGAGTCGCGCGCATTGCGTACATCGGATCCGCCCCGTTCGGGCTGGAAGGCCGCTCACTTCTTCGTGTAGACGCAGTGACCTTCGCCGTTCCAATGACCGATCGTGGTGCCCGCCGAGATCACATACTCCTCGAGGTTCTTCGGAATCGGATTGAACACCGAGCCCGAGTCGTAAGCGAGATCGAGCGGTTGGCCATCGACTCCCTTCAAATCACTCAAGTTGTTCTGCTTGACTAGATCGTCGAGGGTCAGCGGTCCGGATGTCGGCGCCATCGCTGCCATCGGGTCGAAGTGCAAGCTCGCGTCATCCACCGCGAACGTGTCGAAGAACAAGTGGTCGAGGTGAATCGTGACCTGCGCTTCGTTCACCGCACCGTTTGCGACGACGATGCCGTCCGTCATGTCCATACCGTTTTCGCAGCGGGTCGACACGACCGTGAACGGAAAGCCGTACTCGAGTTCGACTGTCTGATCTTCCTTCTTCGCTGTCGCTTGGATCAGGATCGCGTAGCCCTCGTCCGCCATTCGCTCGATGTCGGCGTCTTCGACTTCATCGACCTTCTTGCTCTTAGTCGTCGGCGGCTTGATCGTGTAGCCGACGCGGTCCCAGCGCCGCGCCGGTACGTCGTCGAAGCTCCACAAGCGAGGCTCGCCGAGGTGCAAGTCGGCCACGACCGGACCGGAAGTCACTTCCGCGTCGTCGCCGTCTTCGGCTTGCAGCTTGAAGTCGCTGAGCGAGACGAGAATCTTTTCGAACTCGAGCGTCCAGCCATCCGAGAACGCGATTTCGTCGTCACCGCTATCGACCGGATACCCCGTGAGCGCTGCTTCCTCACCGCTGATCTTGATCCTCAGCGTTCCTTGCCCCGCGTTTTCGTCGTCGCTGCAAGCAGCGAGCACCAGAGTGACTAAGACTAAACTTCCAAGACGTGTGTTGAACATGGCTTCAATCCTTTTGAGTTTTATAGGTCACATCGAAGGCGGCCGGACTTCGCACGCCGATCGCCCAAGCACGGCCAACCTGGCTATCCGCGTTGATCTGGCGATCCGCGTCGCCGTCGGCTTCGGATAGCCGTTCGAATTCGGCGTCGCGAAACCACTCGTCCGCGTGCACCGCGAGCGTGAGCGCTCCGCCTTCGCTCAGCGCGAACTTCACTTGCGTCTCGACGCGCCGCGCAGGCTCTGCATCTGCGATGTGCAGACCGCCGGCAAACGGAATCCGCACGCCAGCTTTCTCCGCGACACCGCGCGCATACGCTTGAAAGCCGTGCAGCGAGTCGGGAAGATCGCTCCCGGGACGCGCGAGCTCGATCTTGATCGTCGCGATGTCGCCAGCTTCTCCCGGTTGATCGCCGAACTTCGTCGGCGCGTCTGCCAGGACATCGACCACCATCGGATCGAGCAACTCCGCGCGCACGCGCAAGCCGTTCGCGTCGTCGTGGCCGCCGTGCGCATGCGCGACAGGCACGAGGAGCTCGGACAACCACGCGACAGCGCTCTTGCTGTCGGACGCGGGCGCGATCGCAAACACGGAATCGAGCCCGACGCGCGCTTCGTCGAGCGTCACGTCCCAACCTGTGTCGGTCGTGAACGACTTCGACTCGTCCGCGGCCTTCGCGACAGTCCAGTCGACTAAAATGCTCTGCCCTGCGGTGTCCGATCCGCAGGCGCAAACCAGCACCACCCACGACAACACCGAGACTATGCTTCGCCTCATCACTGATCTCCTGGTTCGCTGCTAGCGACGTCGTCGAAGTACGCGGTGAGCGTCAGCATCCAGAGCCGCGGAATACCCGCGGCGAAATGCCTGACACTCCGCATCGAAACTGGATCGCCGTCCTCGCCGAAGAACGACGCGTAGTTGAACTCAGCGGCGGGGTTACGCCGATCGAAGAGATTCTCGACCGAGAGCCCGAGCTCGAGAAACCGCACACGCGCGCGCACGGAAACATCGACCTGAAACCGGGCCTGGCTCTCGGTCGCGAGCGGAAGCGGCTGCGGGCCCACCCAGCTGATACCCGCCGCCGCTCCGAGCTGCAGCACCTCGCTCCCCAGCTGCACTCGCGCGTTCGACGCGTGATCGAGCCGGGCAACCCAGCGCGGCACGAACGGCAAGCGCGGTCCGCCGCTGAGATCGAAGATGCTCGCACCGCGCGAGGTCTGGTGCGCTTCGGTGTAGGTCAAGCTCAGCAGCGTGTCGTGTGCGTCTCCAAACCGAGCGCGCGCGTTCGCCGATGCGCCGTAGCGATTCGAGGGACCCACCGGCACATTGCGACCGCGCTGGGGATCGAACAACAAGTCGTCAGTGACGCGCGTCGCAAACGCGAACGCGCGGGCTTCGAGAGCGGCGTCTGCGAGCTTCGTGCGCGCAGTGGGACCTGTCTCGAGCGAGATCACCCGCGCAAACGGGGCATCTTCGCCCTCGGATAGCGCTTCGGCGTCGCTCGAACGCACGCCGAGCCCACCGCTGACCGTCCAGTCGAGCTGCGGCAGGATGTGTACGACCAGACTTCCGCGCGGTGAAAACGCGCTCCCGAACGCATCGCGCGCATCTTTCGGTAAGCGCGGTCCGACGCGGTCGGACGCCGGCGCAGCTTGATTCTCCGTGTGATACGCGAAGCCGTCGAAGCGCGCGCCGCCGAGCAGCGTCAGGTAGCGCGAGTAGCTCAACTCCCCGCGCAGATAGGCACCGACGTGCGTGAGCGCGAGATCGCGATCGAACACCGTGTCGTAGGGGATCGCGGTCTCGCGCCGCAGCCGCCACATGCGTGTTTCGCCGGTGTCGTGACGCGCGTCGATGCCGAGCTCGAGCCGCTGGCGCGCGTCCCAAAACTTCGGCGTGAGCGCGTAGGCCGCGTGCATGCCGACGGCTGTGGTCTCGTAGCCTTCGTCGAGCCCGTCGCCGCGGGGGTCGACCAAGGCGCCGGTGAAGTTCTCGCGCAGGCGCAAGTTGCGCAACATCCCGTACGCCTGCAGCTGGTAGCTGCGATCGGGGCGGCGCCACTCGAGCTTGCCGTTCAGCAAGTGGCGCGCGGCCGATCCACCTTGCGCAGGGTCCTCGACACAAAAGAACTGGCTGTCTTCGTCCTTCGCGCACGGCAGCCGGCGTGCCTGGGACCTGTCCTCGCGCAACACACCTGCGCTGTCGAAGTCGAGCGCGTGACTGCCGAGCAAGAGCGAATACGACAGCGGGCCGGAACCCCCGGCGTACCGTGCAAGCGCGTTCAAGCTCGAGTGGGCGCGGTTGGGGCCGAAGCCGTCGCCTTCGCGAAGGTCGACCGCAGCGAACGTGCCGCGGTCCG
>DASRXR010001055.1:0-9167 GCA_035687405.1 Polyangiales bacterium
CGCGTGCAGTCGGCTTCGCTGTCGACACCTTCGCTTCCGCAGTTTGGGCATGCCACGCGTGCTTGCTCCTCCGACCGGGGCTCGATCCCGTGGACGAGTGTCCAAGCGCGGCACGCTACTGTGGGTGGATTGTGTTTTCGATGCTTGCGGGTCTCAAAGTGTGAAGTGCTTCATTTGTTGGACCCGAATTGGCTGTTCATTCGAGGCGACACTGCACAGGGATGTCCGCCGGCTGGTCTCGCGTTCAGCTGTTCAGGACGGGCTGGACGGCTCTTTCAAGGCCACGTCGTTGCGGCTGTGCCGGAACCTCGTCAACGCGCGGTAGACCTGTCGGCGCGCGCGATTGACGCCTCCGAGTGGCCTATGTTCGGGCAGACATCGCCACGGATTGAACGAGAGATTCTCGCCGAAAACGCGGCGCTCCGGCGTGTTCACGACTTGTCGGGGAATCTCGAGGGTCGCGACTTTGAGGAACGGCGACAGCGATTGATTCCACGCGATGCGAGGGTCTTCCACTGGCATCGTCTTCGGATCGCTCTGCACCTGAACTAAAAAGTCGAACGACACAGCGCCGCTGGCGAGTCGCTGGTGCAGCCGATCGGCCAAATAGTCCTGCTCCGCATTGCGCGCACTCGGAATGTCAGACGGCGCGAGTTCGGTCGGACGCAGCATGTACTTGACGGCGCGAGTGCCCAGCAAATACGGCGTCGGACTGAAGTACGTGATGTCGAGTACGTTGCTGAACCGCTTCGAAGCACGCGCAAGGTTCCAAAGCGAGCGCGGATGACGCAGCATGAATGAGAGAACGGTCAGCTTGTTGAGTCCTGGCCCGACCGCGACGGCTTTGATCAAGGCATCGAACTCAGCGGCGTTTTTAGTCACGAACTGATCGGTGGTGATCAACACGAAGTCGTGCGTCGTGCAGTACTCTTCTCCATCGAGCAGCTTGGCCCCAGGCACGTTCATGAGCTTGAGCGCGAGACCTCGAATCCCACGCTCGATATCCGCCCCACCCGCCGGGGCCGACTCGTTCGAAAATCGGATCCAAGTCGGGTATGCCGCGGGCTTGGCGAATAGGCCGACTTTCAGGTCGGGCTGCAAATCCGCTTCGATGCGGAACTTAGCCTCGACACATCCGTGCATCTTCGGGTGCGCGCCTCGAGACATCATCCGGCCTTTGTAGTCGCGCGTGGTCATCTGCCGCAGTCTGTTGATCAAATTGTCGACTGACGCTTGCTCATCCGGCGGCGGGGACTCGAGCGCTGGCGCGGCGTCTCGACTGACGAGCCCATCGCCGAGCAACTTCACGGCGGAGATCGACGGCATGAAGAAATACGTCCCGCCGACCACGCGGACGAAACGCGGCTTGGTGCCGAGCACCGGATCCGGGCCATCGTCGGAGCCGGCAAAATGCGGGTTGTTGCACCAGTGTTGTTGGATGAACTCGAACTGCCGCTCGATGTTCGCGTTGAAGCACAAGAATTGAAGCCCCCGCGGTGCTGGGGCCTCCGCGGATTCCGCCGAGGCTTTATCGACGAGCGAGCTCGCCAACAGCATCTCGTCCAACGGCGCGCCGTACGGCCGGCCGCGCCGCACGATGCGATGCAGGTTTGCGATCTTCAGAGACTCTTCCCGCGTCTCGCCCAAGTTCCAGTCTCGCGGATTCGCGCGGCGAATATGGGCCCCGAACGGGCACCGCGCGCCGTAGCGATCGTTGTCTTCGTCGTTTGCGAGGTACGTGAAGTCGTCTTCATCCTCGAAGCGGCGCTCGCCTGGATCTTTGTCGGGATGCCTGACGAGCGAAGCGCCGCTCGGCCAGCGTCCGATCAGCTTGGCTGCGACCCTGAGCGCGTCTTGCGCGCTACCGCCGACGCTCGCGCAGTGACGCCAAAACGCGCCGACGTCTTGCTCCAGCTGACGAAACACGAGGTAGCTGCCGTTGTGACCGAAGCAGAAGCCGTTCGGGCTATCCGGTGCGTCCGCACGATTGCCGTAGCCATCGCGACGGCCGAGCAAGAACTCACCGGCAGCGACCGCGTCGTCCTCTTGGTCCGTCCCGCCGAACCCTTGAACCCGCGGTTGTCCGATCCCATCGCGAAACCCGAAGTGTTCTTTGCGATCGGGCAATGTCGTGCCCTCGAGCGTCTTCACCAGCTCGAGGCCGTGGTCGCGTGCTTCACCGGCGTATCGCGCGGCGTATTCATCTGCGCTCGTCTTGGTCTTCGCGAAGATCAGCAACACCAGATGAACGGGATGGCGCGAGGAACCCCATTCCCATTTCTCCGGCGCGTTGTCGCCGACGTCACCGTTGACACGTGCGCGGTAGTCGTCGTGTGCGCCGCGCACGAACGCCGTAGAGAACCGCTGACACAACTCTTCATTGACGCCGAGTGCACGCAAGCCGTCGTAGCTGAACGCGACGTTGATCAGCGGCTCGGACGGCAACATCGAGCGACTTCCCGCCTCCGCAGACGTCAGCGGGAGCTCTCCAATCCACCGACGCATCGCGTCAGTGTGCAGGCCGCGCACGCGCAGCATCAGATAGCGCGCTTCAGGCATGTGCCCGTAACCTCGCACGATGAGGCCCTGGACGCGGTCGAGTGGTACCGGTGGCTCGACTGTCTGCCCCTCGCTGAACAATCGGTCGGCCGCTGCGCGGTCGACTCCCGTTACGCGCAACTGCCAAGTCCGCGCTTCGACCTGGTTGGGATTGGGTTTTCCGCCGCGACGGGTCGTGTCGTCAGCCGCGAGGCCGCGGCGGATCTCGGTGTTGTCGTTGATGTTGACGATCGACAGTTCTGGATACGCGCAATACCAGACTTGTGTCGGCTGCTGATGCTCGCGCGTCCACGCCAGAAAACGCGATGCATCCTCCGCGCCGGCCCAGAGCAACCACCGACTGCGCGGATAGCCGACCGTGTTGCTCCACACCGCGGTGAGCCCTGCGCTCGCCTTGTCGATGAAGTCGCCGAGATAACTCTGCCAGGAGTTGTCGAAGTTGCTGAAGAACAACACACCGCGTCCCGGAATCAGCACCCAGCGCGCGAAGTGAATCGACGGGATGCCGCCCAACGAGCCGTGGTTGTAGCGATAGGTCGCGAACAACTGCAGCACGTGGAACACGACTCGGATTAAGAACCAACGGAACGGACCTCGTTTGATCGCGACCAGGTGTGTCAGCTGGTTCTGCACGAAGTCATTTTCGTGCGCCGACGCGACGCGCAGACGGTCGTGGGTTTGCTTGCTGAGCTTGGGTTGAAACTGCAGATCGGTTTTTTCGAGCCGCCGGAAGCGCACTACTGCGCCCGCGATCGTAGCTGCGAGACACGCCAGAGTGATCCAAACCGAGACGGCGAACTGTTCATGCAGCTGCCACGCGCAGGCGCCGAGCAGTGCGAGGACCAATCCAACCCGAGCGCCCAACGCGCGGACGAGTCGAGGCTCGAGATTCGCCTGCGGCGAAAACGTAGGCAAACTCCACCCCTCGTCTTCCAGCTGTCGCCGGACGAGCTTGCGGAGTGTCTCAGCGTCCGTCTGATCGCTCGCGGATGTCGCCACGAGCTGATCCACGCGCCGGCGTAATGCTGCTTCCCACACGATCTGATCTCGGCTGCGACCCGGCGCGCCGACGAACGACGTTCTGCTACGGAGGCGATGTTGGACCAGGTACTTCCGCAGCTGATCGCGACCGGGGTAACGCGCGCAGTGCTGGAAGATCTGATCGAGTCCTGGCGCCAGGATCAAGAGTTGTTCGATGTGCAGCTCGAACGCGTGCGCTTCACCTACCGTCTCGTCGCCCTCGGGTCCGTCATAGTCGGTTGCGAGTGCGAGCATGGGACCGACACCCGCACGGCTCTCGAGCAGCACGAGGCGTGCGTAGTGAACGCTACCGATTCGGTGAAACGGAAGGATCGGCTGCGGGTCGGGAACGCCCTGCATCGCAGCGCTGGTTTCGGTCGAGATCTTCTCGAGGAGCGCTCTCAAGTGCGAGAGCGCATCAGCGGAGGGCGTCACCGGCACCAAGAACAGCGCCGCAAATTGACGCGTCGGCGTCGTCTTGGGTGGAAGTAGTGTGTTCGGGAGCGGACGATTCGAGTCGTCCGCCGTCGCGAAGCCGGACTGCCCATTCGAATTCATCGGGGGCGGTGGCGGTGTGGAGTGATAAGCGCGCAGCGGTTCGTTGATTTGTTCGCTCATGACTTCGAGCGATCTATCACTGCCGCCATGAGCGTCATGTGAAGGCCTCCACTAAGTCTGAGTTTTATGACAAGCGGGCAATGAGTTCAGAATTCACCTGCCGTCATTCTTACAACGCTACGATCAGTCGATCGTGTGAAGGGATCTTGCTCGCGAGTGCTTCGCTTCACCACACGTACACACGGGATCTTGCACAGGCTCGCGTCGGCGTGATGAACAGGTCGAGTGTAGTGACTACGCGAAACACGCCGGTCCATCCCAGTCGAGGGTCTGCCAACTGTTTTGGACGTTCGTCATGCGACCCACCTGCAAGTTCGCGAACGTCGGCGTTGCGAGATCGCCGGGCCATGCCGTCGCGTACTCGCAAACGTGCTGCCGCGAGGGCCTCAGATCGTCGAGCGTGCGTCGACGCGATTCCGCGCTTGCCGGCGCGCTCGCGTTCCCTTATCACCCGTCGGGATGAGCGCACCCCAAGTCTCCACCGAGCCGTCTCTGTTCGACCACAGTTCCCGCGAACCGGCGAGGAAGCCGACAGCACCCTCCCCGACAGCACCCTCCACGGACGAGCGCGCGGCGTCTCCTGCCGCGGCGACCGAAGTTGCCGAGCCCGGCGCTGCGAGCAGCCACTCCGATGTCGCGGAGCTCGAAACGGCCGAAGACACTCACGCGATTCCCGCTGCCGAGGTCGCGTTATCGCCCGAAGCGATCGCACAGAACGAGCGCAAGCGGCTCGCAGAGCAGCTCGATGCGCTCAAGCGCAAAGAGTTCGAGTTGCGCCGTGCCCTCGCGGCTGCAGACCATCCCGAGGTCGCGGATGCGATCCGTGCGATTGAAGCCCGCGCGTTTGCGGTCTCGCGTGCGGAAGGAAAGGTCGCCCAGGGGTTTTCGAAGACTGAAGCGCGCCGGCGTGAGGTCATCGAGAAGAAGTTGGCAGTGCAGCGGGCAAAACGCGCGGAGCTCGATGGGCAAATCGGCGAGCTGGAAACCGAGCTCAGCGGACTCGGCGCAGATCGGCTGGCGGCATTCGAGAGCGAGCGCCTAGAAGCGCTCGAGCAGTTGATGATCGTGATGGCAACGCACGATGCCGGGTTGCGAGCGGCGAAGCTCGACCTGACCGGGCTGGTTCCGGATATCGAGCGTTGGCTACCGGAGCTGGAAGCGATCGCGAAGAAGGCCAGTAGCGGTGGATCGACGCCGTTTTAGGTAGTTCCGCTCTAGATTTCGTGAACGCGCGGAAGCACAGCAAGGGGCTGTGCTCCGTGCGCGCGACTCGATTACTTCTCAGCCCACATCCCGCCCGACGCAAAAGCGCGCGTCCAGAACATTCAACATCCAGCCTGTGGTGAGGGGAGTTTACGACGCTCATTTAGCAAAATGGCTAAGCTTGATCTTGTTTAGCGTTTTTGCTAAGCGTTCCGCTATGGCTGACGAACCACTCATCAATATCTGTCGCTACAAAGTCAAACCGGGCAAAGAAGCTGAAATGGAGAAACTGCTGGCCAAACACTGGCCTGCGCTTCACTCCGTTGGCTTGGTCACGAACGAGCCCGCGCGCGTCTACCGCGGCTTACCCAGTGGAAAGCCGGGCGATGAACACGGCGCCGACGGTGTGTACGTGGAAATCATGACCTGGCGAGACCGCAAAGGACCCCAGATTGCGCATCAGACGCCGGAAGTGATGGCTGTCTGGGAACCCATGGGCGCGATCTGTGAGGAGATGGATTTCCCCAACTTCGAGCTGCTCGAGCTTCCGAAACCGTGAATGCAAAACGCGCGGTCTCGGCGGCCGAGCGTAAACTGGTCGACATCGAGACCGCGTTCGGCGCGCTCGCACACGAATCGCGCCGGCACATCCTGCTGGTACTGCACTATCGCGGCGGCGAAATGACCGCGGGGGAGATCGCAAACCGCTTCGCGTGCAGCTGGCCGACTACGACGCGCCACCTCCGCGTGCTCGAGTCTGCAGGGCTCGTTCGAGTGAAAAAGCAGGGCCGCGAGCGCGTGTATCAGCTCGACCGCGATCGCCTGCTCACGGTTACGTCAGGTTGGTTCGCCGCGTTCGAATAGGAGCACGCGCGATGAGCTCATGTCGTCTCGTCGTCGATCTTCTTCAACCGAGTCACGTGGCGGCCACCCTCGAACGGCGTCGTGAGCCAAATGTCGACGATGTCCTTCGCAGCCTGCTCGGACAGCATGCGCTCGCCGAGCGAAATCATGTTCGCATCGTTGTGAGCCCGCGCCAGTCGCACCGACTCCTCGTTCCAACACACCGCACAACGCACGCCGCGGTAACGATTCGCAGCCATCGCTTCGCCGTTGCCCGAACCACCGAGCACGATGCCGCGCTCGCACTCGGACTTCGCCACCGCCGCTGCAGCGGGGCGAATGAAGTCGGGGTAGTCGACCGAGTCCGTCGATGAAGTCCCGAAGTCGACAACCTCGTGATTGCGCGCACGCAAGTGCTCGATGAGCAGCGTCTTGTACTTGTAGCCGGCGTGGTCGGACGCGATCGCGATCTTCACCTACGTATTATGCGCACGCCCGTGGCACGGGTCGAGCCCACGCCGCGACGCCGTGCAACCCATGGACCAGCGGTCTAAAACCACTCCGGCTTCATGCGCGCGTAGCTGTCGTCGTTGGTCCGGCAGAGCTCCGCAAGCGTGTAGACCCGCGGCAACTCGGTGCGAAACCAATAGTCGGCAGCGGAGCGCTTTCCTTCACAATGGTCCACGTCGGCGCCCGGGCGCTTCAGTCGCTCTTCCGCAACCGCAGCGCACAACAGCCACATCCAGCCGATGACTGTGATCGCGAGCGCTTCCAAATAGTCGACGCTGTGTCTCACCGCAGCCTCGGGCTCGCGATGCGCACGCGCGACGAGCTCTTGGCTCAGAACCAGCACTTCGCCGATCGCGCGAGACACCGCGTCACAGGCCACATCGCTGACTCCTGCGGCGCGCGCTCGTGTCACAGTTGCGTCGACCTCTTCGCGCAGGAGGAGGATCGACCGCGCTTCGGTCTTGATGACTTTGCGACCGAGCAAGTCGAGACTTTGAATGCCCGTCGTACCTTCGTGAATGCTGTTCAGCTTTTGATCGCGCAGCCACGCCTCCGGCAGATACTCGCTCGTATACCCGTATCCGCCGTGGATCTGCACCGCGAGTGTGTTCGACTCGAACCCTCGCTCGGCCGGGAACGTCTTCGCGAGCGGCGTCAGCAGATCGAGCAGCAGCTGTGCCCTGCCGCGGTCGGCGGCATTGTCCGCATGTTGCGAGAGGTCCTGGTAGCGCGCAGTCGCGAGCACGAGCGCGAGCCCGCCCTCCACGATGGCTTTCTGCCGCAGCAACATGCGACGCACGTCGGCGTGTGCGATGATCGGCACCGGCTCTGCAGCCCCCGGCGCGCGGCCTTGAAGACGCGTCGCAGCGTAGTCGAGCGAAGTCCGGTACGCGACCGAAGCCGTCGCGACGCCGTGGATCCCGATGTTGATCCGCGCCTCGTTCATCATCTGGAACATGTACTCGATGCCGCGGTTTGCTTCGCCGACGAGATAGCCGTGACAGTCGCCGTCCTCGCCGAAGTTGAGCGCGATACTCGGGATGCCGCGCCAACCCAGCTTGTGAAACACACCGGCGGCGCGACAGTCGTTCGGAACGAGCGCGCCACCTTCGAGACGCTTCTTGGGCACCGCGAACAGCGAAACCCCGCGAATGCCCGCCGGTGCCCCGGCAATCCGCGCGAGTGCGAGGTGGACGATGTTCTCGGCCGCATCGTGATCGCCACCCGAGATGAACACCTTGTTGCCCGACATCAGGTAGTGTCCTGCCGCCGTCGGCTGCGCGCGCGTCAGGACGTCCGCGAGGCTGCTCCCTGCTTGCGGCTCTGTCAGCGCCATCGTGCCGGTGAACCGGCCGGCGTACATCGGGCGCATGTAGCGCTCTTGCAGCTCTGAGCTGCCGAACGTTTCGATCAGGTGCGCCGCGCCGCTCGTGAGCATGCAGTATCCGAACGCACTCAAATTCGCGGCCATGACGTACGCCGCTGCAAACGACGACACGCACGAGGGCAGCTGTTGGCCGTCGACGTCGGCCGGCCGCGGTGCGTTCAAGATGCCGAGCTCGGCAAACCGCGGAAGCAACTCACGGACGGCAGGGTGCACGCGCACCCCACCATCTTCGAAACGTGAGCCGAACTGATCCATCGGCTTGTAGGTCGGAAACACGACCTCACGTGCGAGCTTGCGCGCAGCCGCGAGATACAGGTCGAACGTCTGACGCGAGTGGTCCGAAAAGTACGGCAGCCGGCAGAGCGATTCGGCATCGAATGCGTCGTACAGCAGGAAGTCTACGTCGCGGTCATCGAACAACGTCTGAGTCATTCCGCCATGCTGCCACGGGGTTCTGACTCGGGGTAGCCACCGTAGCCGCCACCATGACAGGACGCTTCAACAGCGTTCCGGCGAGCGCGACCACGGCGAGTACGATCACGCCAAAACCGTAGTCTCGCGCAGTCGCAAACAGACCGTCGCCGTAGACCACTCCGATGCCGCCGAACACCGCCGGCAGCCCCATCGCGAGATACGCGACGACGTAGACCGTCGACAGGACACCCGCGCGCTCGTGCGGTGCTGCGAGCGGCACGACCATCCGGATCGCGCCTTGAAGCCCTGCGCCAAAGCCGATCCCAGCGATCGCCGCGCCGACGAAGAACACCGCGGTCGAACGCTCCGGGATCGCACCGAGCGTGATCGCGACGCCGATCGCGAGCGCTGCACTTCCGAGTGTCATCAACTCCTTGGCGGGCCGAGCGTGCATCAGCCAGACCGCGAGCGCGCCGCTGCCGGCGATCACGAAGATGACGAGGCCGCCGAGCGAGAGCGAATCCGTACCGACGAGCCGGCGGACCAACGTCGGACCGAGCGACGCGTAGAAGCCCGCGAGAGCCCAGGTTGCGATCAGCACCGGCACCGCGAG
>DASRXR010001056.1:0-12369 GCA_035687405.1 Polyangiales bacterium
TCTGATAGCGGCACCGCGCTGGCACACCTGGACGGAACTTCAATCGCAACTACGTCAACGGCGCCTGATGTGCGACGTTCCAATAGCTTCACGGTTTGCGTGGGAGCATCGGCGATTCAAAGCAATGTTCAACCGCTGAGCTGAACCGCATCACGGATTTTGCTTGGGCGGTGATCGATGCACGTTATTCTGTTCGTGCATGTCCACGAACAATCGAGATCAGGACGAGGTATCCGCTGGCCGCCGTGAGCTGCTGAAAGCGGTTGCAGCTGCCAGCGGCGTAATCGCCACGCGCGTGTTGCTGCCCGCGGCCTGGTCCACCCCGATCGTCGCGTCGATGGCACTGCCCGCGCATGCGGCGCTGAGCAGCGCGAGCAGCCAGCCCCAGAATCCGCCGGCCGGTTCGACCACTACGCCTGGTTCGGGTGCAAATGGTGTCGCGATCGTGCCGACGGTGAGTGGTGAAACCGTGACACTCACGATCACACCGCCGGCATCGGTGATCACCGCGCGCACGCAGTTCCAAGTCTGCGAGCGATTCGATGACACCAAGGCAACGCCGACCGCGAAGTTCGTTCGGGTGGTCAGCCTGATGACTCCGAGCGGCGATGCGACGCTTTCAGGGTCGTTCAAGCTCGAGCTGACGCGGCCCAAAGGCGACTACGAATATCAGCTGCGCTGGAGCGACGGCAATACCGCGTGGGTCCAAGTCACAGTCAACGCGTCGTGAGCAAGGTGAAACCGATGAAACGACGAGCGACTGCGATCTTACTGATCTCGTGCTGTACGTATCTCACGGCTTGCGGAGACTCGGACAAGCCGAGCGCCACGCCGGAAACTCCGACGCCTTCGAAGCCGCTGGACCCAAATGCTTCGCTGCCGTTCGATCCGAGGGACGAGTCCGCGACGTTTACGGCGCGCTTGCTCGTAGAAGATCGGGAAGGTGCACATCCGCAGACCTCGCTCACGTATGGCGACGACACGTATGAGACCGACGCCAACGGCAAGCTGGAGATCCCGAACGTAAAGGTGTCGAACCCGGAAGGGTTGCGACTGCACGCGGATGGCTATCTGCCGCGAAGTGTCGTCCTCGACTATACGAGCGCAGGCGGCCCGGATGGACTGCGCGTCGTGCTCGAGGCTCCAGGCGTCGTTCGCGAGTTCGCGTCGAGCGAGCCGGCTCAGGTGACGCACGGTTCGGTTCAGCTGGAGTTCGCGCCGAACTCTTTTGCGAACGCTGATGGCACGCCGTACGACGGGATGGTGACCGCCTCGGCACTCGGGATCGATCCAGTCGCCTCGGTGATCGAGATGGACGCGGATGGGATCGCTGTGCGTCCAGACTTTGATCTGGATCGGATTCCGCAAGGCTTTGGTCTCGCGATCGGCGCCGACGACCGCGCGCATTTCGTGATGCCTGAATCGGTGTTCTCGGTGGAGATCACCGGTGACGACGGATCGGTACTCAAGCTTCAGACGGGCGCGCAGGCGACGTACAAGTTCAAACTGTCAGGGATGTCGACGCGCAAAGCGGGTGACGTCTTGCCGACGTTTGCATTTGACGAGGTGCAACAGCGCTGGGTCGAGAGTGGCACGTGTACGGTCCATGGCACGCCCGAAGACATGCTGGAGTGCGTCGGGACTACGACGCACTTCTCGACCTGGATGATCTCGTCTGCCTCCGACAAGACGACCCCATCGTGCGGGAACCTGCAATTCCGCGTGAAAGCCGACGCCGACTACGAAGCCAAACCCGTGTCGATCAAACTGTCGAAGGTCTACGGTCGCGATTCGATCGACACTTCGATGAAAGGCGACACCGGCGAGCCTCCGGCGATGACGAGCACGTCGGGCCTGTGTTTCTACCAAGCGCAACCGTTTGCATTCGTGCGCGTCGAGGTGACATTGCGGCGCGTGAAGCGCGAAGGCGGCGCGGCCGTAGACGAAAAGTTTTCGTACGTGCTCGGAAAGGGTGCCGCCGCCGCGAGCGAATACGATCACAATCTGCAACTGGTTCGCACCGGCGACGTTACGAACGCAGATCTCACGAAATCGAAGCTCGATCAGGACTGTCTAAAGTGTCCTCCGTCGTTCGTCGATCTCGACCTCCGAAAGCTGAAACCGGCCGACCCTGCGAGCACGACGGGATGTGCTGTGACGAAATGTGGTCCCGGTGCGATCTGCGTCGGCAGCGGCACGTGCACGTGTGCTGCAGGCGAGCAATACAAGAGTGAAGTCGAAGGCTGCGCGACGGCGAGCTGCGAGGCTCCGAAGACATGGGATGCGACCTTGCTCGCCTGCGCCGCGGTCGATCCGTGCATCAGCAACAACGGCGGCTGCGACAGTCACGCGACGTGCACGAGCAACGCCGCGGGTGCGGCGAGTTGCGCGTGCAAGCCGGGGTACTCGGGCGACGGGCAGGCGTGTGTCGTGATGGATAGCTGCACGGAGGCGCCGTGTCTGCACGGCGGCAGTTGCAGCGCCGCGGCGCAGGGGTATACGTGCAACTGCGCGCCGGGCTGGACCGGGACCAACTGTGAGACGAACATCAACGAGTGCATGAACACGCCGTCGCCTTGCGACGCACATGCCACGTGCCTCGACACCGATGGGTCCAACACGTGCACGTGCAATCCGGGGTACGCAGGTACGGGCAAGCCCGAGGCGTGCACGAACATCGACGCATGCGTGAATCACGGCTGCCCGAGTGGATACGCGTGTACCGACAAGGCGCCGCCGGCGCTCAACGACGAAAACGGGCGCACCTGCGCGGACATCGACGAGTGTGCAGCCGATAGCGGCCGCTGCGGTCACGGCACGTGCGACAACACGACAGGGAGCTACACCTGCACGTGTGAGACCGGTTATTCGAACGCGTCGACGCCGGGCCAGTGCGCGGATGTCGACGCGTGTGTTGATCACCCGTGCGAATCTGGGCAAACCTGCACGGACATTGCAGCACCTGCGCCGGACACCAGCGAAGGTCGTTCGTGTTCGTCGATACAGCCGGATGTGGACGCGTGCAGCGAGTTCCCGTGCGAGAGCGGGCAAATCTGCACGGACCTCGCATCACCTGCGCCAAACAGCAGCGAAGGCCGCTCGTGTTCGCCAGGTGAGCCGGACGTCGATGCGTGTATCGAGTTCCCGTGCGAGGGCGGGCAAATCTGCACGGACCTCGCGTCACCTGCGCCAAACAGCGGCGAAGGCCGTTCGTGTTCGCCAGGTCAGCCGGACGTCGACGCGTGCAGCGAGTTCCCGTGCGAGTCGCCGGAAGTTTGTATGGATCTTCCGGATGCACCGAACAGTGAAGAAGGCCGCACGTGTTCGCCACCTGGCGGTGGTGGCAACGAGAACGAGGCTGACCTCACGAGTGGCGCCGCTAGCGCAACGATTCTGCCATCACAACCGTTCGACGACCTGACGCGCGGCATTGCCGTGACTTACAACGGCAGCTTCGGATTCATCACCGGGATTCGCATCAGCGGACTCAGTGAACAGACCGAGGCGTACGTGCGCATCTACGACTCGTCTCAAAACCTAGTAGCGACGGGCATGAACACGAGTGTCACTAGCTCGAGCGCGGACGTGACACTGACGCAGTCGTACATGCCGACGTCCGAGCCGATCGTGATCGCAGCGTGGTTGTTCGGCACCAACTCGACGGCGACGTTGTACGAGCCGAGCGCGTTCGGGTACGACGACACGTCGGGCAAGTTCACCGTGACCGGGGGATTGGTCGGAGAAGACGACGCGTACCCCGCGGTGAGCTCCACCACGATCCCGCAACTCACAGTGCTGATGGGCTCGCCGCCGTAGCACCGAGCGTTCGGTACAGCGTGGCCTCGGCGTCCTCGAGGTCGCGATAACTCAACCGGAATGCCGGGGTGCACGTCGCGAGGCGGGCACACTCGGCGACACCGAGCTGCGGTAGGTTGCGGGCGTTCACGAGCGCTGCCGTCAACGTATAGCTGGCCACACCTTTCGAGAGGCGCTCGAGCGCGGTTCCCGCTGCATCGGGCGAATAGCCAGGAAAGACGATCGCGCCGAGGGGCAGCGGTGCGGATGACGTCGCGCGCGCGCCAAAGACTCGCGGCGAGATCAACGCGCCGTGCTCATAGGTTTGGACGTCTCGCTCCTGGCTCTGCGGCAAGCGTCCGAGCAAGAACACACTGCCAGGCTTCAAATGCGCAGGGCGGCAGAGCGGGTAGACGTCACTCGTGCGCAATGGCACGAACACGAGCTCATCGGTCAGGAAACGCCAGCCGCTCGCAGCCAAGTGCACGGCCAAAGTGGACTTCCCTCCGCCCGAGGTTGCAGGAAACAAGATCACGCGGCCAGAGAGCTCGAGCGCGGCAGCATGCAACGCGAGGCCGTCCGCGTAGTTCCAGACCAAACGCCGGGCGAGCTCGCGCATCAACGCTTCGGCCGAGGTCGCGTCATCACCGAGCTTTGGCGTGTCGATCGGCTCGCCGCTCGGAGCTGCTTCCGGTGACTCGAGCGACCCACAGACGAAGTCCGCGACCGCACGCGTCCGGTCGTCGCTCGCGGCGACGGAGACAGTCTGCGTGTGAAGACCGATCGTCCGCGCAGTCACTACGCGCCACGCTAGCATGCCGGCTACTATTCCCGGGTGGCTCGACGCACTCATGACTCGGACTCGGCCGTGACACCGCAACTCGCGGCTCCACGGGGCGCCCGTGGGTGACGTCGCACTTCGACGGCTGCTGGGCTCGTGTGCGACCGGCGTGGTGTGCCCCGAGCATCGCCCCTTGCGCGAAACACTGCTCTCGCAGGTAAGGGACATCGACCGCCTCGTGCCCGATGCCGAGACCAACGGGATCGGACCGCTCGTCGCGCTGCACCTTGGCGGGATCGAAACGCTGCCGGAGCTAGTCCGCCGCGGGTTACTCGGACTATCCGCGCGGCATGCGCAGGCTCACCAGGCGCGAATCTCGGCGCTCGAGGATGCGATTACGGCGCTCGCCGCCGCCGGCGTTCGATGCCTGCTGCTGAAAGGCGCAGCACTCGCGAACCTCGTGTACGCGCGCCCGCAGCTACGTGCGATGCGCGACGTGGATCTACTGCTGCGCGATGTGGACATCCCGCGAGCCGAGGAAGCGCTGGAGGCTGCGGGCTTTTCGGAGCGAATCGCCGCACGGCCAGGTCGGCACGAAGTCGTCACGCGGGTGCGGACGCTGCATGGTTTCGGCATCAGTATCGACCTGCACCGCCGCCTCGGATTATTGACGTTGCCGCTCTACGCTGCAGCTCCGCGACAAACGTTCGACGAGCTTTGGGACGATTCTCAACCCGTAACGATCGGCGCGACGACCGCGCGTGCGCTCGGCAAAGAAGATCTGCTGCGCTTCGTATTTCGCCACGGCTTTTGTTTGCAGCTGGATGAAGATCGACTGCGGCTGGTGTCGATCGCAGACGCCGTCACTGCGATGGAATCGTGGCTCGGTAGCCTCGATTGGGGCCAATTGCGCGCGCACGATCCCGTCGCCTATCGAGGCCTCGCGATGTTGCACCATGTCGTGCCGCTGTCGGCTGGCGTGCTCGACGCGCTCGACTATCGACCGCATCGCGTACCTGCAGGCATCGCGGATCAATATTGGGGCTGGCCGCGCGTGCAGCGTCCGATCCGCGGGACCTCCGCCTGGTTGGTCGCAACGATGTTTCCGTCCGAGTGGTGGCTTCGGACGCGCCATGGCGGCCGAGCGAACGTTACCGGGCTCGTCGCCGGATGGACCTCGCATGTTCGAGAGCTGTCGGCGATCGGACGGCGTGTGTGGACGGGTGCACCACGTCCGGAGCGCTGACTGACGTTCGCGTGCGCGGTGGCTGCGCGTCCGTGTATTCTGTGCGGCAGACGGAGTCTCGGTCGTGCAAGGAGCCGCGGATGGCTGCATCGGAGTCGGGCACGGACTGGCAGCGGACGCGCCTCGCGCAAAACCCGCGTTTCGACGTAGTGCAGGTCGAAGACGAGTCGCTGTTGTATGACAGCGAGACGCACAACGTGATCTACTTGGACGCGCCGGCGCTCGTGGTCTGGCGTTTGTGCGATGGAGAGCGCAGCCTTGCCGACATTGCGCAACTGATCGAACGAGCCTATCCGCAGAGTCGCGATGCGATTGCGAACGATGTCGAGAAAACCGTGGACGCACTCACCAAGTCCGGTGCACTAGTGCTGCGCGCATGAACGCCGTCGCCTTCGTCTATGCGATCACGGCGGGTTTGGCAGCGCTCTACGCGAGCTTCGAAGCGCGCTTCTTATGGCACTTCGTGCGCCGCCGCGCGCAGATTCGCGATGCACGTGCGTCCGAGGCGCCGTCGGGCAGCGTGCCGATCGCGGACGCGCTCGCGCCGATGCTGACGATTCAGATCCCGCTCTACAACGAGCGCACTACGGCGAACGTGGCGATCCGGGCAGCTGCCGCGCAGGACTATCCGCGCGACCGCCTCGAGGTCCAAGTGCTCGACGACTCGACCGACGAAACGTCTGCGATCGTTGCGAGCACCGTCGCTGAATTGCAGGCCCAGGGGATGCGGATCGAACATGTGCAGCGCGATCATCGCTCGGGTTTCAAAGCCGGCGCGCTCGCGAACGGCCTCACGCGCTCGCAAGCCGAGTTGGTGGCGATCTTCGATGCCGACTTCGCGCCCCCACCCGATTTCGCCCGCCGATTGATCCTGGAAGTGCGCGCGTTCGATGACCCTGAAGTCGCGTTCGTGCAAGCGCGCTGGGGGTTCGTGAACTCCGACGAGAACCTCGTCACGCTCGCGCAGACGCTGCTGATCGATCGGCATTTCTGCGTGCAGAAGCCGACCTGGCAACACCTCGGGCGCGTGACGATGTTCAATGGGTCGGCCGGGATTTGGCGCAGGCTCGCGATCGACGACTCAGGAGGCTGGTCCGCCGATACGTTGACCGAAGATCTCGACCTGAGTTATCGCGCGGCGATGCGGGGTTGGCGTGGACGCTACGTTGCGAGTGTCGTGTCCGACAGTGAGCTGCCGGCACATCTGCTCGCGTTCAAGCTGCAGCAGCGGCGTTGGGCTCACGGGTGTGCCCAGGCGATGAAAAAGCTCGGGGGCTCGGTCGCGCGCGCGAGCGGGATCCGCGGGCGAGCCGATGAGCTATTCGTGATCGGTGGCTACGTGGTCCATCCGATTCTATTGCTCAACACGTTGCTCTGGCCGTGGGCGGTGCTCTACGCGAGCCCGCGCGAGGTGTTCTTGGGCGCGCAAGTCGTCGTGTCGCTCGCAACGCTCGTGGGCCCAGTGAGTTTTGCGTTGAGTGCGCGCGAAGTGGGCCGCCCGATCTCGTGGAGCTTTGCGCGCGACGTCGCGTTTGCGACGTTGCTCGGCATGGGGTTGATGGTGAACAACACGATCGCGCACGTGACAGGGTATTTCTCGCACGAACACACGTTCGATCGAACACCCAAACAATCGCGCGAGCCCGATGTCGCGAACTATCGACTCACGCTCGATTGGACGCTCGGAGCCGAGTTCGCACTCCTCGGCTACTGTGTCGCCTCGGCGACCTGGCTCGTGCGGGCGGGCGAAATCATCTGGGCGCCCCCGTGTTTGGTGTGGGCGCTCGCGCTCAGCGCAATGATCGGGCTACAGCTTGCGCCGGTCGCACGTCACTCGGTGAATCGCACTTCGTAACCTTCGCCGCGCCAACGCACGTTCGGCAACAAGAACGCGGTCATTGGCAGCCAGACGAAGAGCGCCGAGGAGTACGCGAGCGACACCGGTAAAATGCGCCAGATCGAGCGCAAGTGTAGGCGCTGCCGCAGCGCGGTCATGCTCGCGAGTTGTGACATGGCCAAAAAACCCATGCCGGCGAGGCCTGCGGGTAATCCAAACGCACACGCGGCGAGTACGCTCGTAGTGCCGACGAACGCCCAGGTCGCGACGCCGATCGAAGCCCAGCGGATGTGCGCGGGCCCGTCGCCGAAGCCACCGACCAACCAGCGCCGCTGTTGGCTGATGAGATGGATGAGTGATGGCACTGGGCGCATCAGCACGGTGGACTCTGGCTCGAGCACCGCGCGCACGCGCATGCCGGCGCGCCGGCCGAGCTGCCACAACGCGATGTCTTCGGCGATGCGAAACTTCACGCTGGCGAGGCCGCCTTGGGCTTCGTAGACGGAGCGGCGAATCGCCATGTTCGGTCCGATCGGAACGACGTCTGCGCCGTATCCGTCCGCGCCGAAGGAGATCGAAGTCGCGGGCACGATGGTTGCGCGTTCGAGCAGACCGACCCACGACGACGCTTCAGTGAATGCGGGCCCGGTGAGGATCGCCACGTCGTCATCGGCGCGGCCAAGTAGGGTACGCAGCCAGCGTGGATGCACGAGTGCGTCTGCGTCCGTGATGAACAACCATTCGCCGCGTGCGCGGGACGCCGCGAGAGCGATTCCGCGGCTCTTGGCCTCGAGGTGGGTTGGATAGTCGGCGGTATCGAGTGCACGAAAGTGCGGGTAGCGTAGGCAGGCTTCGGCGATGATCGCGCCTGTTCGGTCGGTCGAGCGATCGTCGACTAACAATATTTCCAGGCGGTCGTGTGGGTAGTCGAGGGCGGCGAGTCCTTGCAAGCAGCGAGGTAGATCGTGTTCCTCGTTGCGTGCAGACACTAAGACCGAGGCGAACGGCAACGCGTCGTCGCGCAGAGCGCGCGGGCGTGGCGAGCGCAAGATGCCGATCGCTGCTGCGAATCCCGCGATCGCATACACGAACGAGCAGATCAGACCGATGGTCGCGAGGAGAGTCACGCGGCGCAGGGTAGCGTCATCCGGTGCAGCGAGGCGCGTTAACCGACGCGGCTGAGGATGGTTTGCGTGCGTTGAGATCTCAATCGGAATGAGCAGACGGCAGAATTGGCAGCAAGAGTCTCGACGACGACGCGATCGTGTTGATCGAGCTCGTCCCAATGCTGGCGTGCCTGAACAACAGAAGCGCTGGTTTGTCTTCGGCTTGATCGTCCGTCGTGAGATAGAGCCGGATCTTGTGACCGGTCTTGAAGCGCCTCGCGTTCGGCACGAGCGGGATGCGGTAATGCACATTCTCGCCGATCGGCACTGCTTCGAACGTCCGGCAGTGCAATACGGGCGCAGCGTGTTGGCTCGCTGCTTCATCGACCGCTCGCAACCCCGCTCGCAGATAGCCAGCGGTGATATCTGTAGCGGCGCCAGCCTCGTCCACGTCCTGAAGCACCACAATAAAAGCCGTGTCGGGAGCAGTGCTCGCCGCGTCGAGCTGCAGCTCGATCGGACCGACCATATCCAAGTCTCGTGCGAGTGAAGCTGTCTCCCAGGTCAGAAACGACGGCGGGTCGGCCTCACTAGCCCTCGGACGATTGAGGCCTGCGCCAAGGTTCATGTAGATGCGAGCGCCTTCGTCCGCGTTTTCGCCGAGGCCACCATCGCTACGCAGCGCATAGCTGCAGTGTTTCGCCTCCGGCAACGGCCAGTGCTCCGAAGCGCGCCAGCCCTCCGCCTCCGGCACCATGTAGCGAATGCGTGGGCCATCGAGGATGCCCGTATCGCGACCTTTGAGCCAATGATCGAACCACGCGAGCGCTTCGATGTGCAGACTCTCCCAAGGCCACGCGAGTCCGTGGGCACCCATCATCGCGACCTGAACGTGTTTGCTGTGAGTCAGCTTCTCGTAGGCCTTGAACGTGTGAGGCAAGTGGAGCGGTACGTTCTGCCAATCGCAACCGAGATAGACCGGGACCTCGACGCGATCGAGTAAGGGCAACAGGTTGCGCTCCTCCCACCACGTGTCGCGCAGCGGATGTTCGGCCGCGATGGCGCGCCACAGATCGTCCCAAGGATGCGGAGCGTGATGAAGCCTGAGTAGAACCTTCAGTCCGGCGATCGCTGCCTCGCCGTTGGCCGTCTCGAACTTCTTGTGAATCGCCGGCGTCAGTAGCAGCGCGCGCAGCGCGTCGATCAGCTTGCTTCGCCAGAGCTTGTTCGTGTGACCCGAGGTCATGCCGATCATGGAGAGGAACGGCGTGATGAACCCGCTGCTCATCAGTCCGTGATGTGTTGCCGAGCCGTAGAGATCGAACGTGCCGGCGATCGGCATGATGGCTTTGAGATGCGGTGGACGCTCGACCGCCGCTTCCATCTGCGTGCAGGCGAAGTAGCTGATGCCGACCATGCCGATGTTGCCGTCCGACCATGGTTGCGCCGCGGCCCACTCGACGAGGTCGTACATGTCGCGCCGCTCCTGCGCGTCGAAGAAACCGAACGTGCCTCCGGAACCACCGGTGCCGCGATTGTTCGCGATCACATGCACGTAGCCGCGCGGCACGAAGAAGTCACTCGTGCCGGCCTCGATGAATCCTGCCGGCGCACCCAGATCTTGGATTTGCCGCGGGTAGGGCGAGGCGGCGACGAGCACCGGATAGCGGCCGGGCTCGACGGGGCGAACCACGTCGGCGAGCAGGTGAACGCCATCGCGCATCGGTACGGCGACGTCGTCATCTCGCGTCATCGCGTAGGTCGGCTGTGACAAGTCGCGATAGGCGCGGCCAGTCGTCTGCGGGCCGTTGAGGCGGCGCTGGCCGGCTTCGATTCCGGATACATGCTGTTTGGTCATGGGTGTTCCAGGGCGGTCATCCGCGCTCGATGATGCCGCGTCTGGCGTGGAAGAGCCCGACTCGATTCAAATTCGGACGGCAGGCCCAAGCAGATGCGGCGAAAAGCCGAGCCGTGATTTCGATCAAATTTGGGCTGCGTACCAGCGCTCACTGTTTGCGCCTTCGGCGCGTCACGCCGTCCGCAAAAACTCTGGCGATCGAGCCGGCCCGCCTTCCCACCGGCTCAGTTCGATCGGCACCGTGCTGACCGATCGACGCGGACACGCGACGAGTGGCGCAACAGCGTTCGAGATTTGGCGCCCGCGTTTGAGATTCTGTGAGTTCGCACGATGCAGAGCCGAGAGGACACAACCGCATATACGACTCGGTTGAGACGCTATGTGTGAACGACTCAGTTGAGACGCAGCTTCGTTTGCGACTCGGTTGAGGCTCGGCCACTGGTTTGTGCAAGCATCGGATCCGATTGCTCAACGTTTGTTTTTGTACCAGTGTTTGCCGTCTGCAGCCGCGACCGTACTGCGTATGACGACGACGTCTGCGACGCAGCGCGCCAGACGAGAGGCCACGGGACGAGCGATGAATAGAGCACACGTGTTCGGTATGGCGACCCTGTGGATCGCCGCGATGATCTCGGGCTGTGGCGACAATAACGCTTCAAGCATGGCGCCGATCAGTCCTACCGCCGGTGACGGATCACAGACGGCTGGCGTGAACGGCACGCCGTCCGCGGGTACTGGTAGCGCCGCCGTCAGCGGCAGCTCGGGTTCTTCGGGTGCCAGCGCCGGCAGTGGTGTTCCCGCAGTCGCGGGCAGCTCCGGTTCGACGGCAGGCAACGCTGGCAGCGCGGCCGGAAGCGGTGCAGCGACAGCCGGAACAGTCGCAGCCATTGGCGGCAGCGGTGGTGCGGCGGCGGGTGCAGCGAGCCCGTCGATGGCCGGGGCGGCGGGTGCGTCGCCACCGCTCGATATTCCTGCCCCGATGCCGGCCCCGCTCATCTGGGGTTTTGCCATCGGCATCACCGATCTGCCCGCGGCCACCAAGTTCTACACCGACGTCATGAAAATGACTGTCGCAAAAGCTGCGATCAAACGCGACGACCGGACGGACACCACGCTGTACGGCACTGAAGCGATGCGCGGCGCGCGGCTCGTGCTGATGAAGTTCGACGACATGCGCAACACCCGCAAGATCACGGCGAAGCTGGTCTGGCAGGCGCAGAGTGCGTCAACGGTCGACCGGGCCGCTTCAATGTATCCGGACTACGTGAGCCGCTTGAACTTCGGAATCGTGCAGTTCGATGGTCCCGAGACCTACATTATGGAAGTCGGGGGCAGTTTCGACACTGGCGGTGGCTCGATCAGCGTGCCTTATCCGATCGCTCTCGGCTTTGCAGTGAGTGACCAGCCGGCATCGAGGAAGTTCTACACCGCTCTCGGAATGACCGATTCGAGCGTCGGAACTTTCAGCGTCACGGATGCAAGCGGGACTGGCAGCATCACGGAGTACAGCGTGAAGTTTACCGAAGGATCGGGAGTGGTGCTTCAGCAGTGGAGTCCCATGCGAAATGCGAAGGACAACCCGGTCGGGATGATCATCCTCGTTCCCGACGCAAAGGCGATGGCGGACAAGGTCGTCGCTGCGGGCGGCACGATCGTGAAGCAGGCCGAACGCACACCGGCGTACGACAACCGGCTGCTCGTCGTCGCGAAAGACCTCGACGGCTATATCCTCGAGATAGTCGAGTA
>DASRXR010001057.1:0-3507 GCA_035687405.1 Polyangiales bacterium
CCAACAACAACGTGATCGCGAGCAACTTCGTCTCGCAAACCGGCAGCGTGACGTCAGACGACGCGAGCGTGACTCTGATGGACTATAAACGCGATGCGAACCTAGAGGGTTTGATCCGGCGCCACGATGGCTCGGTGACGATTCACTGTTTGTTCACAGGCTCGGTGTGTCCGACCCCAGGTGGGTCAGTCATGCGCAACTACACATTCGTGGGTGACAGTTTGGTTTCGTCCGACTGAAACGCTTCGGTCGGGAGTCAACCGACTACTTTGGTCGCAGAAGCTTGGCCGTGAGCGCATCGAACAACAACTCGTTCGAGCGCTTGATTTCAGCAGCGGGCACACCTTGCACCAACTGAGCCACGATTCCGTTGGAGGCTGCTCAGATCGTTAGTGCCGCCGTGTCGAGCTCCGTCGTCAAACGGGCCTTGCGTTGCTAAGCGTTCGACGTCGCCCGCATAGTGACGAACGCGTCCTGGCTCGCGCAGTTGCCGCGACTTGAGAGCATTTCGGGACCGTGCGGGGACTTTGATCGACTTGGGCGCGAGGTACTGAAGGACATCGCAGCTGGACGCGTCGTACAGAGGCGAGAGCTGTGGCACTCGCGCGAGCAGTCCTTCCCGATGTCGTGACGTGCCGTGGCTCGCGAACGAGAGTCAAAAGAGTACAGCTCGCCGGGCAACATAGCAGCGAGTGCCCGCGAGCTCGTGCGATGAAGTCCTCATTTTCGGTTCGGACACCGGGTCTCGTGCTGCGCACGCGATCGACAGCGCGCGAGCGCGGTCCGTGCCTGGGAGCTCTGCGCCGCGCCGTTCGTCGCCGGCGCAGCGTAGGGCTGCGATAGCCGGGTGCCTCTCAGAATCCGTAGTTGCTGTTCGAAGAAGGTAGGAGACTCATGCGAAGGGCATTAGCCGCAGCCATATGCACGATATCGACGACACTGGCCGCCGCAGGTTGTTCTGACAGCGGCACGATGAGCGGAGGAACCGCTCAGAACGGCCCATCCACCCCAACGGTCGGCGCAGGCAGTCCGAGCCAGGTCGGTTCCAGCACGGCTGGGAGCGGCGGCGCCACGGCTGCGGGCGCAGCTGGAACGAGGTCGACGAGTGGCCCCACGGCCGGAGCGGGGACAGCCGGAACCACGACCGTGGCCGGCGCAGCAGCCACGGGTGGGACGGGCACTCCCGGTGATGTGACGACAGGTGGCTCCGGCACTACGACTCCCGCGACTCCCACGACGCCGGGCGACGGCACGATGATGGTCACGGACTGTGCGCTGCCGGAACCCATGGGTGCCGGCACTGCACGTGCGGTCGTCGTCGACGCGGCGCAAGTGTCCGGCATGATTCGCTCCCTCCAGGGCGCTCACTGGGACCCGGGCCCCGCGAGCGGTGCATTGAGCAAGACCTACAAGGACATCGGCGTGGACATGATCCGTACGCATGACGCGGGCGGCATCAATGGCTCAGGCGCCGGCGACGTCGATGGGCCCGGACGCGGAAAGATGGTCCCGAACCTTAGTGCCGATCCTGCGTCTGAATCGAGCTACTCGTTCGCGACCACCGACGCGATGATCAAGAACATCGTCGACATCGGTGCGGAGGTCTTCTTCCGCGTGGGCCGCAGCAATATTTTTGGCAGCGGTGACGTGCCGCCGGACTTCGACAAGTATGCCCAGTTCGTGAAGCACATCGTCATGCACTACAACAAGGGTTGGGCCAACGGCTTTCAGTACGGCATCAAGTGGTGGGAGATCTGGAACGAACCCGACTTCACACCTTTCTGGTCGGGCACTGGCGAGCAGTACCACGAGCTTTACGGAAAGGTTGCCCGCGCGATCAAGGAGGCGGACAGCGAGGTGCTCATCGGCGGACCCGCGAATGCTTCGTTCAATGACATGCGGGGCACGCGCGGCTCGCTGATGAAATACGTGGTCGACAACAAGCTGCCGCTCGACTTCTTCAGCTTCCACAAGTACACGAATCACACCAACGACCCGTACGAGTTCAAGCGCATGGCGGAGGATCTCATCGCCGAGCTCGCGAAGTATGAACTGACAAAGACGGTGATCGTGAACTCGGAGTTTTGGACTTCTCTGGTAGGCGAGTCGGTCATCGGTGGAGAAGCTGGTCAAGCGGCCTTCCTGGCACAATCGCTGATTTACCAGCAGCCAGTTGTCGCCAAGTCAATGCACTACGGCCGTGTCAGTAGTGGACAGACCAAGATCGGTGAGGCGTTTTCCCAGATCTCGAAATTGAACGCCACTCCTCGCAAGCTATGCCACAAGACTCAGGCGGGTGAGGACAACGGGTTCGCTGTCATGGCCGGCCGCGGCGAGAGCGACCACAAGCTACAAGTCGCTATCGCGAGCTACCACGTTCCCGCGAACTTGATGGGTCCTAGCGTGCTGGAGGAAGACATCACCGTAACGATCATGTCTTATCTACCGCGCCGAACAATCATGTATCCGAGCACGATGGGCTACGAGCTCACGATCAAGAACATCCCAGATTCCTGGGGTGACGTCACCGTAGAGACGTACCGCGTCGACGCTGCGAACACGAATAAGATGATGAGCACGAAGACGGTGAAGGCGAGCGAACGAATGCAGGGCAGCTTCACAGTGCAGGGCGCAGGCTGGAGTGCGACTCAGGGTGCGGAACAGGGGGTCGACCTCGTAGTCGTCACGGGTCAGTGAGGGTCAAAACGTTCTTGCAGCATGGGTTACGAATCCAACGACGTCGTCGCGACGTTTCGCCTTCATGTGTGAGAGAATTTTGCAAGCCGCGGTCGCGATCTTTGATGACCATGACGAACGTGAAGGCGCGTTCGATGCGCATTCGCCAAGCGACGACGTCAGTTTCTAGTTCGCCGGCCGCACCGACGTAAGCGTCGATCGCCATTCGCGCGTGGACAGCCGAGCGCCATCGCCACCAGAGCACGTCGCAGAGTCTGGCGGTCAGTTCCGGGGTTGGCGCAGTGAGCTGCCGTACGCGGAGCACTCGTTCCGCTCGGCTTCTCTGATCACACCGCGCCGCGGGTCTTCCACCTCGGTGGTCATGATTTATGCTCGCGCCGCGCAACGTCGACGTGAACACGTGTGCGGCGCACGCAGCTACGGCTTGTCAGTAGAGCGACCTGCCGTGCGCACGCCGCTGTGCTCCAGAGCCGACGACGATGTAACTCGGCCCGCGACGCGCGTGCGTCGGGTGCTTGCGGCAGTGGGCGAAGTCTAACAAGCCCGCTCGCACCGGAATCCGGGGGGCCATTCCGGGGGCCACGCTCGAAATCAACCGACCGGGGAATCGACGTAAGCCCCGAAACCACTCGCGCACCCACCGCGATTCGAACACGGGACCGTCGGCTTAGAAGTTAGTGCCGCTGATGGCTGCAGCCGCTTGTGGCTGCATAAGTGCGCGGATATACTTGACTGAAGATGACAGCGAGTGACAGGCGTGGACTCACATCCGGGGCCGACAGGTACCAGCGGGAGTACCAGCAACCACGT
>DASRXR010001058.1:0-4037 GCA_035687405.1 Polyangiales bacterium
CGCACCGGCAGCGTGTTGATGAAGAGCCCCATCATGTTCTCGGCTTCGCCATCGAGACCGGAGCGCCGGAGCGAACGCGTCACACCGAACAACACGTCGTCATCACCCGTCAGCCGTTGCAGCACGAACGCGAACGCCGTCTGAATCACTGCACCCATGCCGGCACCGGTGTGACTCGCGAATTGTCGCAGCGATTGCGCAACCGACGGGTCGACTTGCCGAATCACCTCGGAATGGCTCGCACCAGTCCGTGGCAACGGCCGCGCTGCAGGCTCTGCGAGTGGCAACGCGGTCGGTACGTGCTTGCCCGCAAGCAGCTCTTTGAAAAACGGCAAACTCGAACGCCAGTCGCGCGATTCGAACCAATCGATGTAGTCGCCGTACGGCCTACCTGCGGGCGGCCACTCGGGTTGCGCGCCGCGCGCGAGCGCTTCGTACACGCCGAACAGCTCGAGCAGCGCGGGCGCGAAGGAACGCCCGTCGAGCAAGATGTGGTGCACGGTCCAGACGAACTCGGTTTTCTCCGGTCCGAGCTCGAACACAGTCACGCGCATCAACGGCGCGCGCCGCAGATCGAACCCCAGCAAGCGATCCCGCTCGAAGAACTCGCGGCGTTGCGCGTCGCGTTGTGCTTCGCCCGCACCGGACCAGTCCAAGAACACGACCGGCACGCGCGCGTCGGGATCGGGCCGCTGGACTGCGCTCTCCAATCCTTCCCAACGGAATGCCGCAGACAAGGCCGGGTGTCGCCGCGCGAACAGTGTCCACGCGCGCTCGAACGGCTCGCGGGCGAGCGACTCGCTCAGCGTGACGTGGATCTGCTCGATGTCGTAGCCAGTGCGCCCAGTCGAGCCTTCGGATAAGAGGCTCTGGAACAACATGCCGGACTGCATCGGCGAAAGGCCGTATTGCGCCTGGTCCCGGCGTGGTTTCGTCTGTGAATCAGGCGGCATGTCCCCTCGAGAATGCCTTATCTGGGATCACCAAGGCCATCGCTATTCCTCTGCTCACAGCCGCGGCCCCCGCCGCTCGTAAGCCGTGTAAAACTCCCACGATTCTCTCGACTCTGCGACTAGGCGGACGCCGTGACGACGGGCTGGCCAGCCAGAGAGCGTTCGGCCTGCGCGATCGACGCGCGCAAGTGCTGTACGAGCACCTCCACGTTACCCGGGTCGAACATGCTGAGATGTGAGCCTGGGGTCTGGCACTGTAAGATGCGACCGCGCATCACGGGGCCCCAGCCGAGCAGCGGATCGTCGAACTTCGTCGGCGGCCAGTCCGGCGGAATATCCGGTGACAAAAAGAGCACGTCGACCGAAAGCGGGGTTGGCGAGTAGTGCATGTACGCCTCCGCCAGCGCGTTGCCGACCCGCCGTTCGAGCGGGTCTTGGGTGTCCGCGGCATGGTCATCGACCGGTTCGCGCACGCCAATCGCAGCTTGCGTCACTTCCAGCCGATGCTGCACGCGGTCGCGAAGCCATGACGCGCGCTTCCCGTTCCCGAGCGTAAAGAAGTTCTTCACGTGTGCTCGCACACGAAACAGCGGCGACGGGATCTTCGGAAACCCCGGCGCGGGACAGTTTGACATCGCGACCATGCCGACGCGCTCCCCGTGCGACAGCAGCTCCCGCGCGACTTCGAACGCGAGAACTCCGCCGAACCAGTGGCCGAACAAGAAGTACGGCCCGTGCGGCTGCGCGCCACGGATGTCGGCTGCGTGCGTGGATGCGATTTGATGGATCTCGCGCAGCGGCTCGCACTCGCCTTCGCTGCCGATCATCTTCACGCCGTAGACGGGACGTTCATCCCCGAGCAAGCGCGCGAGGTGTTGATACATGTCGAGCTGCCCACCAATGTTGGTGAAGCAGTACAGCGGCTGGCGAGTGCCCGAGGGCTGCAGAACTCGAAGTCTTGACATGGGGTCGACACGCCCAGCGTGATGTCGAAGGACCTCGCACGCTCGCGCGCTCCATTGCGAGCTCGACACTGCCCGCAGTTGGCGACGCTCTCACCGCACCGTATGCGAGTCAAGCCTCTCGTCGGCAGGGGTGCCGGGGCCCTGGTGATAGGTACGTTGCGCGTACACACGGCGCGCGCCGCCGCCAGCGGCTGCAGTCGCGCGAGCGCGTGTCAGGGATCTGCGACGAGCGTGCAAGCTCCCCGCCCGAACGCTTCACAGGTATTCGCAGACGTAGCCCACGGCCTGCTCGGCGCGTACGTCGAAGCCGCTCTTGGCTTCGACCTCGAAGCTCGTGCCAGCGGGGTAACAGACGAAATCGGCCATGCCCTCCGCGCGAACCCAAAGCTCGCCGCTCACGACGTGCATACGCTCGGGGGCATCCGTGTTGAAGTGGTACTCACCCTCGTCCATTGCCCCAATCGTGTGGCGTCGCCCGTTGCGCTCGAATCCGACGCTTTGAACGCTGCCGCCGTAATAGCTGTTGTGTTTGATCATGGCCGGCAATCTACGCACGACGGGTCCAGCCTGCGAGTGGTGGCGGTCGCGTGCCGAGGTCGATATATTGCGGCGAAGCCCGCTCGACACCGAGTGCACCGGGCTCAGGGTGAGTCGAGGTTCGTCAGTCCTAGAGCGGGTCCGAGACCGAACATGCCGAGGTTTTCATGAGTGGCCACAATCGATGGTCCTCCATCAAGCACAAGAAGGGCGCCGTCGATGCCAAACGCGGCAAGATCTTCACGAAAATCATCAAGGAGATCACGGTCGCCGCGCGGCTAGGCGGTGGGGACCCGACCGGTAATCCGCGGTTGCGCCACGCGATGGACGAAGCCCGCGCAGCGAACATGCCGAGCGACAACATCGCGCGCGCAGTGAAAAAGGGTACCGGCGAGCTCGAAGGTGTGAGCTACGAAGAGATCACCTACGAGGGTGTCGGGCCTTCCGGCACGCTGTTTCTGATCGAGACGGTTACGGACAACCGGAACCGAACGAACCCAGAGCTACGGAAGATCTTCGAACGCCACAACGGCTCACTGAGCGCGCCCGGCGCGGCAGCCTGGGCGTTCGAGGAAAAGGGCCTCGTATTTTTGCCGAAAGAAGCCGCGACCGAAGAGCAGCTGTTCGAAACCGCGGTCGGCGCCGGTGCAGAAGACGTCGAGGACTTGGGTGATCGCTGGATGGTGAGCACCGAAAAAACCGCGCTCGAAGAGGTCCGCAAAGCCGTCGTGGCCGCGAACTTGCAGGTCAACAGCGCTCAGCTCTCGAAGTTGCCGAAGAACAAGAAGACGGTCGAGGGGCGTGAGGCCGAGCTCTGTATGAACTTGGTCGAAGCACTCGACGATCACGAAGACGTGCAAAAGGTCTACGCCGATTTCGAGCTTTCCGAAGCCGAGATTCAGCGTCTCTCGCAATGATCGTCTTGGGCGTCGACCCTGGCAGCATCCGCACCGGTTGGGGTGTGATCGAACGCCGGGGTCCGCGCCTGCACTTCATTGCTGCCGGCACGATCGACGCAGGGCGAGACGCAGAAATGCCGTCTCGCTTGTGCGAGATCCACGCCGCGCTGCAAGCGGTGATCGCAGAGCACTCGCCGGTCGAGATGGCCGTCGAAGACGTCTTTTACGCGAAGTTCGCGCGCTCGGTGATCAAGCTCGGCCAAGCGCGCGGGATCGCGCTGCTCGCGGGCGCGCAAGCTGGGCTCCCGATCTCGGAGTACGCCCCGGCGCTCGTGAAGCGCTCGGTGGCGGGTCGCGGTCAGGCCGACAAGCAGCAGGTCGCGAGGATCGTCGGCGCGATCCTAGGGATTCGCGAGTTGCCGAACCTGGATGCGACCGACGCGCTCGCGATCGCAATCACGCACGCGCAGGCGGTGTTGTCGCGCAAGCTTGTGAAGCCGGCTCGAGTAACACGGGCGCGCGTCGGCAGCTGAGCGCGGCAGCTAGCCTGCGCAGTCGTGGCCGCTAGCCAGCCGCGATCATGAGTTTTCTCGTAATGAGAACGCGGGCTATGGCACGTTCCCGGCATGGCGGCTGGCGAGCGGAAGAACCAAAAACAGCGCACGCGCACGGCTGTCGTGAAC
>DASRXR010001059.1:0-22446 GCA_035687405.1 Polyangiales bacterium
CTCTGAAGTCGCTGCGATCGCGGAACGCGCACGTGGGCTCTTGCTCCGCGCGCAAGACACCGGCAGCAACGCGACGACGGCGCTCCTCGGCGCGCTCACGATCACACTGCGTGAAGGTCTCGAGATCGTGCTGCTGGTCGCCGCGCTGCTCGGCCTCGTGCGCAAGCGCGGCCGACCCGACCTCGCCAAACACGTGCACGTCGGCTGGCTGCTCGCGATCCCAGCCGGTCTCGCCACGTACTACCTGGCAGGCTCGATTCTCGGCGGCATGGAGCGTGAGGTCGCCGAAGGCGTGGCGTCGCTGCTAGCTGCAGCGGTGCTACTCGGCGTCACGCACTGGATGCTCGGGCAGCTCACCGCAAAGAAGTGGGTAGGCTTTCTCGCGAAGCGCATCTCGAGTGCCGCGACCGGCAAAAGCGCCGCGATTTTCGTGCTGCTCCTCGCATTCCTCGCGGCCTATCGCGAGGCGTTCGAGATCGTACTCTTCTATCAGGCGCTGATACTCGATGCGGGCGACCACGTACGCCAAATTTGGATCGGGACGGCGATCGGCCTCGGTGCGCTCAGCGCGGTCGCGCTCGTGCTGCTCCGCCTCGGTCAGAAACTAAAGCCCGCGCCGTTCATGCTCGCATCGAGCGTGTTTCTCGCGCTGCTGTCCTTCATGTTGGTGGGCAAAGGCGTCCGCGCGTTGCAAGAAGCCGCGGTGCTTTCGATCCACCCCGTGACGTTCCCCGAGCTGCAATGGCTCGGCGTCTTCGCGACGCGCGAAGGACTCATCGCGCAAGGTGTGCTGCTCGTACTGCTGCTCGGAAGCGGGCTCTGGCCGTGGTGGACTGCTCGGCGCGCGCGTGTAGGCTCACCCGCCGCGGCGGAATGACGCTCCCGGCTGCAGTCACGGGCCGCTTGGCTCAGCCGTCGCGACGATCACCGAGTCGCAAATCTCGGGCACGACCAGCACGTCGCAATCGAGCTGTTTGACGCCGGCGATGCACTCCTCGTAGTCGAGTGTGAACGCGATCGAGCGCGAGCAATCGATCTTCGACTCGTTCATGCACGCCTCCTCGCTCGTGAACTGCCCGCAGGTCACCGACCGCTCGCAGATCAGACGCGTGAGCGCGTCGCAAGCTTTCGCAGCCGGCGCCGGATCGGCGACGTCATCCAAGCTGCAGTTCGGGGGCACCGTTTGACAGCTGGCGCCATCGAATTGCTTCGAGCACGCATTGGCCTTGTCATCCGAACGACAGGTCGCCCCTTGAAACTGATCGTCGCAAGCTTCGCGCGTGAACGACGCCTCGCAACGGATCGCCCAATCACACACGCTGTCTTGCCAAATGCGGCAGGCCGCCGTCCCGCGACCTTCAGTCGGGGTTTCCCGACCACCGCCGCAAGCGACCAGAGCGACGATTAACGCGCCCCAGAGCTCTCGCATGAAAACACCCTTCGCAAACCGACCGTGATTCGAGCCAAAGCCAAGGCGAAGCGCGACACCGAACGCATAACAGTCTACATCATTCCACACACTACGCTTGGACGCGAAGTATTGGGACGCCGCTGTCAGCCGCAATGCCTAGGCCTGTCTCGAAGCAGGGACGCTCAGCGCTGCGCCGCGATCGCCGCACGCGCCGTTTCGAAATCGCCTGGGGACTCGACGTTCACTCGCTTCGCGTCCTTTGCGATACGGCGAACCATTCCGGTGAGCACCTTACCGGGACCGACCTCGACGAACAGGCCAACCCCATCGGCCAGCATGCGCTCGATGATCGACTGCCAGCGCACCGGCCGGCTGACTTGTCGAATCAACGCGTCGCGGGCAGCTTCGGCGCTCGTGACGCACGTGGCATCGACGTTGACGTAGATCGGCAGCTGCGGCTCGTGCCATTCGGTGGCACGCAAGTCGCCTTCGAGTCGGTCTTCTGCCGGTCGCATCAGCTCGCAATGAAACGGTGCGCTGACTGGAATCGATCTGACTTTTGCTCCACCGGCGACGATCGCGCGGCTCGCTTCTGCCACCGCTTCAGTCTCGCCCGCGATGACGAGTTGACCCGGGCAGTTGTAGTTCACCGGTGCGACGGTGCCGGCGACTTCCGCGCACGCGCGTTCGACCATCTGCACGTCACCACCCAAGACTGCGGCCATCGCGCCTTGGCCGACCGGCACTGCCTCTTGCATGTATTGCCCGCGACGATGAACGAGCTTCACTGCTTCTTCGAACGCGAGCGTTCCGGCTGCGACGTTCGCGCTGTATTCGCCCAAGCTGTGCCCTGCGACGACGTCGCAACGTTCATTGAGCCCGCGCAACAGCGCGATCGAAGTCGTGAGGATTGCGGGTTGCGCGTACTGCGTGAGTTGCAGCTGATCATCCGGGCCTTCGAAACACATGCGCGAGATCGGCATTCCCAGGATTTGATCCGCGAGAATGTTCACTCCACGCGCGGCGTCGTTTTCGCTGCACGCGGCACGGCCCATACCGACGTGTTGCGAACCTTGTCCCGGAAAAATGAAAGCAACCTTCGCCATCGCATCCTCGCGTTTGTTACAGAACGTTCCCGGCTAAGTCCGCGACCCTACCACCAACTTTATTTCCGGCAAAAGACTCGGATGTTGTGCAGAATTGGTGCGGTGTGCGCATCGTCCATGACGCGCTAGAACGATTAAGAGCCAAAGAGATGATCGAACCTGATGTTCTCAAGCAACACCTGCGAAACGCTTTTCCAGATGCGCCCGTCTTGGAGCTGGAAGACCTGACGGGTACGAAGGATCACTATAAAGCCGTGATCGTGCACCTGGCGTTCCGCGGAAAGACTCGCATCGAGCAGCACAAGCTCGTGTACCAAGCGCTCGGCGCACTGATGAGTGGGCCCGTGCATGCGTTAGCGCTCGAAACGCGCTCGCCGGAGTGATCTTCATCCGGCCGGCCGGATGAATCGAGTGCGGAGTCGAGTCGCGCCAGATTACGTGCGCGCTCGAGCAGGGCACTCTGGCTGCGACGATCAATTCGTGTCTCGGGACAACTCGGCGCCTTTGCGCAGCACGAAGAACGCAGCGTGCTGCTCACCATCACCGGCCGCGGTGTCGAGTCCGAGCGTTCCGAACTCGTCGCGCACGCGTTGATAGAGCAGTTGATACAACGGGGATTGCTGCGCCGCCTTCACGTCGACTGAGTTTAGCGCAACGCGGCAAACCGTGCTTTGGCAACGCACTTCACCGATCGCGCTCGATGGAACGCCGGCACCTGCGAGCAGCTGTGTGAGGCGCGGCTCCTCGCCGTTCGCCCAGGCGGCGTCGCGCGACTCGCGAGCGAAGGTCGAACGAAACGCCGGCGCGAGGCTCTCAGGCGTCGCGGAGGCTTCCTTCTTCTCGTCCTTCTCATCGCGCTTGTCGTCGGCTTTGTCTTCGTGGGCTTTGTCTTCGCGCTTTTCGTCCGCGCGCTCGTCGTGTTTGGCTTCGGCTTCGGCCGACTCCTTCGCGGAAGCGGCGTGCGCGGGTTCTTCCGCGGCCTTCGCTGCGGCCGGGTCGGCCGCCGCTGGCTGCGCGGCAGGCGGCGGCTCGGGCGCCGCCGCTGGCTGCGCGGCGGGGTGAGCTGCAGCGGCGAGCGCGGGATCGGCCGCGGGCGCCGACGCGGTTTCGGCGTTTGCAGCTGCGGGCGGCAGGGCGGGCACCGCGGCCGCGACCGGCTCGACGGCTTCAGGTGCAGCCGGGTCCACCAGCGCGGGTTCTTCCGCGGCAGGTTCGACCGGGGCGACGTTCTCTGGCTCGGGTGCGGCGACGGCGGCGTTGCGCTGCTCGGCGACCGCCGCTACCAGCTGCGCGCGTTCTTGGGCCGGCGATTCATACGCGACGGGCGTTGGCTCGAAGACTGGGCTCGCCGGCTCGTCCGCAGCAGGTGCGAGCGGTTTGCGAGCGAGCTCCGCGTAGACGTACGGCCCCCAGACGACCCCGACGATCGCGAAACCCAGCGCCGTGAGCCGCTTGGTCATTTCGAATTCCTAGCGCGCCTCGGCCAGTTGGGGAAGTCGAGGCGACGCATAGATGCGACCTCGCCCGACCTGTCACCGCAGTCAATGCGGCAAAGCCGGTAGAACGATGGAGAAGCAGAGAAATTTGACCCGATTCGCGCGATGCTGGGGCGCGTGCGAAGAGCCCTTTGGATCGCAGTCTCCGGTGCCTGCATCCTGCTGGCGGGCGCGCTGATCTATCGAGCCGGCCGCGAAGAGCGGGCGCTGGGGTTGTCGCAACAGGCCGCGCGGCTGCTGCATCCGCCATTCGACGAAGCGCCCGCATATTCGGACATTCGCGCGACCGAAGCCCGATTGCTCGTCGAAGAAGCACGAGAGCTTGCCGCTACGAGCGACTCCCGACTTCTCGAAATCGAAGCACATGCGATCGAATTGCTGCAGCGAGGGGAGGCGGCGGGGGCTCGGCGCGAGCTCGCGAAGACGGATCGGCAGGGATCCGAAGCACTCGGCGCGCTGCGAGCCGCGATCGAGCTCGCGGACGGACAGCTCGACGCCGCTGAGAGCGGCATTGCAAGAGTGCTGGAGCGCGCACCCGAGCCGCGTGCGTTTGCGATCGCGTCCGATGTCGCACGGACGAGAGGCCAGGGCGACCGCGCGCTCGCATTTGCAGAGAAGGGGCTCGCGATTCGCGAGAGTGCGGCGCTGTTCGAGCGGCGCGGGCTCGCGCACGAGTTGCTCGGCGAGTTGCCGGCTGCGCGTGCAGATCTCGAGCGTGCAGCGCAGCTCGACGCGCGGCCGACTGCGCCGCTGTTGCATCTCGGGCGAGTGCTTCGCGTCCTCGGCGATGTGCGAGGTGCCGTGCTCGCATTTACGGGTGCAAGTCAGCGAAACCCACGTGAGAGTGAAGCCTGGTTGGGAAGTGGCATCTGTCGGATCGGCTTGGCCGACATGTCCGGAGCGCGCGCCGATCTCGAGCGAGCGGAGGAGTTGGCGCCGACGAGTGCTGCGCCGTTGATCGGACTGGGCGATGTCGATGCAGCAGAGCGACAGTGGGATGCGGCGGAAAAGCACTATCGCGTCGCGACGAAGCTCGAACCGAGTCTGGCGTTGGGTTGGTTGAAGCTCGGCAACACGTTGATGCGTCGAGGCCAGTCGAGTGCAGCAACTGACGCGTTCCGAAAAGCGATCGAGCGCCAGCCAGAGTTGGCAGCGGCGCACAATGGTTTAGGGGCAGCATTGCAAGCGCAGGGCGACGCAGACGGAGCGCGGCGTGAACTCGAGCAAGCCGCGAAGTTGGATCCAGCGGATCCAAACCCGTTGTTGAATCTAGCCCGCTTGTATCGCCAGCAAGGCGACGCGCAGGCAGCAGAGACAGCGTTGGCGCAGGCCCAAGCGCGAGCGCCCACAGATCGCTGATGACTGCAGATGATGCCCCGAGAACGGATTCGTTCTCGCCCTCGGGGCAAACTCGTCACCGCTGCATGATCAGGCCGCAGGCAATGCGCGGCGGCATCGTCGCTACGTCTGGATCGTGAACCACGAACGCGTGACCGACGACGTTCGTCATCACGTCGCCGCCGATCGTCCACGCCAAGTTCGCTGGAATCGCTGGACGCGTGAGCGTGCTCGTTCCCGTCGTGCCCACACACATCACCGACGGAATACCCTCGCCGCGCGCGGGACCCCAGTGGTCGCCCTGCATCATCGCGTCCGCACAGCTCGTGCCCTCGTGAATGTGCACCGGGTACGACTTGCCCGCGACGCAGTTCGAAATCGCGACGGTCACCTTCACGTCGGTTCCGGTTGCTTTCGTGAACGTGGCACTGCCCGTGACCATCCCGCCCATGAAACCCGCGATCGTCGCGACCGCGCTACCCGCCGGCGCGGCGCCGGTACCGGCCATCGCGCCCGTACCTGCCGTCGCACTCATACCGGCGGTTGCGCCGCCGGCGCCCATTCCAGCTGCTGCGCCTGCGGCACTGCCTGCGGCACTCGGCAACTTGGGTCCCAATTCCTGAGTCTCACGACAGCCAGCGGCGAAAGCGAGTGCTGCTAAGAGCGGCATCGCAAATTTAGTTAGCTCGACATTCATACTCGTCCTCATCCTGTGGACACCCCGTTAGAACGCGCACTTTACACGTAAGGGCGCGGTCCGCGAGTGTCCTGAGACACGGTGGGTAGAGACACCGCAATCTGACAGGAGACGAAAGTCGCACTCATCGCGAAAGCCCGAAACAAATCGGGCTACTGCTGAACTAATTCGAATCTCCGTCGAACAGTGTGCGCAATGCGTCATCTCGTACGAGATTCGTGCCATCCAACGAGTTGATGTCCGCCTGACTCATGTCGATTCGCGGCGCGAACACCTTCTCGTGGAAGTCCCGCACCAGCTTCGCAGCCACCGCATCCTCGTCGTCCGTCGCAATCGCTTGCACCTTGCCACAACCCAGCGTGCTCTGGTCGCGACTCAACAAACACGCCGTCCCACCCGTGTTGTTGGCTTCCACACGCAATAGCAACCCTGCGTCCTCGACATCGAGCCGCGGTGATCCCTCGAGCCGCGACGCCACGCGTTCGGCAACCGAGTTCCCGCGCACCTCGATCCGGACGGGCACACGCAACGACAAGCGCCGGAACACTCCCGGATCCGCCTGAAACGCTTCTTCGTAGAACCGAAGCGCATCCGCACGCCCGAGCGTCCGCGCCGCTTCCGAGCTCAACGCGAGCGTCCGCGCCCGCAACAACAACTCGCCCGGACTCAACCCCGCGAGCGCACGTTGCGCCTTCTCGAGCGCGACCTCCGGCTCGCCCGCACGCACCGCAACCTCGGTCGCAAACGCGTCGTAATACGCTTCCGCACCCGGCCGATGATCGCGCGAACGCGCTTGATCGAGCGCTTCTTGAACGACGCCCGCACCGAGCACATCGACGAGCTCACCTGCGAGCCACGGCGGCAAGATCGCCGAAGCAGCAGTGCCGATCCGAAAGATCCCGGACAGCCGCGTGTCATCGCGCAGCAAGCGCTCCACCAGCGCCCGCGACGAGAGCGCCCGCGCACGCAACACCATCGCCTTCACCCACTCGAGCGGCCGCACGTAGAACGGTTCACTCCGCGCCTCTTCGAGCCGCTGTTCCGCCGCCACCAGCTTCGCTCGCCGATCGAGCAGGGCGACGACCACTTGATCTTGCGCGGGATCGCGACTGTTGTGCGACCGCCGATCCGGCAACACGAGCGCGCGATCCGTCACCGCGATCGCCTCGTCGGCACGCGAGCACACGAGTAAAAACGCCGCGATCGCACGCCGCGTCTCGTTCCGATCGGCATCGCGCACGTGCGGTGGACGTGCCGCGCGATACTGCGGAATGCGCTTCAGCGCGCCGAGCCCTTCCGCAAACCGACCCTCACGCGTGTAGAGCTCCGCGAGCTCCATCCACGGATTTCCGTACCACGAGATGTCGGCTTCGGTTGCGTCGAGCCCGATGCGCTCCGCTTCATCGAGCTTGAACAGCGATCGCGACGACTCCGCAAAGTTCGTGAGGTCGACCGACGACACGTCGATTCCAGTCGCGCGCGAGTCGTCGACCGCGCGCTTACACGCTTCGTAGCTCGCACCGTCGTTACCCGCTTCGAACTCGATCGCACACAGCGCGTTCAGCGCGATCGCACGCTGCGACGGCCGCTCCGCCATCGACAACCCGAGTGTCGCGGCCGCACGCGCTTCACGATACCGGCCGAGCTTCATCAGCGGCCAGGCGCGATCGGCGACCATGTCCGGCTCGTACAACACGTTGAAACGCGCGATGAACGCAAGCCGCTCGGAGTAGTGCTCGAGCGTGCCGTGCGCATTCGCCAGTTCTTTCAGCAAGGTCGCGTGCCAGCGCCACGGCTTGCTCGGATCCGGCTGCGATCCGTAGCGGCGCTCGTACAGCGCGAGCGCTTGTTCCAAGTGAAACAACGCGCGCGGAAAATCCGCTTCCGCGTAGTGATTCACGTACCCGATCACGAGGTGCGCAACGAACGAGTTCGGATTCTTCTTGAGGACGGCTTCGGCCATTTCGCGCGCGCGAATGTGCCGGCCCGCTTCGGCGAACAGCCAAGCTTCACGCTCGTCAGTCGTCGCTTCGAAGCCCGGGTCCTCGGCCTCGAGCGGATCGAGCGCGATCTGAGCAGAGGCGATGCGTGCGAGCCCCGCTCCCGCGACCAGCGCAGCCAGCAGCAGCAGCAGGGCAACGCGAGCTTTCATCGAGACAGACTCAGCTTCGACAGTTTCTCGAGAATTGGAGCCAGCGCCGACGAGATCACCTGACGCTTGTCGACTACGCCGGGTACACACTCGATGCGATGGCCGAACACCGCGGGCGCGAGCGCATCGATGTCTTCGGGGATCACGTAGCTGCGGCCGCGCAACAGCGCCCTCGCCTGCAACGCCGGCATCATCAACACCAAGCTGCGCGTCGAAGCGCCTTGCAATACGCGCTCATCGCTGCGCAACGCGCGCGCGGCATCGACGAGCGCCTCTCGCAACACCGGCGCGATGTGCACCCGCTCGCGAAGCGCACGCCGAGCCGCCAGCAAGTCTTCGCGAGTCACCTGCGGCAAGCCCTCGCTCATGGTCAAGCTCGGACGTGGGTACTGCGCGAGCACTTCGAGCTCCGCAGTCTTCTCGATGTGACGCATCTCGATCTTGAACAAGAACCGATCGAGCTGCGGGGTCGGCAGCGGATACGTGCCCATCACGTCGAGCGGGTTCTGCGTCGCGATGACGAAGAACAACTCGTCCAGCTTGTGCGTGTCGTTGTCGACCGTGACTTGTTTCTCGGCCATCGCTTCGAGCATCGCCGCTTGCACCTTCGGCGACGTGCGGTTGATCTCGTCCGCGAGCACGATGTGCGCGAAGATCGGGCCCGCTCGAAACTGAAAGCGATTCTTGTCGAGCTCGAACACGCTCGTGCCGGTCACGTCGCTCGGCAACAGGTCGGGCGTGAACTGAATGCGGCGAAACGGCGGCAAGTGCGAAGGCCCACCACTCACGCGCAACGACTCGCCGAGCGCACGCGCGAGCGTCGTCTTGCCGGAACCGGGATAGTCCTCCAGCAGCACGTGGCCATCCGACACGAGCGCGATCAGCACGAGCTCGATCACGTCATCACGACCGATCACCACGGCGCGCGCACGACGGCCAAGCGTCTCGAGGGCCTGGCGCGCCTCTTCCAAAGGCGCGTCATTCGTTTGGCCCTGCGCTGGCAACGGCATATCCATGCTCTTCTCCTCGGAAACGATGCTCATCGTGACTGTATCCAAGACCACGGCGTGAGCACGCCGAGCCATCTCTTCCACCATGGTACGCTCTGGCGCACCTCCTGCGCGACTGCCCGGCGCAAGCCGTGCAGCTCGGCCGGGTCGAGCGAGGGCTTGTCCGCAAAGCGCGCAGCCAAGTGGCGCGCGGTCAGGCGCTCGAACGACGGGCTTGCCGCCGCGATGCGCCTCGCAAAGGCCTCACGTGTCTCCCCGAAGTGTCTGCGGAGTGCCACCTCGGACAAACGATCGAGCTCGGCTCGATATGCCACTCGAGGCAATCCTGCGGCTGCAAATCGAGGCGTGGTGCGACGCCAGACTTTCACCGCGTACATCACCATCAGCATCAACGCGGACAACCAGAGCGCGATCCGCACGACCCACTCGCGCAACACACGTGCGACCTGGATGAGCGGCTCGAGGGGGCGGTCCTCGCTCTGCGGCATCGGACGTAGCCCGCGCGCCATCTCACCGAGCAACCGCTGCAGGTCGGGGTCGGGCGGCGGCGGCGGCGGGTCGAGGCTCTGTGCCGGCGATACGTCGGCGATCACCCAACCCACACCATCCACGTAAAACTCCGGCCAGGCGTGCGAGTTGGCACCGGTGACGAGAATCGACGAGCCACCCTGCCGTGCCGCTTCATCGACGACATAGCCGGCGCCGACGCGCGCAGGCACACCGAGCGCACGCATCAAGTACACGGCGGCATGCGCGAAGTGGACGCAGTAACCGACGCGGTCGCCGAACAAGAAATCCGCCGTCGGATCTTCCGCGCTCGCGTGACCGCTCTTCAAACTGTAGGTGCCCTGGCGACTGAGCCACACCGTGACGGCGAGCGCACGCGCGACCGGATCACCCCGCAGCGCTTCGTGAATGCCGCCTGCGATCTCCTGCGCGAGCTTCGCGTAGCGCGGGTCCTTCGGCGCATCGACGTAGTGCTCGTGCACGGCCGCACTCCAGGCAGGATTGCCGACTGGACGCCCGAGCAACTCTTCGAGCTTGGCTTGTAGGGCCGAGGACGTGACGCGATAGACGCGCCGGAAGCGACCGCTATCCGGATTTGCGAGCGGCTCGATCGTCTCGGCGGACTCGAGCGCAAACGGCCGCGTGTGCTCGGCGAGGAGCGCGACCGTGGTGTCGAGCTCTACGCGATCACCTTGCGCGTTCGGTACGACCGCGAGCGTCGTTTTTTGGCTGACGAACGCAGGCGCGACGTCTTCGTCGACGCCGGCAGTGGTCGCCGACACGAGGCGTTTGCCGTTGAACTGACTGAACGCCGTCTGTCGAAAATAGTAGAGGCCGGTCGGCGGCGAGTAGTCGTCGTGAAGCAGGACGACCGCGAGCGGGACCTGTTTGCCTTGGCTGTCGTAGTTGTCGCGGAAGTCGAGATGTTCGTTGTCGCTGTGGCCGTCGCGCGGGCGACGCTGGCCTTTTTGCTGCTGCTTGTCGTCCGACTTGTCCTTCTCGTCCGGGCGCAAGCCGAGCCCGGTCGCGCCGGCCGGCGGCGACGGCAGCCCGAGCAGGTGCGTCGAGCTCAATACGACCGCGAGCAAGAGCAGCGCGAGCCACAAGTGCATGAGCGAACGCCAAACCGAGCGCTCGCGAAACAAGAGCGCGATGATCAACGCGGCCGCGAGCGCACCGATCAAGAGCAGCGCGACGGTGGGGTCGCCACCTTGAGCGATGATCGAGTCGGCGAGCTCGAACGGACGATTGATCGCGCCGAAGCGGTGCGCCGCTACCAGCTGCGCGAACACCACGCCGACGCACAGCACTTCGACGAGCGAGAAGATCCGCCGGCGCAGCGAGACCGCGCGCAAGCCGAGCGCGAAAAACGCAGTGCCGAGCACGGTCGAAACCAGGTTGCCCCACAAAAGCGCGTCACTCGCGCCGGTGAGTTTCGCGAACGCGTGCGAATCCGAGAGCGAGCGGCCGAGCTCCGCCGCGAGAAAGGTGCCTCCTAGCGCGAGCCCGATCACGACCCAAGTCCGAACGTGCGAGCGCGCGAGCTTCGATGCAAACAGCGTCGCGACCGCGGCCGAGATCGCGGCGGCGATCGCGACCGTCAACTCCGCGAGCGGGTAGAAGAACGCAAACGCGACAGCGGTGTAGATCGCCGGAGCGACGAGCGCGAGCTGCGGGCGTTCCGGCGCTGACTTGCGCGGGGGCTCGAACGACGGCGCCGGCTCGGGAGGTTTGGGGTCCAGCCGCGGCCTGACACCTGCGGCTGTCGGCGGCGGACTCTTGGCGGACGGCTGAAACGGAGACAGCGACTCGGTCATGAAGCAACTCCGAGAGGATCGGGAACGCGGGCGGGATCGCGTACGTGCATCATCGCGCGACGGGCGCGCTCGCCGAGCGGACGGCCGGTCGCGCGATCGAGGAGGATCACCGGCACGTGGGCTCGCCCCAACATCCCTAGCACGGCATCGAGCGCCTGTGCTTCCGCGCCATCGATCGGTGTTTCGCTCGCCAAAACGCGCTTCCAGAGCGGCCGGGACTTCGCCTCAGCCAATCCGTCGACCGCGATCACAGTCCGCAGCTGACGGCGGCTGGTCGCGCGGATGACGGCTTCGACCCAAGGTCCGGGCCGCGGCGGCGCGAACACGAGCACGCTGGCTGGGCCTTTCCGTTCGACTTGGGCGAGAAACGGGGCGAGCCCGACGCCTTGTTTGCCACGTGCAGCGACCGACTCGACCAGGTGGGCGAGTGCCTCGTCGACGCGCGACGTGCCTGCGATCGTGAGGTCAGTACCGAACGTCCACTCGTTTCCGAGCAACTTGCGCTCGAGCGCGAGCCTCGCCGCGGCAGCGCTGGCGTCGTCGTTTTGGCCCGCGACGAAGAACGCAGCGCAGCGCCGCGCGATCGCGAGCGCACGCTCAGGCCGGCGTACGAGCAGCTTCCGTGTGCGCGCAAACACCTTCCAGTGAATGAAGCGCGCCGGATCGCCCGGTGTGTAGCGCGATAGCTCCAGGCGGTCGCCGTCCTCGAGGCCCATCGGGTGCGGGAGGTCGGCGCCGGCAGCTAGAGCTGTCAGCGACGTGAGGTGGCCTAACCCGCCGAGCCGGGGCAGGACGCGAACGCTGCGCGGTTGCCGCCGCCGGAACGCGACGCGCGTCAGGCCGAACGGGTCTTCGACGATGATGCGACGCTCGATCGTTTCGTGCTGGCCGCGGTCCTTCAGCACGACGAGTTCGTGCGCGCGCGAGCCCGCTCGACGTGGGTCGACGACGACGTCAGGCGGCGAGCGCCATTCCCAGCGAAGCTGGACGAACGGAACGAAGCGCAAAGACGGCAGACTGAAGCCGGTCGGAGCGGGTGTTCCCGTCTCGAGCAAGAGCGTGTCTCCGTCGGGGCCTGCGACCTTCGCGCGACGTGTCTCATCGCTCGCACGCGGCGCGGCTGTCGACGCAGCAGCAGCGCTGCGATCACTCAGCCAGAACCACAACGCAAACGGGACGACGAACAGCGGCGCGAGCGCACACAGGCCAATGGCGGCGTAGCCGGTTACGAGCCAGACCAGGTCGAGCTCTTCGTAGGCGAACTTTCGAAGCGCGAGATAGGCGCAAACCGAGAGCGCGAGGCCGAGCGGGGTGAGTGGAAACGCGTCCACGATTTGGCGGCCGATGTCGCGCGCGCGCTGCCATGCAGGTGAGGAAAGGCGTGAGGCGTGGCCGCTATGCGCTGCAGGCGTTCCATCCCCAGCTGGGGATCGGCGGCGGAGCAGTAGCTGTCGAACGCGATCGAGCGCCATGAAGGGTAGCGTAGCCCATGCGCCAAGCTTCGCGCCGCTTTGGTTAATCCTCGCCAATTTGTGCTCCGGCTCCTATGCTCAATCCAGCGCACGGGTGCTCTCAGGTGTGCGGCTCGCGGGACGACTGAAAATGCAAAACCATGAAGTCGCTTGCGGCTAACGACGGCCGCCGTGGGGTTGGCGTTCGTACCGACTGAATGCCGTTGGTGGGACGACAGGAGAAGATCATGCTGAATGCAACACGGATGTGGTTCGTGGTGGCTTTGGTTGGCGGCGTTGGATGCGGCGGGGCATCTGCTCCTGCAGCAAACACTGCGAACGAAGTGCAGCCGGGGACTGCACTCGCACCACGCAATCCAGTGAACAAGCGTGGCAGTGGTTCGGTGTCGGCGAAGCTCGGACCGGCCGGTGGAACGCTCGAGCTCGATGAAGGGCCACGCGTCGATGTGCCCGCGGGTGCGGTGGCGGAGGGACAAGACTTCGTGTTGAAGCTCGCGCAGAAGACGACGGCGTTCTTCAACAAGGAGAGCGAGCGTCCACTCGGACCAACGTTCTCGTTTGCGCCCGATCTCGCTTCAGCGATCAAGGTGTCGTTCCCGCTCGCGTCCTTGCCGGATGGTTGGGGCGATCCTTCGATCGCGTACGAGATCTCGGATGGTGAGATCCTCGGTAGCGAAGACAGCACGCGGACGAAGTGGCAGTACGAGCGCGCGCGGTTGAGCGGCGGGCGAGTGGTGGCGGACCTGCCGGAAGTAACCGGCCTGCGAATGCAGTTCGTGCTCTCGAATCTAGAATCGCAGTGAAGCTCAAGCCCGCAGGCGCGTCGGGGAGATACGCCTGCGGTGCTGACTGTGATCGCCCTGTCGGTGAGAGGCGATTTGCAGCAGTTTCTGACTCAGCCACCCATTAACTTTGAACTAGCGGCCGCGGCGGGCGACCATGTTAATCGTGACGCGCGCCTCCGCAGGGCTCAGTGCCTGCTTGTCCGTCGTGCTGCTTTCGGGCTGCGCGTTCCCGCTCTTCAACATGGAAGAGCGTTCGCGGCCTCGCGCGCTCGCGTATCGGCATTCATCCGTCGCTAGCAGCGTCGAGCCTCCGAGCGAGTCTCGTTCGGAGCAGGCGCGCCCGACGCGGGCACTCGGACCGCGAAAGAGCTCGGTGCTCGATCCGAGCCCGCCCGAACCAGACGACGACTCGAGCTCGGGCGCTTGTTACGCATCCTTGCGAGAAGCGAACATCGCGTTCGAACGTGTCGCTGACCCGACCCCCGGCGTGCGCTGGCCGATTCGACTGAAAGGTCCAGTGCGCGGCGTCATCTTCGCGCCGCTCGAGCGCGGCGATCGCATGCATGCGGTGTTGGATTGCCGGCTCGCGCTCTCGCTCGTCAGCTGGTCGCGAGACTTGCGGCGCGCGCACGTACGCAAGCTCGAGTACTACTCGATGTACCGGCCGGGCGCGCGGATCGCGGGAAGCGGGAGCATCAGTGGGCACGCCCACGCGATGGCGATCGACGCGGCGAAGTTCGAGCTGGATAGCGGCGTCGTGCTGGACGTGCTGAACGATTGGGAAGGCCGAAGGCGCGGCGAAGATCCGTGTCCGGTTCGGCGGCAGGAGTCGAGGGGCTCGCGAACTTTGCGCTCGGTGTTGTGCCAGGCGGTCGATCGGAAGTTGTTCAACGTGGTGCTCACGCCGCACTACAACAAAGCGCACGCGAACCACCTACACCTCGAGCGAAAGCCGGGCGTGGACTGGCTGTATGTGAAGTGACTGCAGCTCAGGGCTGCTCCCGAAACACTTCGAGTGGCGACGCTCGAAGTGCTCGGGCGCTCGCAGCGAGCCCGGCCACGATCGAAAGCGCGATCGTGACCGCCCAGCCTGCCAAGCACAATCCGATCGACGGCGTACTCGCAAGCGTCAACACGTAGCGCGTGAACAACAACGCGAGGCAATAGGCACCGACTGCCGCGATCGCTCCGGCCACGGCACCCGCAAGGGCGTATTCGATCGCGAACATGGCTGCGACGCGTGCGCGCGTCACACCGAGCGTCTTCAGCAATGCCGCCTCTCGTGCACGACGCAGCTGCGTCGCCGCCACCGCGCCCGCGAGGATGATCAGGCCCGTGACCGCGGCAAACGCACCGAGCACACGCACACCGATCGCAACTTGAGCGAGGATCGCGGCAGCTCGTTCGAGAAGCTGGCGCACGCGCAAAAACGTGATGTTGGGATAGAGCTTCGCGATCTCGTCCTGCATCCGCTGCTCGGAGCTCGCCGGCACTCGCGCAGCCGCGAGCACGAACTGCGGCGCGTCGTCGAGTGCGCCCGGCTCCGCGACCAAAAAGAAGTTCACCGAGAAGCTCCGCCAGTCGACGGTGCGAATGCTCGTGACTACGAAGTCGATCGGCACACCCTGCACGTCGAACGTCAATCGGCTCCCGAGCTTTGCACCCATGTCGCGCGCGAAGTCGGTTTCCACGCTCATCTCGAACGCGTTCGGATCGTTCCAGAGTGCGCCTTCGATGATCGTGTTGCTGGGCGGGAGCTCCCGCAGCGTCGTCACGCGTTGCTCGCGGGTCAACACCCAGTTCACGCGATCACGCTCGGTCTTGTTCGCGCTGCGCTCTGCGACGAGGTCGGGGACGGAGCGCCCGTCCACCGCGCTGAGCCGCGCCATCACGACGGGTACGTTCTGCACGTTTGCGGCGCCGGACTCGTGCACGACGCGCTCGACACCGGGCCACTGATCGGGCTGAACGTCGAGCATGAACACACTCGGGGCATCCGGTGGCAGTGCAGTCACGATCTCGCGTGCGAGCACACTTTGGATGAGCGTGATGCCGAGCACGACGAGGCTTCCCATGCCGAGCGCTACGACGCTGCCAGCAGCCGCTGCGCCGGGCCGCGCGAGGGCGGCGGCGCCGTGCCAGACGAGCGCGGGCAAACGAGCGCGGGGAAGCCGCCCGACCGCCCAGAGCAAGCCTCGCGCGGACGCCCACAGCAGTGCAGCCATGAGCGTCACGCTGCCTGCAAAGCCGAACGCGAGCCGCGGTTCTCGCGCCTGCGCCCACGCTGCGATCGTGATTCCGGCGAGCAGCGCCAAGCCCGCGAGGATCGTTACGCTGCGTGGAATCGGCAGCGGCTCGGCTTCAGCGCGCAAGACGCGGGACGGCGAAACCGCAAACACGGCCGTGAGCACCGGCAGGCTGAACGCGAGAGCGACCCCGACGCCGAGCAGGCAACCCCGGACGATCGCCCCGACTGGAACCAGCGTCAGGAGCTCGCGCGGGACGAGCTCGGGATAGGCGCGCGCGACGAGTGCAGGCAGGCCGGCGCCGGCGAGCGCACCGACCGCGCTTCCTGCGAGCGCGAGCAGCGCGACGTGACCGGCGTAAAACATGAACACTTCGCGCGGGCGAAATCCGAGGCAACGCAGGATCGCGGTTTGAGGTGTGGCTTGGGCGAGCCACGTCGAGACGATTTGCGCGACGCCGACGCTCGCGATCAGCAGCGAGAGCAACGCCAGAAGGCCGAGGTAGCGCTGAACGCGTTCGAGGGTGTCGCGAAGCGCGGGTTGTGCATCGGCGTGACTTTCGACGCGAACGTACGTGCCGCCACCGGGAATCCCGCGTTCGATCGCTTTGGAGATCGCGAGCACGCGCGCTGCGGGAAGGTTCGGAGGGAGCGCGAGCAAGGTGCGATAGCGAGCGCGGTGCCCACGGCCGAGGAGCGCGGTTTTCTCGAGTGCGGCTTGAGTGATGAAGACGCGCGGTCCAAACGCGAACGAGAACGTCAGTGGATCAGGTTCGCGTTCGATCACGCCGGCGATCTTGAATCGCAGACCTCCGACGTAGAGTGGGTCACCGATCTGGAGCCCGTGGTCGTGCAAAATCGCGGGCGCGACGAGAACGGTGTCGTCGCGAAGCAGAGTTGCGAGTGGCTGCGCCGGATTGAGCTCGAGTATGCCGGCGAGCGGAAAACCGGGCCGAGCCATGTCGATCGACTTGAGCTCGGCAAGGCGGCTTTCGCCGGACTCGCCGCGAACCATCGTCGATAAAATGCGAACGTCGGCGCGCGAGTATTGATCGCCGCGAAGCTCGCGCTCGATCACCTCCGTGAGCTCGGGAAGCGGCGCGCGCGATTCGATCGCGAGGTCGCCGCCGAGCAACTCGCGCGAGCGAGCGCGAATCCCGAGCTCGACTGCATCGACGAGAGCGGCCACGCCGACGACCGCTGCAACGCCAACCGCGACGCACGCACCGAAAAAGAGCAGCCGAGATCGCGCCCCGCGAGATTCGCGCCAGAGCATGCGAACGAACAGCGAGAAGCTCATGGGCCCCTCGTCGCAACCCGGGCTGACATCCACGGCCCAACGCGCCGGATCATGTTCCGCTTCCCGTTACGACTTTGCCGCCCACGATCTCGATTTTTCGATCGGCCCTCGCTGCGACTCGCGCATCGTGGGTCACGAGAATCAACGTGCTTCCGTGTTGCGCTCGCAACTCGAACAACAACTCGAGCACCGCGTCTCCCGTTTTCGGATCGAGGTTTCCCGTCGGCTCATCCGCGAGCAGAATCCGCGGATGTGGTGCGAACGCCCTCGCGATCGCGATCCGCTGCTGCTCACCGCCTGAAAGCTGCGACGGGTAGTGGTGACCGCGCGCCGCGAGCCCCACACGCTCGAGCAGCCCATCGCAGCGCTCGGCGGCATTCGGCACTCGCGCGAGCTCCAGCGGCAACAAGATGTTTTCGCGCGCGGTGAGGTTCCCGAGCAGCTGGAACGTCTGAAACACGAACCCGATCCCATCGCGACGCAGCCGGGCGAGCCCGTCTTCATCGAGCGATTCGAGCGGCGTGCCGAGCACTCGCACGCTTCCGCTCGTCGGCCGGTCGAGCCCCGCCAGCAATCCGAGCAACGTGGACTTTCCGCTCCCCGAAGGCCCCACGATCGCGACGACCTCGCCCGCGCGAATCTGAAGGTCGATCCCATCGAGGACCCGCAGCGCGGTAGAGCCAGATTGCAGTTGCCGCGTCACGCCGCGACACTCGAGGCTATAGTCGGTCGTGCGCGCTTCCGGTTGTGCGCGCAATTGTCGCGTGTCATCGGAGACGTTCAACGTCATGCCTCGTCCTCGTCACGAATATTTTTCAAGCTCGCGTTGCTGTCACGCAATCGATGCAGCGCGGCGCTTCGTGTGCTGCGCAGTCGGTGGTGGTCTAAGTCGTTCGAAGCTCGGCACATCTCGCGCATTGAAGGCGATACGTGCGATCCGCGCAAGTACGGGTGGTTTCGTGCTCGCGGCAGCTCTCGCGACCGCGGCGTGCAGCGGCGGAGCTGCAGCTCCGGGTAGCTCGCCACCGGCGACGTCGAGCTCGAACGCGCCGCCGCCATCAGCTGCAGGCGAACACCCCGCGTCGAAAACGCCCGCAACAGCTCCGAACGCGAGTGGGCCCAAGGTCGCGTTTCTCGGCGACAGCATTTCGGCCGGACTGCACTTGCCGGCGGAGCAAGCCTACCCCTCGGTACTGCGCGAGCGTCTCGCCGCACGGGGCCTGCCGTTCCAGCTGCTCAACGCGGGCGTGAGCGGAGATACGACAGCGGGCGGGCTTCGCCGCGTCGATTGGTTGCTCAAGCAGTCGCCGGCGATCGTGGTCGTCGAGCTCGGCGCGAACGACTCGATGCGAGGCCAGCCGATCGCCAGCATCGATCAAAACCTACGCGCGATCATCGCAAAGGTTCGCGGGCGAGGTGCGGCGCCGCTCTTGCTCGGCATGCGCATCCCAACCAGCTTCGGCCCGGAATACGCCGCGCAGTTCGAGGCGATCTACCCGGCGATCGCGAAGGATCTGAACGTCGCATTCGTACCGTTCTTCATGGACGGCGTGGCCGGTGTCCCAGAGCAAAATCTAGAGGACGGGATTCATCCCACGCCTGCCGGCCACCGCAAGCTCGCGCAAACCTGCGAGGAACCGCTGGCAAAACTCATCACCGAACTCACCGCGAGTAAGCCGCCTCAGGCCGGCCCGACTACCGAGCACTGAACTTCAGCGTCGAGGACGTGTGAACCCGTACCGCGGAACGTGTCACACGCCGCGCCGGTGAGCTCGATCGTTCGATCGCCCGTCAGCTTCCACCCATTCGGCGCGTCGAGGTTCACTTGCTTTCCGTCGAGCGTCACGCGCACGAAGTCCGCGCGCGTCGGTGGCTTGTCGAGCGTGAAGGTGCAACCGACGATCTGGCCCGTGATCTTCTGCAGCGCCATCACCAAGCTCGCTTCGTCTTCGACCGGCCGATGCGTCATATCGCCGGTGCCGCCGCGCTGCGCGAAGCCATCCAGCACTTGCGCCAGCTTCTCGTTGCCCTGCCCCGTCGTATCGTACCCGATCACGTACGTGCGAACCTCTTTCGCGAGCAGCGCGTCGATCGCTTTGTTGCTCGCATCGATATCCGCCGGCGTCGTATCCTGGCCGTTCCCGGCCGGGCACGTCGGCTGACCATCGGTCACGAGCAACACGTACTTCGCGTGCACGCCCATCGCATCGGGACCTGCCGGGGCGTTGGCATACGTCGTCAACAACGCCTCGAGCGTTCCCGAAGTCGGCGTTCCACCGCTTGGTTGCGTCCGATCGAGCGCGGTTCCGATCGCCATCGCATTTGCATCCGCGATCGGCACGACCACGTTACCCGGCGCGCACGAACCATTGCTCGTCATCAGATTCAGCATGTCCAAGCACATCTGCGGGTCCGGCTGTAACAAGCAGTCGAAGGCCGAACCGACAGTCATCGCGCCGTTGTTCTGCATTGCGGGGTCCGGAAACATCGCGAGCCCGAAGCGAATTCGCGCTTGCAACTCCATCGTGATCCGGCGGACTGCAGACACCGACGGCTGCCAGCGGCCGCCTTCGGTCATGCTTCCCGAGCGGTCGAGCACGATCATCATGTCGGGCGTCTGGGGGTCGGCCGTCAAATGCACGACCTCGCAGACCTCGTCGGGCTTGTTGTTGATCGGCATTTGCGCCGGAGGCACGCTTCCCGCGCCAGCCAGGCCGATTACACCGGTGCCGGACCCAGCGAGGCCCCCCGCAGGGTTCCCCCCGAGTGAAGGAAAGCCGCTACCAGCTGCGCCTGCGCCGATCGGGGGTGTTCGCCGCCCGGTGGATTCCCCGCTCGAGCCACAGGCAGCGAGCGTTGCGCCGAGGGCCAACATCCAAGAGCAAGAGCGTAAGCGCGCAGAAAGCATGGATTGTCGTCTCCGGCTGAGTGTTGCCCATTCGACCTGCAGTACCTTCACAAGTCACTCTTAGCTCAGCTCGAGAGTAATGAAAGTCGTTAGTTTTCTAGGCCCGAGTCCTGCATGCGCCCAGTCCGAAGCCTCGGAAGGGAGTCGGAACGCGTCGCAGCTATCAGCGGCAGCGCCAGAAGCTCGACCCTGCAGCTGATGGCTGCAGAAGCCAGCTGCCCCGGCCCTGCGCTCGGAAGACTCGATTCGTGGGTCCGACAGCTTCCGCCTCACCCCATCGCCGACGCGCGACTTTGCTCACCGAGCGGCGCGGGCCGAGCCGGTGATTTGCATTTCCTGCAAAAACTGAGCGAGTGTCCGCAAACCTGGACCTACATCCTGCGCGGAATAAAGCCCTCAGCCTGCGGTTAACCGCCCCGGTTGGCCGAACTTGACTGACTTTTACACCCGAATAGGATGCCGACCTCCGCGCCTGGGTCCGTGCGGAAATCCGTGCTAGCCCGCGCACGACAGTAAAGCGCCGTGCGGAAGCCCATAACGAGGGATCGATGACCGATGTGATGTTGGAAGCCCGTGATTTAGTAAAGCGCTACGACGGCGTGCTCGCGCTCGATCGCGTGAGCATGGAAGTCAGGCGCGGCGAGGTCCTCGGATTTTTGGGACCGAATGGCGCCGGCAAATCCACCACGATGAAGATCCTGACCTGTTTCACCGCGCCGACCGAAGGCACGGCGAAGGTCCACGGGTTCGACATCCTGAGCGATTCACTCGGCGTGCGGCGCTCGATCGGCTACCTGCCGGAGAGCACGGCGCTCTATCACGACATGCTCGTCCTCGAGTATCTCGAGTGGGCGGCAGAGATGCGCGGCATCAAGGGTGCCGACGTCCGCAAGCGTTTGAAGGCGGTCGTCGAAGAGACCGGCCTCGGCGACGTGATCAACAAAGAGATTCGCGCGCTCTCCAAAGGTTTCCGGCAGCGCGTCGGCCTCGCGCAGGCGCTGATCCACGAGCCGCCGATCCTGATCCTGGACGAGCCGATGAGCGGTCTCGACCCGAACCAAGCCGTCGAAATCCGCGACTTGATCAAAGACATCGGCAAACTTCGCACCGTCATCTTGTCCACGCACAACCTCGCCGAGGTGCAGGTCGCGTGTAATCGCGTGCTGATCATTTCGAAGGGGCGCATCGTCGCAGACGACACCCCGGCTGGTTTGCAGGATCGCGCGGGCAAGAGCCGCTGCGTGTTCAGCCTGCTCAAGTCGAGCGACGCCAACTTCGCGAGCCAAGTGGAATCGGCGCTTGCAGCCATCGGCGGCACCGAGCGCGTGCGCCGGTTGCCGAGCGACGAAGGCGAAGTTTCGTTCGAAGTCTTCCCGAAGGGCAGCGACGACCTTCGTCCTGCCTTGTTCAAGCTCGCAGTCGACAAGGGCTACACGCTCGTCGGCTTGCGGCGCGAAGGCCAAAACCTCGAGCAGGTCTTCCGCGAGCTCACGACCGGAACCACCCCCGCTGCGGAGAAAGCCGCAGCGTAGGCTGCGCGCTGCCCGCGTTAAAAGTTCAAAGGCGTCGCTGCGCGGCGCTTCAAGGAGCAGAGCATCATGCAACGCACGCTCACGATCGCGAAACGCGAGTTTCGCGGCTACTTCAACAGCCCGGCGGCATACATCGTCATCTGCCTCTTCCTGCTGTTGATGGGCTTCTTCTTCTGGAATCCGTTCTTTCTCATCAACCGCGCGTCAGTCCGCTCGATGTACGAGCTGATGTCCGTCCTGCTCTTGCCGACTGCGCCCGCGCTGACGATGGGCTTGCTCGCGGAAGAGAAGCGCACCGGCACGATCGAGATCTTGCTGACGATGCCGGTGAAGGACACCGAGGTCATCTTCGGCAAGTACCTCGCCGCGCTCAGCCTGCTCGCGGTGCTGCTGCTCGGTACGATGGCGTATCCGCTGAGCGTATCGACGCTCGGCAAGCTCGATTGGGGTCCGGTGCTGATCGGCTACTTCGCGCTCCTGTTGCAGGGCGGCGCGATGCTGGCGATCGGCGTGCTCGCGTCGAGCTGGACCGACAACCAGCTGATCGCGTTTTTCACGAGCGGCATGATCTGCTTCACGCTCTGGATCGTCAGCCGCTTCTTGCCGTTTCTACCGCTCGGGATCGCGTCGGTCGTCGAGTGGTTGTCGTTCGACTTCCACTTCCAAGACA
>DASRXR010001060.1:0-2374 GCA_035687405.1 Polyangiales bacterium
GGTGCTCTTGTGCTTCCGCTGGTCGGCGCTGCGACGTTACGTCGAGTAGCACATGGGAGTCGCTAATGAAATTCATTTTCAAGAGGGCCACCAAAAAACAGCGTAAAAACGCCTAACCCGTCCAAAAAAACCGGCTATCGACGCTCCGCGACGAAAGCCGAAAACCCGCTCATCAGGTCGGTCAGCACCTTCTTGATCTTCTCGTCGATGAGTCGACCTTCCGCGTCGAACGCCTGGCCCGCACTCGCCACGTACAGCTGCTTGCCGAACCACGCGCGTGTTCCGAGCGTGCGCAGAATCGGAAGCCAAGCGGACTGCGACAACCGCGTGCCGCCCATCCCAGGCGATGCGCCGATGAGCGCTGTTGGCTTGTCTCCGAAGACTCTCGGAATGTCCTGTGGCGGTCGCGAGAGCCAATCGATCGCGTTCTTGAAAACGCCAGGCACGGAGGTGTTGTACTCGGGCGTGACGAGGAGAAGGCCGTCCGCTGCAGCGATACGTTCCTTCAGCATCGCGACCGCCTCGGGAATGCCTTGATCGCGCTCGACATCACCGTCGTAGAGTGGAATGCCCGCGATCGATGCGATCTCCACCTCGACACCCGCCGGCGTCACTTCAACCGCAGCCCGGAGCAACGCTGCGTTGAAGGATGCTTTCCGAAGACTACCCGCGATACCAATGATCTTTGTCATGACCGCTATCTCAGCCCTGGACGGGCGAGGAAGCAAGGTTCGCGCGCGAGGGGAGGGCGCGCTCAGTCCGTCGAACCATCGAGCCGCTGCAGCGCTTCATCGTACGCGTCGAAGCCCACCGTCTTGCGCAACTCGGCGAAGCTGAGAAGGTCTTTAGGATGCTGCCCGAGCTGAAACGCCGCGAGCGCCTTTTGCATCGCGTGGATCGAGGCGCTCAAGAGGGTCAGCGGATAAGCCGCGATCTTGTAGCCCATCGAAGCGAGCTGAGCCGGCGACAAGAGAGGCGTATCGCCACCTTCGACCATGTTCGCTAGCTTGGGCACGTGGACCGCCTTACAGAAGGTCTCCATCTGCTCGACGCTCCGCGGCGCTTCGAGGAACACGATATCGGCCCCGGCATCTTCGAACGCGCGGGCTCGATACAGCGCTTCGTCGAAACCTTCCGTCGCACACGCATCAGTCCGTGCGAGGATCAGGATGTCGTTGCCGAGCGCGCGATCTGACTTGGCCTCCACGGCAGCCTTGATTCGGCCGAGCGCTTCCTTTCGATCGACCGTTTGCTTGCCGCGCGTGTGACCGCAGCGCTTCGGCGCGACCTGGTCTTCGATCATCACCGCCGCAAACCCGATCTGCGCGTAGCCCCGCACGGTTCGTTGAACGTTGAGTGGGTTGCCGTAGCCCGTGTCGCCATCGCCGATGACCGGTATGCCGACGGCGCTGCAGATGTTGCGGCCCTGGTCGAGCATTTCGCCATACGAGATGAGGCCGGTATCGGGCGCCGCCAAGCGCGTCGCTGAGACTGCGAACCCACTCATGAACGTGAGCGGAAACTGTGCCTCTTCCACGAGCCTCGCCGACAGTGCATCGAAGCAACACGGCATCGACAGAAAATCCGGCGCGCGCAAAAGCTGACGAAGCCGCTCGGAAGGGCCTGCAGGGACTGTCATGCACGCAGTTCTACTACGAGCGGCACCAGCGAACACCCTGAAAGCCAACCCGCGAAGCGCGCCGAGGACGAGCCATCGCGACTCACGCTGCACAACCGGCCGGTTTTCGGCTAGCACTATTCGAGCATCGATGCGCACTCGCCTCTCCCTCACACTGAAGAGTGCACTGTTTAGTCAGCGGCCTATGTTCGCGATGATGCCGTCCTACGTCGCCTCGAACTTCGTCGACAACTTGTTGTTCGTGCTCGCACTGCTCGATCACTTGCGGATCGAACACATCGCGCACTACGGGACCCTGCTCGGTGCAGTTCACCTCGGCGGCGTGGCCCCCTGGGACGAAGACGCTGACATCTTCGTATTCGCTCCGGACTTCGAAAGTGTTCGCGAACGCATCGAACCCGCACTCGCCGTGCATGGCTTCGAAGTGGTCTACACGGCTCGACGCGACGCGTTGCTCGTTCGACAAGTCCCGTGGATTGCGGGCCAAGGACACGTCGGCCTGAGTCTGTGGCCTGGCAGCCTCGACGACGCGGACGATCCTACAGACATGGAATGGGATGCGTTCATGCGTCACAGTGAGGCGTATCCGATGCGCCGCTATCCGTTCCACGGGAGTTACGTCGTCGGACCGGCAAAACCCAATCCAGTCTTGGAGCGACTCTACGGCGGCGCTGCCAGCTCGGCCGCGATGGACCGCTTTCGCTCGCCATCGACGTCGTCGACGCAGCACGCGTT
>DASRXR010001061.1:0-5882 GCA_035687405.1 Polyangiales bacterium
CAGAACGGCAAGAAGGTTTGGCCTTGCGCGCGCAAGCCACCGAACGCGACGACCAGCCCGAGCAGATCCGGCCCATCGGCGAGCACGCGAAAGCTGTGCTGCGTGTCGATCGGCATGCGCGGCGTATCCCCCGGACCAAACACTTCGCCGGTCACGGTGTCTCGGTAGTAGCCCTGCATGATCATCACGGCTTCGTCTCCGAGGTGCGAATGTTCGGGGAACTCGACCCCGGCGCGAACGCGCACGAATCCGCGGAGTGCGCCCTGGGTCAGGGGCCCAGACGGCGCCGGCAAAAGTGAGATGCCAGGCAGGAAGTCGACGACCCACGCGGAGGGATCGTCGATGCGCCCGATCAGCGCCTCGGCTGCTGGAACGTCGATGTCGAGCAGCGCAGCGATCGGTTCGGCATAACGAGCGAGACGGTGCTGCGGCATCGCTGCGGCCAGCAGGCGCTCGCGGAAATCGGCGGCAGGAGTGAGTGCGGGTAGATCGGTAGTCACGTACGACAGACCGAGGTCGACGGCGGCGGCGTCTTCAACGTCGCGCCCAAACGCGTCGAGCTCGTCTTTCTTCTGCCGCATGCCGATTCCCTGAGCCGCGCTCACCGCCATGTAGGCGGTTTCGGCACGACGCGAGCATGAATCATCCGAATATCTTCGGCAACGTTCGGCCTTCTCGTGGTCTTACGGCCGAGACAGGGGATCGGTTCGCCTGTTAGGTCCACCCAGTCCCTCCGTACAAAGAGCGGCGCGATTTGCCTCACGTCGCGCTGACAAGCACGGAAAACGTGCACAAACGCGAAGTGCCGCCAGCGACGTTGCAACTCTGAAAGGCAGGCCGACTGTCTGCGTCAGGGTACGAGCTCGAAGTTGTGCGCGAGGGTGGGCGTCTTCGCGCCGTCCAAGGAAACCTCGAGACGCCACGTGCCGGTGATCTGGTGGTCACCGATCGACGCGCCTGCGACCGCGAGAAAGTCGCGCACGACCACGTCGCCTCGTTCGTTCGGCATGACCGGTCGGATCGAAAGCGCGTGCGGGATCGCGACATGCTGCGTCAACGGAGAGGGCTCGTCGATCGAGGTCGAAAACGAGATCAGCTTTTGATAGTAGAGGTCGCCGGACGGGGCGTAGAACTGTCGCGTCTCGAAGTGCTCGCCTTCGAGCCCAGACCAGATCGAATACGCATAGAGCTCGCGCGTGCTCGCGATCGAAAACCTGGTTCGCGTGGGGTTCGGAGTGTTCGGTTGAGGGCTGTCGTAGAGCGCGATCGTGAGTGCCGGCGCAGCGTTCGGTTCTGGCTCAGGGTTCGGCGGCTTTGAGCGCGGCTCGTACGGACCTTCTGGATCACGTGCAGGCGCCACCGCGGTTTCGCGGCTATCGGCCGCAGTGAAAATGGTTCTGTCACTTCCGCAACTCGCCGCAGCCCCGAGGATTACGCTCGCCAGCGCGGCTCGACGCCAGCAACTAAAATGGCACCGAGAACGCATACAAACATCCTTGTGAGGTGTTGAGGTAAAAGCGCGTTTGTCAGTGGAGTCGTAGGTCCGATCGCCCACCACGCGGTGGCAGGGTGAAATCGCCCCGCCGCCGTCGGCTGCGTCCATTCCCCATTCAGCTCAAAGCTTCGGCGCCCGCAGTGAGTGACTTGAGCGCGGTACGTACGACGCCTTCCGGCGAATCGAGAGCCAACCGTCGCTCCTGCCGCAGCAGGTCAGAGCATGACCTCGAATCACTCGCCCGACTTCGTCAGAGCCGTGAGTGCGCGAGCCGTGGCTTGCCGACTTCGCGGTCGTGGCCGAGGTGCATGCCCCACTGCACGCCTCGAATCCAGGCTGCTGATAGATCAAGTCTCAAACGTGTGGCGTGTCGTGAAATAGCTCGGGGTAATAGCCTCGCAGGTCCTGAGCAGGTTCGAGGATCCCGAGCTCACGCAGTGCGCTGAGTGCTGACACTTGCAGGTGGGCGCCGTCGCCGTCGTCGAGGACGTAACCCAACGCGTATTTCTCACGTGCGGCTTCGTCTTGTGCACCGATCGCCGCGTGTAGCTCGGCACTTGCACGAAAGTGAGCAGCAGCCGCCGCGCGGTCCCCGCGCAAAAAGGCGAGCCGCGCCTCAATGCGCGAGCGCGCGGGCGCGCGGAAGGGTTCCGGCGCCTTGTTCGAGAGCCAGCGCAAGTCTTGCCGCACGACTCGCTCGACGTCGCCTTGTTTGCCTCCGGCGACGAAGCGGTTGAGGAGCAAGCGTGCTCGACTGACGTGGATCAGGTACGCGAAGTACGCGCTGCGCCGCAGTGGCGACTGTTCATACGCGTCCCAAAACTCTGCGACGACTGCGAGTCCCCAGTCGTGCTCGCGATTCATGCAGGCGGCGCGCAGCACTGCAGCCATGTGCAGCACGTGAAGCGGACCGACTCCACCCTGCGGAAGCTCGAGTCGCTCGCGATCGAGACGCGCCCGCGAGCTCAGGCAGCCCTCGAGCACTTGCTCGACCGAGGTTTTCGCGAGCGTGAGCTGGAGGATCGCAGTTCGGTTGTCAGTTGCCTTTGCGAGTGACAGGTTCTCGCGCAGTTCCGCCGCCGCAGTGATGTGACGGCCGAGAGTTTGAAGCGCTCCGATGCGAACAGCGCGCACCGAAAACATGTAGTAGTAGTCGCCCTGGTCGCCGCCGGCACTGCGCGTCTCGTAGATCTCTTCGGCAGCGTACGCGTGTGCGATCGACTCCGCGACGTGACCGACCAGCAACGCACACAATGCGCGAGCCGACAACAACTCGACTTTCAAGTTCTGACTGGCGATGTCCTGACACAACTGGTCGGCTTCAGCGAGTTGGACTTGGGCTCGGTCGGCCGCTTCGCTCGTGCCGGACAAACAGGAGATCGTCGCAGTCAAACACATCGCGCGCGCGATCGTCGCCGACTCGCCGTACTGATAGGCCATTCGCATCGCTCGCGCTTGAAACAAAACGGCACGCAGCAGCTGATGGTTTTGCGTCTCGATTGCGAAGACGCCGTACAGCTCGGCGCGACGGAGCACATCGGGTGGCATTAACTTGGCATCGCGTGGCTTCACCGTCGCGGCGTAGACTGCGAGTCGCGCTCGTTCCCAGCCGATCTGCGCGTACATGCCGGCCTTGCTCGTCGGCACGTCGATGTGCAGCGCTTCGAGTACCCGCTGGACGAGGCGCTCGCCTTCTTCGAATCGGCCGCTGCGAAGCAGGTGTGACGCCGACAGCTGCAGGAGCGGCACGCGCTCCGGCTCGCTCACGTATTCGCTCGCCTTCAAGAACGCCTCGGCTGCTTTCATCCCGCGGCGGCAACGCGTGAGCACCGAGCCGAGCTTGCTCCACAAGTTGCCCAGCTCACTCGGCGTGTCGGTCAGGGTGACGCAACGAGCGTAGAGCTCTGCTGCGCGCTCGAACGCCAAGCTCGTGCTCGCGATCTCGGCTGCGACGATGCCGTAGCGAAGTGCGAGCACGCGTCGCCCTGCGCCCATCGCGAGCTCGTGCATCCAGCCTGGATCGGAACGGCCGCTCGCTTCGACTGTACGCAGTAACTGATCGTGAACGCGTGCACGCTGCGAGTCCGTGAGCGCCGCCTGCACCGCTTCGCGAACACGGTCGTGGTATACCTCGAGGAGGCGCACCCCGGCGACGTGCCGCGTGCGCACGAGTCGCAGCCCCTGCAGCGCGTGAATGTGTGACCGCCCGTCGCGGTCGATCGCCGCTGCACCAATTGCGAGTTGTGGCAGGAGGGGGCGGCCCGCGATTGCGAGCACGTTCAAGAGGTTGCGCGCAGCTTCCGGCAGCAAGGCGCTCGTCCGCAGCACGAGCTCTTCGACCGACAGCGCATCGAGGTCGACGTCACCGCGGTCGAGCTTCGCGCGCGCGAGTGCAGTCAGCTGCAGCGCGAGAAATGGATTGCCTCGAGCTTCTCGCACGATGCGTGCGACGACCGTGGCTTGCTTCCCGTCGTTCGAGCCCAATCGCTCGTGACAGAGCGCTTGGACATCGGTGTCGCGCAAAGGAATGAGGTCGAGCTCGACGCTCGGCACTGGAAGCGGTGCATCGGCCGCTTCAGTCATGAGCGCGCTCAAACACGAACTCGTCGCGATCTCCTCGCTGCGATAGCTCAAGATCAGCAACACCGGCGCATCGGCGGGCCGCTGCAGCCAGTCTTGAATCACGCTCGTGCTGTCGAGGTCGCCCCACTGTAAGTCGTCGATCCACGCGATCACCGGACGACGGCGCGCCACGTTCGTCATCAGCTCGCGCAACGCAATCTCGGCGCGACGCCGAATGCGCTCGGCGTCGCCGCGCGATTTGCCAGCGTCCGACAAGAGCCGCTGCACGGCCTGCAAACGCTCGAACACTGGGAACACCTGCGTCAGTGCACCGACTTCGGTCGGCAACGCGTGCGCGACCTCGAAGTCGTCGAGCCGGGACAGGTGGCTCGCGAGCGCGTCGACGATGCCGTCGAGCGCCTTGAACGGCATCGCTTCGCGCTCGTAGCAGCGGCTGCGCAACACGAGCGGCCCTCCGAAGTAGTCGGTGCGCGCATTCTGTGCGTGCTCGAGGAAGTGCTCGATGAGTGAGCTCTTGCCCGAACCGGAAGCACCTCGCACGTGAACGACGACGCTCCGGCCTTCCTCTGCAGTCGCGAGTGCCGCCGTCAGCTGCTCGAGCTCGCGGTCGCGCCCGAACAGCGCGCGCGCCGGCGTTGCGACCACGTCGGTCTGAGCCGAGTGTTCGACGCTTCGGGATCGTTCTCGCACGATCGGGCTGCTGCTGAGCTCCGCGAGGAGGTCGAGGATCTGGTCTGCCGGCGGCCGCTGCGTTGGGTCGCGGCTCAACAGCGCCATGCACAAATCAACCAGCGGACGCGGCGCGGCGTCGGGATAGAGTTGCGGCGGATCGAGCGTGAGCTTGCGCTGAATGAGCTGCATCGCGCTCGAGCCTTCGAAGGGAAGAACGCCGCTGAGAGCTTCGTAGAGCATCACGCCGAATGCGTACCAGTCGGAGGCCTCGGTCAGATCTTGGCCGACTGCTTGTTCGGGTGGCATGTACGCCGGCGTGCCGGCGACCATTCCTTCGAGCGTGACGTCGTTCGCTGCGATGCCGAGCTCGCGCGCGAGCCCGAAGTCGAGCACGACGACGCGGCCCGCTTTCGCGATCATCACGTTGCTCGGTTTGAGATCGCGGTGAAGTAGGCCGGCTTGGTGGATCGCGCGGACGCCCGAAGCGAGTTGGTGAAAGGCGAGCGCGATACTGGCGATCCGTGCTCTCTTCGGCCCTGCCGCACGCAGGCTCTGTGAATCGTCCAGCGTGACATCGGTGTCGTTCGCCTGGATGAGGCCCCGCCGCAGGTCCGTTCCGTCCACGAACTCCATCGTGAGAAACCACGCGTCGCTCGCGTGTTGCAAGTCGTAGAGCTTGATCAGGTTCGGATGATGCAAGTCGGCGAGCGAACGGAACTCACGCTTGAAGCGCATGACGCTTCGCTGATCGATGCGAAACAGCTTCTTGAGCGCGACCTCTTCGCCGGTTTCGCGATCGAGGGCGAGGTATACGACGCCGGTCGCTCCTTCGCCGAGCGACCGGAGTAAGTCGTAGCGCGTGTCTGACGGGGCCGGATTCGTGCTGTCGACTGTCACGTCTGACTTCGCCGTCGCTAACCCGAGATTGAGGCCTAAAACTAGCACGCGGCGCGAGCTCGGATCGAACAAGCGCGTCGACGTGCCCGCCTACACGAACGCAGCTTCGGCGTGAAGCTCCGCGTATGTCTACGACCGGGTGTGACTGTCAGGTCACTTCGGTGGCATCCAACCGCCCAGCACCTGCGCTGGATCTCGAGTGCGCGCCGCTTCGTCGGCCGAGATTTGTTTCGAG
>DASRXR010001062.1:0-12100 GCA_035687405.1 Polyangiales bacterium
TCTGGTAGGCCATCGCCGCATCGTAGATTGGCATGGTCTTGCCGTTCGGCCCGAGGGTGAAGCCACCTTCGACGCCCGGCACCATCTGGTTCTTGATGCGGATATTGGCAAAGGTGCCGCGCATCATCACTTCGTGGTTGCCGCGGCGCGCGCCGTACTGGTTGAAGTCGCGCGGGCTCACGCCGTTGTCCTCGAGGTACTTCGCGGCGGGGCTACCCTTCGCGATGTTGCCGGCCGGCGAGATGTGATCGGTCGTGACCGAGTCGCCGAGCAGCGCGAGCACGCGCGCGCCCACCACGTCCTTCGGCGCTTCGGGCTTGCCGCGCTTCAGGTCGTCGAAGAACGGTGGCTTGCGGATGTAGGTCGACTTGGGGTCCCACTCGAACGTGTCGCTCTTCGGCGCCACCACGAGTTGCCACTCCTCCGGACCGTCCGACACGCTGCTGTAGCGCTTGGTGAACATCTCGCTGCGCAGCGCTCCGCCGAGCGTCTCGCTGATCTCCTGCGAGCTCGGCCAGATGTCCTTCAGGAACACCGGCTTTCCATCTTTGCCCGTGCCGAGCGGTTCCTTCTCCAGATCGATGTTCATCGTTCCAGCGAGCGCGTACGCGACGACGAGTGGCGGCGAAGCGAGGTAGTTCGCCCGCACTTGCGGATGCACGCGACCTTCGAAGTTGCGGTTACCGGAGAGCACCGATACTGCGACGAGATCGGCATCTTTGATCGCCGCTGCGACTTCGTCCGGCAGCGGTCCCGAGTTACCGATGCACGTCGTGCAACCGTAGCCGACCAAGTTGAAGCCGAGCTTCTCGAGCGGCTCGAGCAAACCAGCCGCAGTCAGATAATCGGTCACCACCTGCGAACCCGGGGCGAGGCTCGTCTTCGTCCACGGCTTGCTCGTCAGACCTTTCGCAACCGCACGTTTCGCGACCAACCCTGCCGCGATCAACACCGCAGGGTTGCTCGTATTCGTGCAGCTCGTGATCGCAGTGATGACGACGTCGCCGTGTTTGAGCGTGTACTTGCCGTTTTTGGCGGACACGTCGGCGGTGGCATCGGGCTTACCCTTGTCGCCGAGAAGCACGGGCAATGCCTTCTGCCACTCTTGCTTCGACGTCTTCAACGGCACGCGGTCTTGCGGGCGCTTCGGACCGGCCAGCGATGCTTCGACCTGGTCCAGATCGAGCGAGAGCATGTCCGAGAAGACCGGATCCGCTTGGCCCGTCGACCGGAACAAACCTTGCTCTTTGCTGTACGCCTCGACGAGCGCGACCTGCTCCGGCGCGCGGCCGGTGAACTTGAGGTACGCGAGCACCTCCTTGTCGACCGGGAAGAAGCCCATCGTCGCGCCGTATTCGGGCGCCATGTTCGCAATCGTCGCGCGATCCGGCAGCGGCAGCGAATCCAAGCCGTCGCCGTAGAACTCGACGAACTTGTCGACCACACCCTTCTTACGCAGCATCTGCACGACGGTCAGCACGAGGTCGGTCGCGGTCACGCCTTCCTTCAGCTTGCCGGTCAGTTTGAAACCGATCACTTCCGGCACGAGCATCGCGACGGCTTGGCCGAGCATCGCGGCTTCGGCCTCGATGCCACCGACACCCCAACCGAGCACGCCGAGACCGTTGATCATCGTCGTGTGTGAGTCGGTCCCGACGAGCGTGTCCGGATACGCGAGCTGCGTGCCGTCGCGCTCACCGACGAACACCACCTGCGCCAAGTACTCGAGGTTCACCTGGTGCACGATGCCCATGCCCGGCGGCACGACTCGGAAACCTTTGAACGCGGTCTGGCCCCACTTCAAAAACTGATAGCGCTCTTGGTTGCGCTGAAACTCGAGCTCCATGTTTTCGTGAAGCGAGCGCAGCGTGCCGAACGAGTCGACCTGAACCGAGTGGTCGATCACGAGGTCGGCCGGCTGGAGCGGATTGATCTTCGAAGGGTCTCCGCCGATCGACTTCATCGCTTCGCGCATCGCCGCCAAGTCGACGATGCAGGGCACGCCCGTGAAGTCCTGAAGCAGCACGCGCGCCGGCATGTAGGCAATCTCGTTCGAGGGCTTCGCCTTTGGATCCCACTTCGCCGCGGCGATGATGTCGTCCTTCGTGACGTTCTTGCCGTCCTCGTTGCGCAGCAGGTTCTCGATCAGAACGCGCAGCGACATCGGCAACCGCGTTACGTCTATCCCTGCTTTCTGCAACGCAGACAGCCGGTAGATTTCATACTCCCGCCCACCGACCTTGAGCGTGCCCTTGCTCTGAAAGCTATCGAGATACGTAGTCATGCGCCCTCTGCTGTTACGCCCTCGCGGGCAGTTTCAGTGCGCGCGAAGCGGAAGTCGCATGAGACGACAAGACCTAGCGGCCTGCCCACGCGGCCCGCGTCGCACCCAGTAACGTTTGCGTGTCTTGCGCTGGCCCGAACGGACCACAAGCCCCGATCACTCGGGGATTTGTCGCAGCTTCATCTGTACGTCACTCGACCAGTGATTCTTGAATGCGCGTACGCACGTGTCGAGGTAACGCTCGTAGTCCTGATACACCTGATCGCCCCACTGCTTGCGAATCTGCGCTTCGTGCGAACGCATTCGGCGCAACCATTCGCCCGTAGTTTTGCCGTAGCTCTCGCGCTGCGTGCGCAACTCGAGCACTTCCCAGTACGGGTTCACTGCAGCGATCAACTCCTCGAGGCGGGGATTCAATCCACCCGGGAAGATCACGTCTGCCGTAAACGCCAAATCTTCGAGGTCCTTGCGCGAGCGGGGCACGCGATTGCGCAAGATCGCCTGGAAGCCGAAATGAGCGCCGGGCTTCACCCAGCCGTGTAGTTTTTGGAAGTACGTACGGTAGAGGTCGATCGCCTTACCTTCACGAGCCTGGGCAGGCGAGCACAGGTGGTCGATCATCTCGATCGAGACCAGTGCGTCGTACTTCTCGGTCGGCTCGAACAATTGGTAGTCGATGACCTTCGTCCACACGCCGGGCAACTTGCGCGCGAGGATCTCATCGTGCTGTGCGGTCGACAGCGTGATGCCGTGGACGCGCTTCACGCCCTGTGAGACGAGGAACTCCAGATTCGCTCCCCAACCGCAGCCGATGTCCAGAATCAGCTTCTCCTGATTCATGTCGGCGTAGTCGTAGAGAATCTTGCACTTGTTGATCTGTGCTTCTTCGAGCGTCTCGTTTCCCTTCAGGAAACTGGCGCTCGTGTAGTGCATCCGATCATCGAGCCAGAGCCGGAAGAACTCGTTGGAGACGTCATAAGAAACTTCGATTTCGCGCTGTGTCGAGGTCATGGCTTGGGCGAGAATGACAAGAAAACCGCTGGTCTGGTAGGGGTCAGTAGGGGCAATCTGGACATCCACAAGGGGAAGCGGTACACGTTCCGCCCCCGTGGTGCCGTAGCCAAGCGGTTAGGCAAAGGTTTGCAAAACCTTCACACACCGGTTCGAATCCGGTCGGCACCTCCATCCGCGCTTCAAGCTAGTCGCAGGCTATTTTGAACGAGTTTCGGCAGGGTTTCACTCAGCATAACGCCTGTACCGTTCTCCGCGTTGCTCACGAACACACGCCTAGCCCCGTCGACTCGGACGCTACGCTCGAACACTGATGTTGCGTCGCGTTTCGATAGCCACCTCGGCTGGCATTTGGGTCGGCGCGCTCGCAGGGCTTGCGACAGCGCTCGCAGACTTCGGCGCACACTGGCTGTTCATGGAGTCGACCGGCGATCGCGCCGCGTTGCTCGCGCGCCTACTCTGCCTCCTGCCAGCCCTCGGGGCTGCATTTGGCGCGGCTGCCGGCGCGTGGTTCGGGTTGAGCGTGCCGCTCTCCGCTGCAGTCGGCGCGCGGCTCGGGATCGAACCTGACTCGCGCCGGGCATGGTTGGTCTTCGCAACCCTGTGGACCCTGCCACTCGTGTGGCCGTCAGCTGAAGTCGCGCGCCTCTTGTGGAGCGGCGGTAAGATGTCGCGACTTTCCGTCCGGCCGGTCGGGATCACGGTCACGTTCATTCTGCTCGTGAGTTTGGCCGTGCTCGCGGTGTGGAGCGCGCTTCGTATCTCGCGCTGGCTGCAGACGGCACGGCCCAACGGGCGCAGGCGGACGCTCGCACTCGTCGCGATCGCAGCGTTTTCGACGACGAAGCTGAACCAGCACTTCCTGCCGAACCTCTACAACTACTTGCACGGCCTACTCGCGGTCATCTGCGCAGCGCTGTTCGCGTTCCTGTTCGTCGCGGTCGGCCGGCGATCGCTCCAGCGTTCGAAGGTTCGCCCGCGAGTCGCGATCAGCTCCGGCGCCGTGTTGTTCGTGCTTCTCGCCGTGGCGGGGCAACTCGGGCTCGGCACGCTCGACCGAAATCAGAACGTACGCGTCGCGCTCCTCAACGCGAACATGCCGAACTCGCGCTCGCTCATGCTCGGCATCGGGCCGTATTTGCCCGAGGTGGACCAGCAGAGCGCCACGTTGGCGAAGCGGCGCGCCGAGTCAGCCCGCCAGCGCCGGAGCGCGAGCGCTGCGACTGGCAGCCGTGAGCTGCCGGTCGTCGAAGATGCCCACGTTCTCTTGATCACGGTCGATGCGCTTCGTTCCGATCGACTCGGCATCCACGGCTACGCGCGCAACATCACGCCCGAGCTCGATGCGATCGCGCGGCGCGGCGTGTCCTTCGACCGAGCGTACGCGCAAGCACCACACTCGAGCTACTCGCTATGTTCGCTGATGACGTCCGAGTACTTGCACGAGACACTCGAGCTCGGCCAGCCCGCGCCGACCGAGACGCTCCCGAGCGTACTGACACAAGCCGGCTATCACACGGCGGCGTTCTACACCCAGGGCATCTTTCACACGGCGGGGGAGCAGCTGCAGGGCTTTCACGACGACGCGTTCGGCTTCGCGCTGCACGATCATCAGGATCGGCCGGCCGAAGAGATGACCGACCGCGTGCTGAAAGAAATGGATCGCACGCTCGAGCGCAAGGAGCCGAGCACGCTGTTCTGGGTGCACTACTTCGACGTGCACGAGCCGTACGAAGCGACGACACTCGGCACCTCCGATAGCGATCGCTACGACAGCGAGCTCCTCGCAACCGATCGCGCGATCGGGCGGCTCGTCCGCGAGGCGGAAAAGCGACTTCACAAGCCGCTCGTCGTGCTGATCACGGCCGACCACGGCGAGGAGTTCCACGATCACGGCGGCGTCTACCACGGCTCGTCGCTCTACGACGAGCAGGTGCGCGTCCCGCTGATCCTGCTCGCGCCGCAGCTGCCGGCTGCACGCATCGCAGCGCCGGTCGAGAGCATCGACATCGCGCCGACCCTGCTCGGCTTGCTCGGCGTGAACGTACCCGCGAGCATGCGCGGCTCGGACTTGCGCGCGCTCGCGCTCGGCAGCGCGCCCGATCGCGGGCCGGTTTTTTCCGCGGTCATCCACAAGAAGATGGTGGTGCGCTGGCCGTGGAAGCTGATCGCGGATCTACGTTTCGGGCTATTCGAGCTGTACGACCTCGAGCACGATCCGCGCGAGCGCGACAACCGCGCCGATCGCGATCCGGCCCGGCTCGATAGCTTGCGCGGCGAGGTCTACGCCTGGATCGACTCGCTCACCCCCAAGGCTGCGCAGGCCCCGAATCCCGGGGCACAGGCACTCGAGTGGGGGCGGCTCGGCGACCGGCGCGCAGTGAAGCCGTTGGCTGCATTGATCCTGGACGAAAAAGCTGCCGAAGCCGATCGCAGCGAAGCGGCGCGACTGCTCGGCAAGCTCGCCGATCCGACGTCGATCGACGACTTGCTCCGCGCGACGCGCGTTCCGGCGCGCTGGGTGGCGGCCGAAGCGGCGATCGCGCTCGGTCGCATGTTCGAGCCGCGCGCGGCGCCGGCACTGCGGCAGCTCGTAGCGGCGGAGGATCCGGGGCTGCGAAGTCGCGCGGCGGTGTCCCTCGGGCGGTTGCGTGACAAGGCCGCGGTACCCTCGCTGATCGACGCGTTATGGATGGCGCCGAACACATACGAGCGCGAGGAAGCCGTACGCTGGCTCGGCCGGCTCGGCGACCCGCGCGCCCTCGATCCGCTGATGAATCTTCTGCCCGAGCCGCACGTTCGGCACCTCGTCGTAGTCGCGCTCGGCGAAATCGGCGATGAGCGCGCCTACGCGCCGCTGCTCGACGTGTTGACCTGGGATCGCAACGCGAACGTCCGGGACGGGGTCGTTCGCGGGCTCGCGATGCTCGGGGATGCTCGAGCCATCGACGCCGTTCTGCCGCTCGCGACCGATGAAGCCGGCCTGCAGCACCCGAGCGAAGCACTCGTCCGACTACGCGCACTCGAGACGCAGCGGATCGGCGGCGCGGACCTGCAGCGCACGGCGGCGGGTGCGGGCTTCGGCAAGTGCCAAGCGGGGCCGCTTCACCACGACTGGGACTTCCTGCACCGGACGGTCTGTTTTACCCACGCGGCGCAAGTCTCGCTTCACTTGAAGCTGCCAGCGGCAGTCGCTCAGGCGCCGGCGGGAAGTGTGGTGCTGCTCAGCTTGCGCCGGACGGACTCGACGCAACCGACCGACCTCGAAGTGTCGATCGGGGACCAGGTATTGCCGCCGGTTCGAGTCGATGGCGCCTGGAGCGAGGAGCGCTGGGCGTTGCCTCCGAACGCGCTGCGTGGCGGAGAGCTGAAAGCGGTCTTGAAACCCGCGGACCCACATGCGCGATTCGAAGTCGATCACCTGCTGATCGTGCCGCGTCCGTTCGACCCCGCGGCCGCGGCGCCGGACAACTCGAGCGAGCACGGCGCGCCACGTACGGGCTGAACCTCAGGGCTCGAGCTCTCGAAACACCGGGGCCTCTTTGCCCACCGCAAACACGAACGCGCGGCGATCGGGAAAGCGCCGGCGCCAGAACTCGAGCATCGGCGGCCGCGGATCGTTCAGAATCGGGAGTCGCACGAACAGCCAGCGGTCGTCGAAGCCCGGCGATGGATTGTCCGGGTAGTTGGCCCAGGTCGCGTAACTCTGCGGATAGACCACCGCGTTCGTGAAGATCAGCGCTTTTTCTGCGCCGCTCTTGTCGAGCTCGTCGTACACGACGTTGCGCGTCGCGGCCCCGACCGCGATCGCCTCCAGCTCGAGAGGCTCGAACATCGTCGCGCCGACCAGAGTTGCTGCAAGCGCAACGACGCTCGGCCGAACTCGCACGCGGGGCAACACTTCACCGATTCGCCTGAGCGCATCCGCAACCGCAAGCGTCAGCAACGGAACCACTTCGGTCAGGTAGATCGGACCAGTCACTGACACGACGGTCTTGGGCGCGACGATGCGGTAGACGATCTGCGCGCCGAGCATGCCCCAGAACAACACGGGCGCGCGCTTCGGCCGACACCACGGCAACAGCGCGAGGGCGAACGGCCACGTCAGCAACCAAAAGTTCTCGCGCATCAGGCTGCCGACGATCGAGTGGACGATCTCGCCGTTGCCGTTCTGCAGAAGCTTGAGGTTCGCGTGAACCTCCTGGTAGCCCGACGTGAACGGGCTTCCGGATTGGGCGTAGTTCACCGCCGCAAATACGCCCAGCCACGGCAACGCAGCCGCGCCAAAGAGTGCGAGCCGCAGCATGACTCGGCTCCAGCCATCGCCACGCTTGCGCGCATCGAGCGCGAGTTGGGCCGCAGCGACGACTGCAAACAATCCACCCGGCAGCGGCCGGACGAGGATGCCAAATCCGAACACGAAGCCCGCGAGCAGTAGGCTGCGCGCCCGGGGTTGGTCGGCGTCGTTCAACACCAGCAACATCCCGAGCAAGAGCGCGAGGCAGAGCGTCGGTTGAGAGAGTAACGTCGCGCACGTCCAAACGAAGTGCGGCGACACGAGCAGAAGCGAAGCCCCCGCGATCGCGACGCGCAGATCGAAGAGCTTGGCTCCCACGCGGTACGTCAGCCAGACGCAAACTGCACCGACAAATGGCAACACCAGGCCGATCGCACCGATCGCTTCACCGAGCGCGAGCACGAGTGGATGACCGATCGGGTACTTCCCGTGCCAGCCGTGCGCGTTGATCACGACGAACTGGTTCTTGAAGAACTCCGCATCCTGCGGGACCGCATTCGTGACGTGGCCCGTGAGCAGCGTGCGCGCGATGAGCCGGTACGTGCTTTCGTCGTCAGTGACCGGCTGCTCGAGCAACACGAGCCAGCGAAACAACGTGCTCGCCGCGAACACGAAGAGCGCAATGCAGGCGATCCACGCGCCAGGCCGAGCGCATGCGCGATCGACGAGTCGAGAAAGGCGCGCCGCGAGGCAGAGCTCGGTGAAGCACTGCGATAAACACACGACCGCGAGCGACCCGCAGATCGCGAACCACAAGTAGAAGACCTGTTCGGACGGTGGGACCGACCAAGGGTGACTCGCCGGAAGCGCGTACCCGGCGTTGAGCTCGCGCGCTTGCCAGAAGCTGAAGATGCACAGCCCGCAGCCGAGCGCCCACGCTGTCGCGCGTAAACCGCGGCCCGAGGCGGACGTCTGCGTAGCGGCATCGGCGCTCATGCCTGGAGATTAGCTTTGAGCGGGACCGGCGACGAAGGCCGGAACGCTCAACCGCGAACGATCCCGCGCGCGACCAGGACTCGATCGGCTTCAGCGCGGCCGAGAGCCAAGAGCTCCCCCGCTGCATCCACGAGTGCGACGGGTTCGACGCCGGCGCCCGGGATCTCGCCGGCCAAGATCCGATCGCGCACGATCGCCCGACCGTGCCGGATGTCCTCGGCACCGTCCTCGGTCACAGCCAGCTGCGGAAAACCGACGAGCGCTGACGTGAGCGACAGCGTTCGCTCCAACACACTGGCGCGCGCCAGCTCATCGCCGCGTGCAGCTGCAGCCAGGGTATCGACTGCGACCGCCTGCGACAGGTCGAACGCCCCACTCGCGATCCGCCGCAGCCCGATCAAGTGACCGCACGTCCCGAGCGCGCGCGCCAGATCGCGCGCAAGCGAGCGAACGTAGAAGCCTTTCGCGCTGTGCACGCGAAATGCGATCGTGTTGCCCTCGACCCGCTCGATGTCGAGTGCGTGCACGAACACCGTGCGCTCCGGCGCAACCACGTCCTCGCCGCGCCGCACGCGTGCGTACAGTGGTTCTCCCGCCTGTTTGATCGCGCTGATCACAGGAGCGCGCTGCACTGTCTCGCCGAGGAACCGCGCCGCAATCGCTTGCACCGCATCGCGATCGATCCCGTCCGGCACGGGCTGCTCTTCGATCACTTTCCCATGCGCGTCGAGCGAGTCGGTCTCGGTGCCGAGCTGCAGCACGGCGGTGTAGACCTTGGCCGCCGCGGTCAGATGCGAGAGCAGCTTCGTGCCCTCGCCGATCCCGAGCACGAGGACGCCGCTCGCCATCGGATCCAACGTCCCGGCGTGACCGACCGCGCGCGTCTTGAACACGCGCCGGGCGATCCGCACGATGTCGTGCGAGCTCGGCCCTTGCGTCTTGTCGACGATCAGGACGCCGCGCGATGACATGAGGGCGTTCCGCCAGCCTCAAACCAGCGAGTCGCGCTGCGAGTCGAGCTCTTGCCCGGCAGCCTCGACGATGCGATCGCGGGCGCTCTTCAAATCGAGCTTCACGGTTGCACCCGCCGCAGCGCGATGCCCGCCTCCGCCCATCGTGACGGCGACCCTCGACACGTCCGCGACGCCCGAGCTCCGCAGCGACATCCGGGTGAACGGACTCCCGTCCATCGTCTCATCGGACCGCGCGCGGCGCTCCCAGAGCATGATGGAGATCTCGACGCCCTTCAGCATACGGCCGTATTCGACTAGCCCTTCAGCCATGTCGTCCGTCGCGCCGACCTGATCGAGCATCTCGAGCGGCATGCTCACGACCGCGACGCGCCCGCCGAATTCGGTTTGAATCGAGTTGATGGCGAGCCCGAGCAAGCGCATGCGCGCCATCGACCAGCCCTCGAACACGTGCGACGCGACCTGCCAAGGATCGATGCCGGTGTCGAGCAAATCCGCCGCAGTCCGCAAGGTCTGCGCAGTCGTGCCGGGATAGCGAAAACCACCCGTATCTGCGACCAAGGCAGTGTAGAGCGGCGCAGCTGCAAGCGGCGGCATCGGATGCACGCCGAGCGCAGCGGCGAGCTCGAGCACCACGATCGCCGTCGCACACGCATTCGGATCCCGCAGCACTACGTCGCCGTAGTCGTCGTGCGCGACGTGGTGGTCGACGATCACGATCGGCCCGGTGATCGTCCGCTCCGGAAAATGCCGCGGCAGCAGAGTTCGCGCGGCCGTGTCGGTTACGAACGTCGCGTCGAAGCGCCCACCGACCGGCAACACCGAGCCGACCGCATCGCTTCCAGGTAGGAACCGCAACTGAGGTGGAACCGGGTCACGATTGTAGAGCACCACCTCTTTGCCGAGCTCACGCAACACCTCGGCGAGCCCGAGCATCGAGCCGAGCGCATCCGCATCCGGCATCACGTGACAGGTCAGCAGAAACTTGTGTCCGTTGCGGACGAGACTGACCGCACTTTCCAGTGCGCCATTCAACGGGCTGTGAACGCCGTTCCCGCGGCTCATTTCGAACCCTCGCCAGAACCACTGCGCGCGCCCGGAGACACGTCGTCTGACCCGTCCTCGCCGTGAAGCTCGTCCAGCACGGCGTTTACGCGTGCTGCGCGGTCAAAACCGTCGTCCCAGAAAAACTTGAAATCCGGCATGTACTTCAATTGCAGGCGAGGCCCTAACTCCCGCCGAAGGTAGCCGCTGGCGCGCTCCAGGGCAGAACACGCGGCGATTCGGTCCTTGGCATCGACTTCGGGTTGCGTCAAGCGGAAGTAGATCCGAGCGTGACGCAGGTCATCCGTGAGCGCCACTCCCGTGACGTACGCCGAGACAAGTGCAGGCTCGCGCAAACCGCCTCGCAGCAGGAATTCCATCAGCTCGCTCTTGAGCCGTTCGCCCACGCGCTGTGCTCGATTTGGCTTTTGTGTACGCACGGCTCAGTCCTCACCCTCACCAAACCCGGCCATGTTCGGGAGAGCTTCAGGCTCTCCCTCAACATGAAGTATCTCGAGCGTACGTTCCACGACCACCGCTTCTGTCAGCCCAGCCATGAAAGTCGTAATACGGTCGATCATCGAGTTCGCGTGCCGGGCGTCGTTGCTGACGACCGAAATGCCGATGACCGCGCGGCGGTGCAGGTCGAGTGCATCGACCTCCGCGACCGCCGCGTTGAACTTCGCCCGCGTGCGGTCGACGATCCGCCGCACCAGGCTCCGCTTGCCTTTGAGGGAATCGATGCCGGGTAACGAGAAAGCGATCTGAGACACGCCGACTACCATTGTGCTCGCCTCGCAGTCCGCTCCCGGCTCGGTTCAGAGCGTCACAGCGACGCCGTCATCTCTTGCATCTCGAAGCACACGATCACGTCGTGCTCCTTGATGTCGTTGTAGTCGATGCCGATACCGCACTCGAGGCCTGCCGCGACGTCGCGGACGTCGTCCTTCAAACGACGCAGTGAGCGCACGGTGCCTTCCCAGACTTGAGCCGAGTCGCGCATGAGCCGCGCCTTGGCGCCGCGGACGATCTTGCCGTCCAAGACGTACGAGCCAGCGATGACGCCCTTCGGCAAGGTAAATACGGCGCGGACTTCGGCGTTGCCGAGCGGCGATTCTTTGTAGACGGGCTTGAGCAACCCGACCATCGCGCTCTTCACGTCATCCACGGCCTCGTAGATGATGTTGTAAGTCCGCACTTCGACGTGCTCTTGCTTCGCGATCTTCGACGCGCCGCCAGTTGCACGCACGTGGAAGCCGATGACGATCGCGCGCGAGGCCGAGGCGAGCATGATGTCGCTCTCGGTGATGCCGCCCGCGCCGGAGTGGATGACCACGATCTTGACCTTGTCGGTCGACAGCTCCGACAGCGACTTGACCAGCGCTTCCGCCGAGCCTTGCACGTCGGCCTTGATGACGAGCTTGAGCTCCTGCAGGTCGCCCTCGGCCATCTTCTGGTAGAGCGCGTCCAGGCCCACCTTCGCGCCGATGGTGACGATCGGACGACCGCCCACCTTGCGGCGGCGCTCGGAGATCTGCTGCGCGACCTTGATGTCGG
>DASRXR010001063.1:0-5581 GCA_035687405.1 Polyangiales bacterium
GGCGGCGCCAGCGTTCAAGCGTCCGTGTGTTGCAGCCGGTAAAGAGGTCTGGTTCATCGGCGATTCGTACAGCGACTACTTCGTGGCGCACTCGCCGCTTGCGACGTTGGTTGCGGATCGCGCGAAGAAGGACATGGCGCTCATGTCCAACGATAGTTATCGCAACTTGGCCGTAGCCGGAACGACGTTGGCTGCGCCGCCGGCTGCGATTCAAGCGCAGTGGTCCGACAACAAGTCGATGAAGCCGATCAAGGTCATCGTGATGACCGGTGGTGGTAACGACGTGTTGATCAACAACCCGCAGTGCCGCCCCGAGGGTTCGGAGAAGCAGGCCGAATGCATGCAGGTCGTGCAAGCCTCGCTAGACGTGGCGAAGGAAATGTTTGCGAGCATGAAGATGGAGGGCGTCTCGGACGTAATCTACTTCTGGTACCCGCACATTCCGGGTGGGCCGCTTACCAGTGGCGAAACCGGCATCTCGATCAGCGACTATACGTATCCGATGCTCGAAGCGGTCGCGAAGGCGGCGACAACGGACACGTTCCACGTGTTCATGGTGCCGACGGTAGAGATCTTCATGGGTCACCCGGAATACTTCTTCTCGGATGGTCTGCACGCGAACGACGTCGGCGAAGGCAAGATAGCCGATGCGGTCTGGTCAGTGATGAAAGACAACTGCATCGGCCAGGCTGCCGCCAGCGGCTGCTGCATGCCGTAACGAGTCGACGACTGATGTGGTGAGGAGCCGAGTGTCTCGCTCGGCTTCTCTGCACCTTACATTCACTGGGGGTAGACGTGACAACTGTCGTTCACTCGCGGCGCGTCAGCGTCTGGTCCGTCGCACTATCGGTATGCGCTGCGGTCGCCTGTGATGCGGCAGAGTGCCCATCCGGGTCGGTCGAGAAGTCCGGGCATTGCGTTCCCGACATGATGCAGAGCGGCGTGGAAGGCGCTCCGACGGATCCGGCGACGGGTGCTCCGATCACGGATGGTGCAGGGCAGGGCGGCAGCGCTTCGCCTCCTAGTGGCGCTGCGGGAAACAGCAGTGGGTCGTCGACGAGTGGGGCTGGTGGCCTCGGATCCGCCTCGGCCGGATCGAGCTCCACTCCTGTCGCTCCGGCAGCCGGCAGCTCGGCCGGTGAGAACGCGGGGAACGGCTCCGCTGGCATGGGGTCGAACACCGCGGTCGCTGGAGTGTCCGGAACAGTTGGCGGAGACATGAGCGGGGCTGCGGGCGCAGCTATGAGCGGCGCTGCCGGTGCAAGCATGGGCGGCGCCGCGGGTGAAGCCATGAACGGCGCCGCAGGTGCCGGACCGACCTGCGTTGAGGCTCCCGAAACTTGCGACAACGTGGACAACGACTGCGATGGAAAGATCGATGAAGAGCTAACTAAGGAATGTGGAAATAAGATGGGCTCGTGCAAGGCCGGCGTTCTCGCGTGTCATGAAGGACGCTGGGACGACGCATCGAAGTGCGTCGGAGCGGTCGGTCCGGCGACCGAAGTTTGCGATGCGAATGAGCAGGACGAGAATTGTGACGGCGTCGGCAACGAAGGTTGCGATTGCACAGACGGAGAAAAGCGCCCGTGCGGAAACTCCACCCCGCCGTGCAAGCAGGGAACTGCGACATGTGCAAACGGCAAATGGCCCACCGTGTGCACCGGTGACGTGAAGCCTGTCGCAGAAACATGCGACGGCATCGACAACGATTGCGATGGAAACTCTGATGATGACGCGCAGTGTCAGGCGGGCATGCGCTGCTACCAAGGCAAATGCGTTACCTGTGTCGCTGACTCGGAGTGTTCGCAACAGTCGTCAGGTTGCCAGGTCGGATACTGTGGAACCAGCGGTCAATGCGCGACACGCGCCGCGGCGGAGCGAGCGGCATGTCAGATCAGCTCGGGGTCTGGCGTGTGCCAAGCAGGCAAGTGCGTCGGATGCATTAGCTCGGCTGACTGCGCATCCCGATCCGGAACTCCCGTTTGTCAGAACACGCAATGCGTCACCTGCACGCCGAGCGAAGGATGCGATGCGACCGAATCGTGCGTCGGCGGTCAATGCGTTCCTAAATGCGGAAACGGCACAGTCGAATCGGACGAGCAGTGCGATCCTGGAGCTGGATCAGCCTGGAGCCTTGCCACCTGCACGAACGCATGTAAGCGACGCATCTATCTGGAATGCCACGCGAACGACGAGTGCACGTCGTCGGGCCTGAGCTGCTTGGTTGGCACAGCGAACATATGCACGAAGTTCTTCTGCACCGCGAACTCGGACTGTGTTCCATTTCCTGGATACACGACCGAGTGCACACTCAACAGCGCCTGTGAGATCCTTTGCAGCTCGAGCGGCTCGTGCCCAAGCCAAATGCATTGTGTTACGGGCGGCAACGACATTCGATCATGCGCCAGCAACTGACTGCTGACTCACTCCGCCGCTCTCGGCTCCGGCGGGATACTTGTCGTTGTACCCAGACGACCTGCCAATAGATCTGACTCCCCACGGTCGATCGCCTTCTTCTCGTGCCTCCGCCGCCACCACTTCGTGATGTCGTCGAAGAACGAATAGGCCACCGGCGTCGCCAACAACGTCAACAACAACGACATGCTCTGACCACCTACCACTACGCCGGCAATCGAACGGTTCATCCCCGCACCGATTCCTCGCGAGAATATCAACGGAATCATTCCCGCGACGAACGCCAACGTCGTCATCAAAATCGGCCTCAACCGATCTCGATTCGCCTCCAATATCGCCTCTAACCTGGGCCGACCCTGCGCAATCAAATGATTCGTATGGTCGACCTGCAGAATCGCATTCTTCTTCACCACACCAAACAACACGATGATTCCCAACGCCGACATGACCGAGAGCTCCTGGTTGAAGAGCCACAAGGACATGAACGCAAACGGAATCGTTAGCGGCAACGCCAACATGATCGTGACCGGATGCAGCCACGACCCAAACTGCGCCGCCAACACCAAGTACATGAACACGGCCGTGAGACCAATCGCGACCGCAAACGCCGACACGACACGACCCTGCTCACGCGTCAAGCCCGCAGGCACCGCTCGATACTCCGGCGGCATGTGCAGGTCTTTGATGATCTTCTCCAACGCATCCGACACCGTGCTGTTGCCCACACCCGGCGCAACGTTCGCCGTGATATTGACCTGACGCTGCCGCGCCAAACGATTGATCTGCGACGGGCCGCGACTCTGCTCGAGCCTGACTATCGACGCGAGCGGCACCGAACCACCACTCGCCGTCGGCACAGTCATCAGCGAGAGCGCACCGAGATCCGTGCGATAGTCGATCGCCGCACGCGCGCGAATCTCATACTCCTCCGCACCCTCCTGATAGGTGGAAACCTTCAGCCCACCGATCAAGAGCTGCAGCGTATTCGCGACCGTCGCCACATCGACACCCAAGTTCGCCGCGCGTTCGCGATCGACGCGCACTTTGACCTCGGGTGTACCCACGATCAGGTTCGAATCGACGTCGACAGCGCCCGGCACTTTGCGAAAGCGCTCGAGAATCTGACCGGTGTACAGCTCGAGCTTCTCCAGATCCGGTCCGTAAATCGTGTACTGCACCGACGCGCTCGATTGGCCGGTACTAATTTGCGCGGACAAAGACACCTGGATTCGTAGGTCTTTGCGCTGATGCGCCACGATCTCGCGCCGCACCTGATCCATGACCTGCAGCTGAGTCTGCTTGCGCTCTCTCGGATCGATGAGGCGGACGTAGATGTTCGCGAGGTTTTGGGTCTTCTGCTGATCGCCACCGATCGTGAGCAACGTATGCTCGACCGTCGGCAACGCGCGGACCTCCGTCGCAATACGCTCGCTGATCAACCGAGTCTCGAGCAGCGATGCACCTTCCGGAGCACGCACAGTCACCTCGAACTCGGCGAGGTCGTTGTCCGGCTGAAACCCTTTCGGCACGGCCGCCGCGATCGGAAAACACGAACCGAGCGTCACGAGAGAAGCGACGACGATCACCCAACGATGACCCATCACCCACTTCAGCACGCGGATGTAGAGGCTCTCGATCGGTAAATAGAAGCGGTCCACGAGCCGCTCGAGAAACCCACGGTGGGTCTCACCCTCAGGGTCAGGCGGCGGCAGGAGGCGCGCTGCGAGCATCGGCGTGAGCGAAAAGCTGACGAGGAGCGAGACCGCGATCGCAAACGCCATCGTAAGGCCGAAGCTCTGAAAGAACCGGCCGATGATTCCGCTCATGAACGCGACAGGCAAGAACACCGCGAGCAACGAGAGCGTCGTCGCGAGGACCGCCAAGCCGATGTCCTTCGTCGCGAGGACCGCAGCCACAAACGGCTTCTTCTTTTTCTCCTGCACGAAGCGCGTGATGTTCTCGAGCACGACGATCGCGTCGTCGATCACGATGCCGACCGCAAGTGCGAGCGCGAGCAGCGTGATCATGTTCAGCGTGAACCCGACCGCCCACATCAACGCAAACGTACCGATGATCGAAATCGGGATGGAAAGCGCGGCAATAAAAGTGCTGCGCACGTCGCCGAGGAAGATGAGCACGATCAGCGCCGCAAGAATGGCACCGAGCACCAAGTGCTCTTTCACCGCATTCAAGCTTGTCCGAATGACCTGCGAGTTGTCGCGAACGACGTTCAGCTTGCTTCCAGGGGGCAAACTCTTCTCGATCGTAGTCAAACGATCGCGAATCGCATCGACCACGGCTACGGTGTTCTGCCCCGACTGCTTGCGGATCGAGAGTACGACGGTGGATTCGCCGTCTTCCGACGCGTACGACGCCAGTTCCTCTGCACCATCGTCGACCGATGCCAAGTCGAGCAGACGAGTAGGGTGATCCTTGTCCTCCCTGACCACGATCTGTTCGAGGTCGGCGATCGACGCAACGCGGCCTTCGACGCGCACCGACATCCGGCGTGGTCCGGTGTCGACCGTACCACCGGGAACAGTGAGGTTTTGCGCAGCGAGCGCCGTTTGCACGTTCGCCGCCGTCAAGCCCGCCGCTGCCAGCTTCACGGGATCGAGCCAGACGTTGATCTGACGCTTGCGCCCGCCGAGGATCGTCACCTGGCCAACGCCGTTGATGCTTTCCACCAAGCGCCGCACGCGCTTGTCGGCCAGCTCGGTGACTTCTCGAACCGAACCCTTGCCGCGCAACGTGACGAGCACGATCGGCGCGGCATCCGGATCGATTTTCGTGACCACCGGCTGATCGACACCGCGAGGCAGCTCGGGGATCGCAGTATTCAAGTGATCGCGAACTTCCTGCGCGGCCACATCGATGTCTTTATCCAACGTGAACGCGATACTTACGAGCGAGACGCCGTCACTCGAAGTCGACCGCAGCTCATCGATGCCGCTGATCGTGTTGACGGCGGCTTCGATCTTATCCGTGATGCCGGTCTCGACGACCTCGGGCGCTGCACCCGGCAACGTCGTCGACACCAAGATCAACGGAATGTCGATCTTCGGAAACTGATCGACGCCGAGCGACGTGTAACCGACGCTGCCGACCACGACCGTGGCGAGCATCAGCACCCACGTGAGTACCGGTTGTCGAACGCACAGTGAAG
>DASRXR010001064.1:0-8476 GCA_035687405.1 Polyangiales bacterium
AGATACGACTCCATCGCTTCGGGCCCACCTTCCGTTCCATAGCCGGAATCTTTCACGCGACCGAACGGCATTTCCGCGGATGGTGTGGCCGGTTGGTTGATCCACAACATCCCGAGCTCGAGCCGCTGCGCGAGCTGATGGGCTGTCCGAATCGAACGCGTGAAGGCGTAGCCTGCAAGGCCGCGTGTTGCCGCTGACGGCGTCGACCCAGGTGTTGTCGATGAGCAGTTGGGTGTCGGGATAGGAACGGTCCATTGCAACCTCTTCGCCTGAAACGCCGGGAGCCTCTGATCGGCGTTGCCTACACTCCCATACCAAGCCACTGCGTGGATTGGGGATTCTATCCAGGCCAACCGAGGCATAACATCCGACTTTCGGGATGCTGCAACACCGGCTGCGTCCCCCGAACAGAACCGAACTGAACGGAGCGCCGCGTCGTGACCCAAGCGCCGTCGCTTACCAATTCGCGGTCGCAGCCGCGCCCGATCGATCTGCTCGAAGCGACCATCGCGAGCATCGGCGAACCGCTGATCACGACCGACCTAAACGGCATCGTCGAGCGGTTGAATGCGTCCGCTGAGAAACTCATCGGCTGGCCCAGCTCGGCTGCGATCGGACGACCTTTGTCCGAAGTCCTCTCGATTCTCGACGACGCCACGCGTGCTCCGACGGCGAACTTGGCGGAGCGCGCACTCCGCGAAGGCGCAGTGAAGGGCTCCGCGGATCTCAAAGCTCGCGATGGCAGCGTATGCCCGATCCACTACACCGCCACGCCGATTCAAGACTCTGCGGGAGCCGTGTTCGGAACCGTCGTCATTCTCCGAGACCGCCGCGCCGAGCACTCGGAGCGGCGCGCGGAGTTGCTCGCGAGCCAGTCGCGGCTCGCTGCGCTGTATGACGCAGGGATCATCGGAGTTCTCGTGACTACGATCGAGGGTCACGTCACGGAGATGAACGACACTCTGCTCGACATTGTCGGATACACGCGCGAGCAGGTCCTCAGTGAGAGCTTTTCGTGGCGCTCGTTGACGCCTCCCGAATGGAGCGAACAAGACGCTCGCGTGATCGGTGAAATCAAAAGCAAAGGCGTCGGGTCGCTCCGCGAAAAGGAGTACTTGCACGCGGACGGCCACCGCGTTCCAGTGATGGTCGGTTCCGTGCGGCTCGAGGGAACGCGCGATCAAGTGATCGCGTTCGTGCTCGATCTGAGTGGGAACCGCGAAGCGGCTACGGCGGTCGCGCACTTGCGAGAGGCGCGCGAGTCCGAGGCGAGGTTTCGCGCCTTACTCGAGACCGCGCCCGATGCAGTCGTCATCGTGGATCGAGGCGGCACGCTCGTGATCGTCAACAGTCAGACGGAACGTTTGTTTGGGTACACGCGATCGGAGCTGGTCGGCAAGCCCGTCGAGATGCTGGTGCCGGAGCGCTTTCGAAGTGATCACCCAGCGCATCGCGCGGGGTACTTCGCATCGCCCAATGCTCGCACGATGGGATCGAATCTCGAGCTATCCGGGCGGCGCAAGGATGGAACTGAGTTCCCAGTCGAGATCAGCTTGAGCCCACTGCAGACTCGCGAAGGTCTGCTCGTCACGGGAAGCATCCGCGACGTCACCGAGCGCAGGAATGCAGAGGAACAGCGCTCGCGTCTCGCGGCGATCGTGGATTCCTCGGGCGATGCGATCGTGAGTAAGACGCTCGCGGGCATCATCACGAGTTGGAACGACGGCGCGCAGCGGACTTTCGGCTACACGGCGGAGGAGATCGTCGGCAAGCCGATGTCGATCCTGGTTCCGCCGGGGCGTGAAAACGAGGAGCCGCTCATTTTGGAGAAGCTCCGGCTTGGCCAGCGGATCGAACAGTTCGAGACGGTGCGCCGGCGCAAAGACGGCCGTGACATCCACGTCTCAGCCACGAGCTCGCCGATGCGCGACGCGCGCGGGAATCTAGTTGGTGCTTCGCTAGTATCCCGAGACATCAGCGAACGGCGTCGATTCGAGGAAGCCTTGATCCGCGCCAACGATGCAGCGAACGCCGCGAGTCGCGAGCTCGAGGCGTTCAGCTATTCGGTCGCACATGATCTGCGTGCTCCGCTGCGTGGGATGGACGGCTTCGCTCAACTGTTGGTCGACAACTATTCCGCCAAGTTCGACGAAGAGGGCCAGGACTGGCTGCAAGAGATCATTCAGAACGCGCGCAAGATGGGTGCGCTGATCGACGCGCTACTGTCGCTCGCGCGCGTGACGCGAAGCGAGCCTCAATACGAGTCGGTGGACCTATCGGCGTTGGCCAGCGACATCGCAGTGCGGCTGGCGGCTTCGGAGCCGGAGCGCACAGTGGAGTGGAGCCTCGAAGCCGGTTTAGTCGTGCAGGCCGATCCTGCACTCGCGCGCGCACTCGTCGACAACTTGCTCGCCAACGCCTGGAAGTTCACGAGTAAGCAGCTCGAAACGAAGATCGCTTTCGGAAGGACCGAACGCGACAACACGGAGGTATTCTTCGTTCGCGACAACGGTGCGGGCTTCGACATGGCATTCGCCAACAAACTGTTCGTGCCGTTTCAGCGCCTTCACACGGTCTACGAGTTTCCGGGCACCGGCATCGGTCTCGCCACTGCGAACCGGATCGTGCACCGGCACGGCGGCCGCATCTGGGCAGAAGGCCGCGTAAACGAGGGCGCGACGTTCTTCTTCACGTTGTCGGCACCGCGCGCGTCAGTCGTCGCAGGAGTTGAACCCACTACTACTCGAGGCGAATCATGAACAAGACGATTTTGCTCGTCGAAGACAACCCGACGGACGAAAAGCTCACGGTTCGCGCATTCAAAAACTGTGGCATCGCGAATGAAATCGTCGTGGTGCGCGACGGCGCCGAGGCGCTCGATTACTTGTTTGCGACCGGGCAGCACAAGGGCCGCAATACGACCAACACCCCTGCGTTGACCTTGCTCGACCTCAAATTGCCGAGGATCGATGGACTCGAAGTGCTCCGGCGCATCCGCGCCGATCAGCGCACGCGCACGCTCGCGGTCGTAATCCTCACGTCCTCGCACGAAGAGGACGACATCGCTCGCGGCTACGACTTGGGAGTGAATGCGTACGTACGCAAGCCAGTGCAGTTCACCGAGTTCGCGGAGGCCGCGAAGACGCTCGGACTCTTCTGGCTGCTCCTGAATGAGCAGCCCGTTCGCCATGAGTCCGCATGACAGCAGAAGTCCTGCGCGTGCTGTTGGTCGAAGACTCGTCGAGTGACGCGAAACTCGTCCTTCGAGAGCTGCACAAGATCGGTCGAACGGTCGAGTCACTGCTGGTCGAAAACGCTTCAGACATGCGATCGGCACTCGAGCTGAACGCATGGGATCTGGTGATCTGCGACTGGTCGATGCCGAAGTTTTCGGCGCCTGCCGCGCTCGAGCTACTGAAGACGCTGAAATGCGACATCCCGTTCATCATCGTCTCGGGCACGATCGGTGAAGAAGCTGCAGTCGAAGCGATGCGCAGCGGTGCGCAGGACTACGTGCTCAAGGACAGGCTGACACGCCTCGTGCCGGCGATCGAACGGGAGCTTCGTGAAAGGGCAACTCGCGAGGAGTTTCGCCAGGCCGAGCGACGCCATCGCGAAGCCGAACAGAAAGCGCAAGAATTGCTTCGGTTGAGCGACGCGCAGCTTCGCCAGGCCCAAAAGATGGAAGCCGTCGGGCGGCTCGCCGGCGGTGTCGCGCACGACTTCAACAACTTGTTGTCGGTCATTCTCAGCTATTGCGCGATGATCGCGAACGAACTCGGGCAGAACGACCCGATCCGCGGCGACATCGACCAGATCAGCGAGGCTGGAAACCGCGCAGCAGAGCTCACGCGGCAACTGCTGACGTTTAGTCGTCAGGGTGTCGTCGAGGCCAAGGTCCTCGATTTGAACGACGTGCTCGCGAACACCGACAAGATGTTGCAGCGCATTCTCGGAGAGGACATCGATCTCGAGTCGCTCCGCGCATCGGACCTCGGCCGCATTCGAATTGATCCGAGTCATCTCGAACAGGTGATCATGAACCTGGTCGTGAACTCGCGCGATGCCATGCCGACCGGCGGCAGCTTGACGATCGAAACCAAGAACGTAGACCTCGACGCCGCGTACGGGCGAGAGCACCTCGGTGTCGAGCCCGGTCGTTACGTCATGCTGGCCGTGACGGATACAGGCAGCGGGATGGACCCGGCGACACTCGCGCGCATCTTCGAACCTTTCTTCACGACGAAGGAGAGTGACAAGGGAACGGGCCTCGGTCTGTCGATGGTGTTCGGAATCGTTCAGCAGGCTGCCGGAAGTGTTTGGGTCTACAGCGAGCCAGCACACGGAACGACGTTCAAAGTCTATTTCCCTCGCGTCGATGCAGTAGCCGAGTCGGTATCGCCTGCGACCGTGCCGACCAAGCTCACTGGAGCGGAAACGATCTTGCTCGTGGAAGATGAAGATCAAATCCGCGTCTTGTGCCGCGGCATTCTCCAAAAGCTCGGCTATCGCGTGCTCGAAGCGCGCAACTCGAGCGACGCACTGCAGCATTGCGACAACCACGCGGGCACGATTCATCTCTTGTTGACCGACGTGGTCATGCCGCGAATGAGCGGACCGGCGCTCGCCAAACACGTGTTGCAAGCGCGCCCGGGCGTGAAGGTCGTGTGTATGTCGGGCTATCCCGACGATGCGTTGATCCGACACGGCGGACTCGATGCCGGTATCGCATACCTGCAAAAGCCGATTACGCCGGACAAACTCGCACGTAAGATCCGCGCGGTACTCGATCCGGCTTAATCGGAGCGCGGGACACTGCTCATTCAATCTTACACTAAGCGCAGGGACCGCGGCGGCGGCTTGCTGACTGAGTCTTGCGTCACCGTTCGAATCGCATCTTCGAGCTGCGCGATCGTCATCGGTTTCTGAACCCGAATCAGCTGCGGGTCGTCGAGTGCCAGAGTCTCGGCGATGTATCCGCTGACCAACACCACGGGCAGCTGCGCGTCGCGTTGACGCAGCGCCGCCAGCACCTGCTCCCCCGAAACGCCGGGCATACTCCAATCGAGCACGACGAAGTCGAAGCGCCGATCTCCACGCGCGTGGAGATCGAGCCCCGCCTCTCCCGAACTCGCGTCGACGACGTCGAAGCCCATTCGTTTTAGAAGCGCGGCCATGGTCGAGCGCACACCATCGTCGTCGTCGATCAACAGGACCGTGCCGGTTCCGGTCCAGTGCGTGGCTCGGCTCGCCGGCATGGGCCGTTCGGAATCGCTGCGGGTTCGTGCCAGCGGTAGCGCGACCTCGAAACACGTCCCGCCACGAAGGCTCGTCTGCACGCGGAGCGCACCTCGATGGCTTTGCACGATGCCCAGAACGGTCGCCAGACCCAACCCGCGTCCTGTGAACTTAGTCGTGAAAAACGGCTCGAAAATGCGGTCTTGGTTCTCGGGCGGAATCCCGACTCCAGTGTCCTGCACGCGCAACACCGCATATTGGCCCGGCTGCGCAGTTGCGCTGTGTTGGAAATCGTTCAAGGCCGCCATGCTGAGTGACTCGGTGCGCGTGCTGATCGCGATCACGCTTTCTTCTCGAACGGCCTCGATCGCATTCGTGATCAGGTTCGTGATCAACTGGTGGACTTGCCCGCGGTCTGCCTCGATCGCAGGTAGGTCCATCGTGATCTGGACCAGCAGCTGAATTCGCGGCGACAACATTGATCGCAGCTGCTGCAAGCTGTTCGCGACCAAGTGGGGCAGGCTCACTGCGGCAGTGTGAGGTTGTCCGCGCCCGGCAAAGATATTCAGTTGCCGCGTGACATCCGAGGCTTTGCGGCCAGCGGTGCGGATGAGCTCGAGTGGTTTGTGCCAATCGTCCGGCAGCCCAGGCTCCATCAACAACAAGTCGGCATTACCGAGTACACCCACCAGTAGATTGTTGATGTCGTGGGCGATGCCTCCGGCCAATAGGCCGAGGCTCTCCAAACGTTGCGCTTCGCGTAGATGCCCTTCGAGTACTTTGCGTTGGATGTCCGCGCGCTCTCGCGCCGCGATCTCGATCTCGAGCTGGCGATTGCGCGCTTCCAGCTCTGCCGTGCGCGCCGCGACACGGGCTTCGAGCTCTTCGTTCATTCGTTGGAGCGCGTCGAGGTGACGCTGCCGCTCGGACATATCCGTCAGGAGTATCAAGTAGTCTGTAGAACGGCTCGGGACGGGAGTGATGTCCAGTCGAACCAAGCGGCCGGCCGCATCCTTGACGCGCAGATGAACTTCACAGCTTGCGCGCTTCTCCCAACGCGCACTCTCCAGATGCTCTTCCAACCGCGGCAGATCGCTGCCCTCGACCAGGCTCGAGAAAGTTTGCCCGACGAGCTGCATTCGCGATGCGTGTACGAGTCGCAAGACAGCCGCGTTCGCACGCTCGATCACGCCCAGTGCATTGACTAGAACGTAACCCGCCGGTGCCGACTCGAAGAGCTCGTGATACTGCTCTTGGGACCGCTCGAGATCGTGCTGCGCAACTCGCAGCGACTCGTTTTGCATCTCGAACTCGACCTGATGAACCTGTAACTCGTACACGAGGCGCTCCAGGTCTTGAGCCGCCAGAGATGCGACCTCGCGTGGTGCCATTTGCAAAGCATCCTCAGCTCGTGCGCGCAGGTTTTTCTGATTCATCGATCGCCTCTCGTTAGAGGCCGCCGAGTATGTCGCCATCGTCAGGTACATTCCACAAACTCCGTAGCGTTTACCGAGATGTGCTCGAGCTAGGTCATACGCGAGGCACCTTCTCGGGTCATTGCAAACAAGTTGTGACGTGGCTCACGTACATGCAGGCTAGCCGAAGGTTTACGGCGCGGTCGCGCGGCGCTCGTAGAGTCGCCACTTGCGATCGGTGACTGCAAACAGGTCGCTCTGCTCGGTCACGGTTTCGGACGTTCCGAGCCACAGAATCGCACCCGGCTCGAGTGCGTAGTGAAAGATCGAGAGCGCGCGCTGCTGAAGGCCCGCGTTCAAATAGATCAGTAGGTTGCGACAGGAGAGTAGATCGAGCTTCGTGAACGGCGGGTCGCTCAGAACGTTTTGAACGGAAAACACCACGCGATCGCGAATCGGCTTGCCGACGTGAAACGATTTGCCTTCCGCGACGAAAAATCGCTTCAGTCGTTCGGGATTCACGTGCGCCGCAATACGTTCCGCGTATCGACCCACGCGCGCAGCGTCGATCGCTCGAGCGTCCAAGTCGGTGGCAAAGATCTGGAGTTGCAATCGCTTGCCGGCACGTTCTGCCAATTCCGTTGCAAGGATCGCGATCGAGTACGGTTCCTCACCAGTGGAGCAGCCCGGCACCCAGATTCGCAGTGAGACTTGCTCTGATTCCTGTTCGATCACTTTGCGGAGCTGGTGGCTCAAGGCTGAGTACGCCTCCGGATCGCGAAAGAATTGCGTCACTGTGATCAGTAATTCTTGAAACAGCAGATCGATCTCATGCGTTTCATGTTGCAACAGCTCCACGTACTCACGCGTAGTGGCGATTTGGTGAACACGCATACGCCGTTCGATCCGGCGCCGTACCGTGTGCAGCTTATATTCGCTGAAGTCGTGTCCCGTTCGGTTTCGCAACACTACGAAGATCTTCGGCAGCGCGTGCTGGAGGTCTGGTGCGAGCGGTTCCTGGCCCGCGGCGGCCGAACGTGTGCGAACCGCCGCAACCGCCTTCCGCGGCTTCCGACGTTGGCGTTTCGCGCGCGCCTTCTTCGCGACCACTCGACCCTCTGCGCCAGCTGATGTGCTTGCGCGGAGTTGGCTCCGCTCACGCGGGGTTTGTAAAGCGGGAACGTTCGCTCACTACTTCATACTACTAGATCGACCGATCAGTCCGGTCGGCGGCAGTCGGATTTGGATGAGTACTTACAGCTTCTTCGACTGCTGCGACGCGCCCGCTTTCCAACACTGGCGCAGGCGAGAGCCCGGTCGCGTCGAGAATCTCTTGCTCATCCAACGTCTCGTGCGCGAGCAATGACTCGACGAGTGCATCGAGTTGTTTGCGATGCGCCTTGATCAACGTTTTGGCTTGCTCGTGACTCTCTTGGATGATCTTCAGCACTTCGGCATCGATGATGCGCGCCGTCTCTTCACTGAACGGTTTGGTTGAGCCGTACCCGCCCAAAAACGGGTTGTGATTCGGCGCGAGCTGCACGAGGCCGACCTGATCGCTCATTCCCCATCGCGTCACCATGTTGCGCGCGAGGTTGGTCGCTTGTTCGATGTCGTTTTCCGCACCGGTCGTCTTCGTCCCGTACACGATCTCTTCGGACGCCCGGCCGCCGAGCATTCCGACGATCTTCGCGCGCAAGTACGCTTCGGGATAGTTGTAACGATCCGTCTGCGGCCGTTGATAAGTGACGCCCAACGCTTGACCGCGCGGCACGATCGTCACGCGGTTCACGGGATCCGCGCCTGCGACTACGAGCCCCAAA
>DASRXR010001065.1:0-8292 GCA_035687405.1 Polyangiales bacterium
AGCATTCAGGCTGCGCTCGACCAGCTGAAGCTGCTCTCGGGTTGCGCGCGCGTGGGTCTGTTCGGTTTGCGTCTCGGCGCGAACTTGGCGCTCCACGCGGCGGTGGCGCGGCAGGATGTCGATGCGCTCGTGTTGTGGGGACCGTTCGCGACGGGGCGCACGTTTCTGCGCGAGGAGCTCGCCGTTCACAAGCTGCGCGCGCTCGATCCGAAGTTCGATCGGCCGGAGACGCGCGCGCCGGGCGAGATCGAAGCACTCGGATTCGCGATTACTGCGCAGACGCTGGCTGCGATCGAGAACTATCGCGTCGCAGACATGGCGGAGCTGCCTGCGCGCAACGCGCTGGTCTTGACGCGCGAGACTGCGCTGCAGGAACAGCGGGTCGCCGACAAGCTGAGTGCGTTGGGCGCCGCCGTCACGCTAGCCAGTGGCAGCGGCTACGGCGCGATGTTGAGAGACAACGTCACGCCGGACGAGACCTGGGAGCAAGTCGTCGCGCACTTCGAGAGCGCGCAATCGACCGAAGTCGATCCCAAGGTCGTGCGGATTGCTCGCTTGCCGTGGCAAGCGACGAGCGAGGTTTGGGCTTCGACGCACTCTACGTTACCTGTTCGTGAGCGCGCCGCGTACTTCGGACCGGAAGACCGCTTGTTCGGTGTCATCACGTTCGCCAGTCCGGCGCGCGAGTCGAGCTCGAAGCCGGCGCTGTTACTGCTCAGCGGCGGCGTCAATCATCACGTCGGTCAGAATCGCATGTACACGCGGTGGGCGCGGCGCTGGGCTGCTGCCGGCTACACGTGCTTGCGCTTCGACCTCGCCGGGTTCGGTGACGCAGGTACTGCCCACGATGGGCGCGACGGCAAGCTGCACTCGCCGGAGTCGGTCGCCGACGTTCGCGCTGCGATGGACTACCTCAGCCAACAGTGCGGCAGCCGAAGTTTTGCGATCGTCGGTTTGTGCTCAGGTGCGCTGCAAGGCTTTTACGCCGCGCTCGGCGACGCGCGCATCGTGAGCTTGGGCCTGTTGAACTGGACGCGGTTCATGTTGGATCCGACGGCAGTCGGCTCCGCAGCCGTGAGCGGCATCCGCGATCTCGGGAGCACGGCGCACCAACGGCGTTATCAGTCGCTGCGTTACTACGTTCGAATGGCCGCCGGGCGCGAAGTGTGGCGCCGCTTGTATCAGGGCGAGATCGACGCCCGCGGCATCGTCGAGCACTTCGTCAAGCGTTCGATCGGGCGCGTTCGGTCCGAGGTGTTGCATCGGCTGCCGGTGCTGTACGGCAACGCGACTGCGCGGACGACACTCGCGCGAGACTTTCAACGCTTGGCTGCGCGCAACGTCAAGAGCTGCGTCGTCTACAACGGCGACGAGCCGATCCTCGACGTGTTTCGCGAGAAGCTCGGTCCGCATCTCGGGCGGCTCATTCGGGCGAAGAACACGCGGCTCGAGCTCGTGGACGGAACCGATCACGTGTTCACGCCGCTGTGGTCGCAAGAGCACGTGTTCGACCTGATGACGAAGTATGTGATCACGGCACGTCCGGTCGACTGAACACTGACGCTGTTTAAACGCAAACCCCCGCGAAGCAGTGCTCCGCGGGGGTCCACTGTCAGACGGCTCTCAGTCCCTCAGAAGCTCTGAGGACACAACGAGCCACCGGTCGCGCCGGTTCCCGGCAAGCTCGGGAACGCGCTCGATTCGTCGATCGACAACAAGTACTGCACCAGTGCCGCGACTTGATCCGCTCGCGCGCTCGCGTCGCTCTCGGTCAAGAAGTTCGCCGACAGGGCTTGATGATGTGGCGCGAACGTGTTGCCGAACAATCCTTCGAGCGTTCTCGCACCACCGGCGTGCAGATACGGTGCGCCGATCGATGCGCTCAGCAGGGATGGCACGTTGTAGCCGCGACCTTCACCGGCAGGAGTTCCGTCGCCTTGGGCCGGCGTCGACATGTCCGCCCGGATCTCCGCGATGCCAACTCCTGTTTCGGATACGTTGTACGTCCCGACCGATCTCAACACACACAAGATCGAGTCGAGCGCAGCGACATTGCCTCCGGCGAATCGCAAGGTTTGATTCGCAGTCACGCGGGCTGGCAACAGCGACACGGGGAAGTCGGGGCTGAGCGTCATCGGCGCCGTGTTGAGCGCCGTGTTCGTGGGCGCCGATGGGTTGTAGAAGCGGCGAGACACCGTCCACTTCTCACCGCCGTGGCAGCCAGCGCAGCTCGCTTGGTCGTTGAAGATCTCGCGACCCGATTCGACCAACCCCTTGTCGAGATTCGTCGGCGCGCGCGGCGAACGAATGCTTTGCATGTACTTCTCGATGTCGCCCCAATCGTTGAGCTTGGGCGGCGCATCGAGATCGAGCGCCGTCGCGGGATCCGCCGCGGCGCGTGAGCTGCCGGCCAGACCGGCGTGACCGAGACCCTGGAAGTCGATGCGGTCGCTCGTCGCTGGAGGCGCGCTCACGGCCGAGACGATCGCGCCGACGCCACCTGAGACGCCGCGCGTATTGGCTTCGAAGTCCGCGACCTCGTCGAAGATCGCAGTCCAGTTGAAGATGCGCTGATCATCGGGATGGGTGGACGCGAAGCTGCCATCCAAGCTCGTCGACTGACGTGGACCTCGAGCGAAGTACCACGTGACGTTGTCAGTCAAACCGTCGGCGTGACACGACTGACACGCACCCCAGCCTTGGCCGGCGAGCGACCAGCGCGCCGTGCCGGTGTTGAAGAAGCGCTTGCCGCGCAGTACACGATCGGCGTCACTGCCGGCGATCGGCAAGCTCGACGTCTGCACGACTTGCGCCTGGGCAGCACCACCCGTGACCGCCTGCGTGTTGAAGTCGAGCGCAGTCACGTTGCGACTGACCTCGTTCGCCACCAACGCGACCTTCTTGTGCACACGCCCGATCGCCAACCCGATCGGGTTCTTGCCGGCCTTGTCCGCGGCAATGCCAGTCGGTGTCAGATCGAGGAATGCATTCGTCGTCGCACCAACTGTTTGAATCTCACCGGTCATCGGATCGGTTTGGAAGCGGAACACGGCATCGCTGCCATTGGCGCTGACGTAACCGACCGTCGCTCCAGATACGAACGCGATGTCACTCGCGAACAGGGGGAAACGCTGCTTGCCGGCTTCGGTCTGCGCCGCTTTGAACACCGCGTCGAAGCGCGCGTTCAAGCTTTGCGGACCCGAGGCGAGCTCTTGGCCCGTGCGTGTATCGAAGATCGACAACACCGGGGCGGTGGTCGTCTTCACGCTCGAGACGTCGACGCACACATTGTTCGCCGCGCCGCCAAACGGTGCGACGCAGGCAGGTTGAACGAACCCGACGCAGTCCGTCACGGTGGTGCATTGCGTCGTCGTGACCTTCACGCCGAGTGGACCCTTCGGGGATGCACAGACCGACAGCACGTACGCGTACGCGTTGTTGATTGCGATCGACTGCAGCTGGTTCGGGTAGCAACCAGCTTGGCCGTTCTTGTCGTCCCGGAAGCCCATGTTCGGAAGAGCGCCGAGCTGCACGGTCGTCACGCTCCAATCGGACAGCGTGATCTTGTAGACCAGGCCGACCTTATGCGTATCCGAGTTCGAGCCGTCCGGCTTCTCGGCTTCGGCTTGTTGCGCGAAGAACTCCGTTACGTACAACGCGCCATCGCCGACCGCGACTGAACGCGGATGTGCGAGTGCCGCGCGTGGCGCGATGTCGCCGAGGAAACCCGTCGCAACGAGTGCGGGATTCAAGTCGACGGTCCGCACGACCTGCATCGTCGACGTGTCGACGACGCTCAACGTACCGTCGTTCCAGTTCGGAACGTAGGCGCGAGTGCCTGCGCCGTTCAGTGCGACGGCGGTGGGCTCCGAACCCAGGGCTGCGCGACTCAGGACCTTCGGCTCACTCGTGAGCGACCCGATCTTGACCAGTGCTTGATCGCGTCGGAGCACGACGTAGGCGTACGTGCCGTCCGGCGAGAACACGACCTGATACGGCTCGGAGCCGGGAGCGATCGGCAGCTCCTTCGTGAGCAACATCTGCGTGAGTGCTTCTTTGTCGTACGTCAGCGACAGCACGCTGACCGAGCCGACGTCGCGATTGACGACGAGCGCGAGCGAGTCGTCGGGCGACATCGCGATCGCTGCACCGGTGCGTGGTTCACCGACGGGTGCTTCGTAGGGCGGAGCCATCATGCCTGCCATATCCATCGGCATCGCGGTCATGCCTGCGACTGCGGACGGCGCAGATCCGGCTGCGCCCGCGACCGGTGGTTTTGGTTTCGTCGGTGGAGGCGTGGCCCGTGAGCCAGCCGTCTCGGTGCCCGCGTCGTCGTCGTCCGTTGCGATTTTCTTGTTATCGGAGCCCTGTTGGTCGCAGCCAACAGCGGCGACAGACAGGAACGTGATGCAAATCAGAGAGGCGAGTGTTTTCATGAGTATCCTCCGCCGGGCAACCCTCAACCGCACGGCGTCGGGCGGTTCGGAATGCGTTGAGCAAGCCGCGTGCCGATCGGAAGCCGGCCGCTGATGGCGGCAGCCGCTCATGAAATGTTTGAGGAACTACGGCTTCATGGCTGAAATCGACCCGGGAGACGTGAGCGCTCCGTCGCTGAGGAGAGCCCAACCTCCCGCGAACCGTCAGCTTGGTCGCAAACGTGATGGGGAACGTCAGTCCGTGACCCGGCCATGAGGCTGACGATTGCGCCGGGCGTCAGCTCATGACGCCGAACGATTGGGTGCGCGGCGTCGCCGTTTCGGCGGTGGGGTCGCGTTGCTCGTGAGCTCGACTGAAACCGGAGCGTGGTCGCTCGAGTGCGGAAGGCCGCGCTGCTCGCGTTCCACACCGGCTTTCTGGAGTCGCTTTGCGAGCGACTTGCTCAAGAGTACATGGTCGAGGCGCAGCCCTGCATCGCGTTGCCACGCGTTTCGCAGGTAGTCCCAGAAAGTGTAGATGCGTTGGTCTGGGTGTAACGAGCGCAGTGCGTCACACCAACCTTGCTGCACCAGCCGCGCGTACAGGTCGCGCGGCGCCGGTTGTACCAGCGCGTCGTTCTTCCAGGACGAAGTCATCGAGTAGATGTCGAGGTCCGTCGGCGCGACGTTGTAGTCGCCAGCCAGCACGACCGGCAAACCGGTCGCGAACAGCTCGGACGCGTGTGCGATCAGTCGCTCCATCCAGCGCAGCTTGTAGTCGAAGCGCGGGCCTGGCTGAGGATTGCCGTTCGGCGCGTAGAGACAAGCCACGAGCACGCCTTCGATTGCGGCTTCGATGTAGCGGCTCTCGGTGTCCTTGTGATCTCCGGGCAGTGCGCGCCGTGTGACCAGAGGTTGTGTGTCGCGCGCGAGGATTGCTACGCCATTGTATGCGCGTTGACCGCTCCACACGGCGCCGTAACCGGCCGTTTCGAGCGCCTTGTGCGGGAACTTTGCCTGGTCTGCCTTTAGCTCCTGCAGGCACACCACGTTCGGCTTTGCATGCGCTAGCCAATCCAGCAGTTGCTGCAGCCGTCCATTGATGCCATTGATGTTGTAAGTCGCGAGGTGCATCCGCTCAGCCGTGTAGGGGCCCGCAGGCTGTGTGAAGACGCGAAGTAGCGCAAGCCGAGCCGGTGTGGGTTATCGCCGGAAGTTCCGATGACGCCGGAGTTGCACTGTGCTTCGTTGGTTGCGCCGCGCCTCGGTCGTCGCCTTCGTGCCGTCTTCGGTCCTGGGTACGCGGATTGCTTAGCTCGCTGTTCGGAGAAGTGCGCGGCACAAACTGGCGCAGCTTCCGATGGGTAGATACGCAATCGCTGGAGAGTCTGGATCACGTCCGCGTTGTACTCGAACCGCCGCAGAGGTCAGTCATGACGATGTTAACGAGAATGGCACTAGGGCTCGCTACGGTGACGACACTCATAGCGTTCAGCGGCTGCGATGAGGACGGCTTTGAACATGCCGGTCCAACCGTGGACTGCATCGAGCCCGATGTGGATGAGTTGCCGTTCGACCGTGACTCGATTGAGAAGCTCGTAGCGGGGCGTCACCGCAGCACGCTGGCGTGGCGCGGGCCGGGCGCGAGTCGTCTACCGGAAGACGAGCAATCGGAAGAGATCACGCTCGACGTACGCAAGAGCGGCGAGCTCAGGTGGGGGCTGTACTGCGGTGGAACCGTGCGATTCCCCGTGGACGTCGAGGTCGCGATTTCAGGCGGCCGACGTGCAACCTTTCAGGGGCAAGTGCGTGGGCGAAAGGATGGAGCTCAGATCCTGACGGATGCTGACATCAGCGTCGCCGATGCGTTGTCGATTCCGGGCCCCTCGGTGGTGGGTGAGGGCCAACCCAGCTACTTGCTCAACAGTTGGATCGACGAAGACGGCGTGCGAGGCGCTCTCCGTTCGCAGAGTGATACGGCTGCGGAGTGTGAGCGCGCTCGTTGGCCAGTCGAACGCGCTTGTGAGAACGTGTCAGATCGCGAGATGCCGTTCGACACGACGTTCGGCGACTTTGATTTCGGGGACGTGATGGGCCAGTTGGACCAACTGAAGTCGCAGGAGGTGCGGTGGGTTGAAGAGGAGGGTGACGAGGAGTCCACGACGAACCTTCAGATCACGTTCGAGCGTGGACAAGCGCCAGTGTGCGTCGGGATCGAATACAGTGACGACGCGTTTGCGTCGTATCGCGGCCGAGCGCTGCAAACGACGCTGACTGCGCGGGTGACGACTGACGACGGTCGTGTCGATACTGAGATTCCAGTCACAGCATCGGTACGTTGGTCAAACAAGCGAGGCGTGATCACCGTTCCGGGCGATGGTGTGTCCCAAGTGGAACATACGTTAGTCATCAGCGCAGACGTGACACGTTCGGGAACGCAACTGTTTCATCCGGTGGCTGAACAAGCCGATGATCCCGACAGGTTTCAGTCGTTCAGCATGAGTGTGACGCTCGGCCGCGAAGCCGCACAGGGTGATGTATATTTAGGCGAGATCCACGTCGATGCGACTGAGCCGCAGATCGAGCTGAGTGCAGCGTATGAGCAGATGTCGCTCGAAGGAGTGTGCCTCGAAGGGGCGAGTCGCCGCAAAGATCTAGCGCGAGGCACGTTCGGTCCATTGGCTCGGCGTGGATCTTGAGACGATGCCTCTCTCTCGCTCGCAAGCCGTGTTCGCACCTTGGTTACTGATCCTCACTGCGGCCATCTCGGCGTGTGCAGCGGGTGACGACGACACAGGCACGAGACCCTCGTGCGCTGTTCGTGAGACGACCTACGCTCCTGGTGCATCGTTCGCATTTGTAAATGCGAACGAGGACGAGACAGAGTGTGTCGCAACTTGTGGCGCTGAAACGAACTTGGATGGATTCCTATCCACTGCTGCGCTGCCCGCTGGCTCGTGCGATGCGCGCGATAAACCTTGCAGCATGGGCGCGTTCCGTCCGTGCCCCTGTCGCACTCCGCCCGGCGGTCCTGTCAGCCTCTACCGATGCAAGTGTATGAGCGGCAGTTGGCGTTGTACGATCTCTTCGCCTGGCGGAAGCGCTTGTCTACCAAGCTCCTGTGATGCGGATGCCGGCGCTCTTTGAATCGCGGCTCTGGCGCAGTGCAGGATAGTGATGTTGGTCAGCCGCAATCTGATTCATCGAGGACCGGCCTTGAAACAACCTGGGTTGGCAGGTACTGCTGCGGATAACTCAAGGCCGAACGTGTCAATTCGTTTCGCGTCTCGGTCAGATCGCGCCCGCTTCGCTGTGGACGGAGAGACACATGTTCGAAGTCGATCAATGGAAGCGCATCGCCGTCCTCGCGGTCTGGACACTCGGCACAGCGTGCGGCGGCGATGACAACCAGGCGGCAGGCGACGGGCAAACGCAGCTGCCGCCATCAGCTGCTGGAGCGCCGGCGTCCGCACCGACCGCACCAGTCGGTATGAGCGGCGCGACGACCCCCGTCACTTCACCGCCGGGTAGTGCCGCGCCTACGGCTACGCCCTCGAACCCGGCTCCCGGAAATCCGGCACCGACCACTCCGAGCAGCGGAGCAGGGGGCACCCCAGCACCGGCGACACCGACTGCGATGCTCGACCCCGCAACACCGCTCAAGGATCTTCCGGCGCAATGCCGAGGTTTCGAGGTGCGCGGCCTCAAGAGTAGCCCGGGCGGCTCCACGTTACCCAACACGTGCGCGCCGTTCGACGGGAAGCTCAATAACCCGTATGCGATCCGCTGCGTCGACGCAGATCCCAACTATCACACGCAGTTTGCAGGCGATGAGTTTTGCATCCTGCCACCGCCGGAAGAACTCGGCACGCAGGTA
>DASRXR010001066.1:0-2067 GCA_035687405.1 Polyangiales bacterium
CTTGCACAGCTCACAATCGGGGCCGACGAACAGAGTCTTCGCCGTGTCGTCGCCCTTGAGTTGCCAATCCAACCACCGCCTACCGACCCTTCCGTATTCGCCTCCGTTCGTGAACTGCCAGGTTCCACCGTGACCTGTGTCCATGTTGGCGTTACCGCGAGCTTAGCTACGGTGACCTTGTGGTAGTACACGCTGCATGGTCGATCGTTTTCCGCGATGACCCACTCGATCGCCGTGAGTTGAGGTTTCCCGCCAGCGCCTTGATTGAAGCCGGCGGCTGCAGGATCGTCGGTGGGTAGCGTCGGCGGACCATCCGACATTACGATGTATCCGTACGACGCGAGCTCGAGCAGCCATTGTCCGTACAGAGTACCGTTCTTCAAACATCCGCCCTGAGCCCAGGCCAAGATTGGATGCGGGCCATCATCGAACGTTTCGGGCCGATAGATCGTCCACTCGGGTAGGCTGGCATCAGTCTCGATGACCGGCTTGTGAGGTCCGGTCGTAGGTTCTTTGCTCAGACGCTGATAGCCCGACAGTTGCGTGAAAGGCACCCGCGTCGGGTCCGGCTTCTTGTCTGCGGGATTGCAGTCTGCGCTCACCGGCGGCGGCGCTGCGGGAGCAGAAGTCCCCGCGCCTCCGAGCGTTGACGCAGGACCCGTGAGCGATCCGCTGGTACCAGCTGTAAAACCGCTTGCAGGTGCGGCCGCGCCGGCGCTGATCGGGACGTTGACCACCACGCCGCTCTTGGGACGGCTTGGCTCGTCCGCACTACATGAAACTGCCGAGAACGCGGCGATGCCGAGTACGCCGCTCCACCTAGCACTGATGACGTTCATATCCGTCTCCCTCACACGTCGAACTGGACCGAAGAACACTGTGATAGCTGTACGGCGGAGCGTCTTAGGCAGATTTGCGTTCCGTTCCGCGGGCGGAGCTCGGCTGTGATCTCCTACCCAGATCTATTGGCCCCAGCCCTGATCTTTTTTGGAGGGAGCCGGCGTTTTGTCGCGCGAGCCTCCGAGTGAACTTGCGCCTCCGATTCACGCCGCTTAGAACGACCGGTAGCTCGTTCGCAACTGAATGTGCGAACGACGCTGGTCACGTGATGTTTTCCACATGCGACGTTTTCTCTACGGGCTGTCGTGCTTCCTGACGATTCAGAGTTGCAGCGCAGTCGCGCGCGCCGATGCTGACTACTACGAGGCGTTCAAGAGCGCGGACGCCGCCGTCAAGGTCGGCAGGTTCGACACTGCCGTTCGCACGATTCAGTCCACGCTGCGCAAATACCCAAACGACTACGCACTGACACTCAAGCTCGCCTGGGTGCATTTCCAAGGCGAGCACTACGCCGACGCCGAAGGTTCGTATCGAACCGCGATCGACCTGAGCGACGGTTCGCTCGATGCGCGTACCGGCTTGGGATGGGCCTTGATTCAGCAAGACCGTTGCAACGAAGGAATCAAGGTTCTGCAGAGCGTCGTCGCCGACGAAGCCGACGACAACGCCGTTCGAGGGCTGCTGACATGTGCCGACCGCGCTCGGCTGCACGGTACGATTTGGGCGGTGTTGGGCGGTGCCCTCTATCAGGATCATCCCTGGTTGCACCTGTCTGGAGCCTCTTTCTTGGGATTCAACTTGCGGCCATCTCAAACGGTCTCGATCGGTGGCGCGTATCGGTTTTCGGAGCTGGTTGCGACCGACAGACGGATCCCCAGCTTCACGCAGCACGAGATCTACGTGGAGGCGGGCTATATCGGTAAGACTGTCGATCTATTAGGGCAGGCAGCTCTGATTTGGGGCGGCGATGCGGTAGTCGGTGGCTCACGCCATGTCGGGACCTCATTGCGATTCAAGCGTTTGAACGACCATCTCGGCGAAGTGCTCATCGAGGCCACTGGCAGCTTCTACGGAGACTTGTGGGTTATCGGCCTTGCCCCGTCGTCGACGCTGACCTTCGGGCAACTCTCGGCGACCGCGGGCGTCTCCGCGGAACAGTTCGCTCACGAAACTCTTATATCGGCCTCTCTGACCTCGGCTCTTGTGCTCGGTGACTTCACCGTCTGG
>DASRXR010001067.1:0-12979 GCA_035687405.1 Polyangiales bacterium
TACCGCTGTACAGGTAGATCCCGAGCTTGTCGTCCAATAGCCGCAGCTCGCTCTCGAACGCAGCACCGAACTGCAGGACGTCGTACTTGCTCGTGCCTTGCTGGACGTGACCAAACACGCCCGCCGCTTCGAGCTCGAGCCGCAACCCGCGATAGCGCAGCTGCCCCCAAACGTCCGGCGTGTACAGCGTCGTGTCGAACAACTCGAGCTCGTCGTCAGCGGGGTCGGTGTTGCCCTGGCCATTGATCGTCGCGTCCTGATGCCGCAGCTGAAAATGCACGCCGCCGTTCAGCAGCATGTCTCCGCGCTCCAGCACGGTCGCTTCGTCCTCGTCCGGCACGCGCCGTACGACCGAGAACGTGAACTGATCGACGTCATCGAGCTGCGACCGATCGTAGACCGGCCGGAACGCACCACCGAGCGGATAGGTGTCGCCCTCCGCGATGAAGTCGTAGGCCGCCGACAGGTAAAACCCCGCGATCTTCGTCGTCGCCATCACCCGGCCGAGATCGGTCGAATAGTCGTCGTCGAGCCGATTGCCCGCGTTGTAGAGCATGCCGAGGCCCCACTGCTCCGGCATGATACCGAAACGCAGCTCGCCCAAGTCGCGATTGCGAACCTCGGCCCAGGCGCGGCGCACGACGATCGCTTGACCGCCGAGCACATCCGTTCCTGCAAACACCGGAGCGCCGGAAGCGCCCGCGCCGTAGAAGCTCTGCGGACCCGACCCGAGCATCACGTTGTCGAGCACGTCGAACGTCGCCTTCACGCGCACGTCCTCGCTCACGTTCAACTGCGGCGACATCCGGAAGCGCACGTTTGCGTATTGCAACGTATCGACGCCGCACGCCCTCAAACCATTACCGAGCGTGCCGTCAGCTTTCACATCCTCATCCGCACACACCGTCGTCTCTTTCGATCGTTCGAACGGCCGGAAACGCGAGAACGGATCGGGGCCAAGTCCGTCGTTGCGGAATTTACCCGGGTCGATCGTGCGCAGCGCGTCGTTCGGCGAGCGGCCGAGCCAGAACGAATCCATCAACTCGCCACGCACACGCAGATAGCCGTGAAGCGTGAGCACCGGTGCCGGCGCGGTCCACGTCGTTTTGACCTGCGTCTCGGGCGACAGATCGCCGACCAAACGATCGCCGAGCTCACCCGGACTCGGAATCGCATCCGAGCCTGGCGGGACTGAGACATCGCCTGCTGCTGACGGCGGCGCCGACTGCGCAGCAGGCGGCGGTTCCGCACCTGCACCCGAGGGCGCGCCGGGTTCGGCGGTACTCGGCTCGATCGGCGTTTCGATCGAGGTCGTGCCCGACGTCTCGCCATCCGGTGCGGCGCTCGGAGCGCCCGCATCCGGAGCCGGTGCAGTTTGCGACGGCGACGCGGGCTGCGCGGGTGCTGGCTCGACGGGTGCGGGCGCGCCGGATGGTGGCTGCGCGGGTGACTGCTGCGCGTGGCACACGGCGCCTGCGCCGAGAACGACGACCAGGCACCAAAACGTTAGAAGACGCATGAAGACTTGCTCCGCAGTGACAAAGAGCCGGCTGGGCGTAAGGCGCTGCGCTGGGTAACACGCAAGGAAAGAGTGGGTCAAATGCCTCGGAAGCACGAGATCTTCAGGACTTGGCTCGGGCCGCTGCCCCTTGACTCACGTGACCGTCCACTGCAAGTCACTGCTGATGAGTGGTGCGCTGCGGATTGTGCCCTTGGGCGGCCTCGGAGAGGTCGGCATGAACTGCATGGCCCTCGACCTCGACGACACCATCGTGGTGATCGATTGCGGCGTCACGTTCCCTGATCACGAGCCGGGTGTCGACCTCATCCATCCCGACTTCGCGTACTTGATCGACAACCGTGAGCGCGTAAAGGCGATCATCCTCACGCACGGTCACGAAGATCACATCGGCGGGCTGCCATATTTGCTCCGCGACATCGATGTGCCGGTGTACGGCCCCGAGTACGCGCTCAGCTTGGTGCGCGAGCGTCTGTCGGAGTTCGAATGGGACCGTCCGCCCGAGCTCATCGCGGTGCGACCGCGGCAAGTCCTTCAGCTCGGCGCGTTTACGGTCGAGCCGTTTCGCGTCACGCACTCGATACCGGATTCGACGGGCCTCGTGTTCCGTTCGCGCGTCGGCACTTTTGTGCACTCGGGCGACTTCAAGATCGACCCGAACCCCGCCGACGGCGAACCGTGCGACTTGCCGTTTCTGGGCGAGCTCGGTGACGAGGGCGTTCGCGTGCTGTTCAGCGACTCGACGAACGTGGACGTCGAAGGGTCGTCCGGTAGCGAAGGCGGTGTCGGTGAAACGCTCGCCGAGTACGTGAAGGCTGCCGACCAGCGACTGATCGTCTCGATGTTCGGCTCGAACATCCACCGGCTTGCATCTTTACTGCGGGCGGCGGCGGCTGCCGGTAAGCTCACGCTGCCGCTCGGTCGCTCGCTGCAGACGCACCTGCGGGTCGCCGAACGACTGGGGCTATTGCCCCGCCCGATGCCGACGATGATCGCGCCCGAGCACGCACAGACGACGCCACGCGACCGGCTGCTCGTGATCGCGAGTGGCTCGCAAGCCGAGCCGCAAGCGGCGCTCGCGCGGTTGGCGGCGGGTAACCACAATCACCTTCGGCTCGATCCGGGCGACACGGTGATCCTCTCGTCGCGCGTGATCCCGGGTCGCGAGCGCGCGATCCACTCGCTGATCGACAACCTCGAGCGCAACGGCGTGCGGGTGCTGCAGCGCTTCGACAATCCGAAGCTGCACGTGAGTGGTCACGCTTGTCGCGACGAGCAGCGCGCGCTGATCCAGCTCGTCCGACCGCAGACGTTTGTGCCCGTCCACGGCACCTATCACCACTTGAAGCGGCACGCCGCTCTCGCTCGCGATCTCGGTGTGCCGGAGACGGTCGTGATCGAAAACGGCGCGGTGCTCGAAGTCGACGACAACGCTGCTTGGCTCGGACCGAGTGCGCCGAGCGGGCGCATCCACATCCAAGCAGGCTCCGAGCTTCCGCCGGTCGTGTTGCGCGATCGCATGCTGATGGCCGAAGTCGGCATCGTGCTGATCACGCTCGCCGTCGACGAACGCGGAGCGCTGCGCGCGCGGCCGCGTGTGCTTACACGCGGTGTGGTGTGGGAAGACGCCGACCGCGACCTCTTGGAAGACGTCGTTAACGAAGCAGAGCTCGCCGTGAACAGGCTGGCGTTGCCGATCGAAGACGACGCCCTGCGCGAGGCCGCTGCCCGCGCAGCACGCCGCGTCTTCCGCGAGGAAGTCGGCTTTCGTCCGCTCACTCATTGTGTGGTGTTAAGGGCAACCGAATGAAGCACTCGCTCGTGCTGCTCTCATGCATCGCTCTGTTCGGCGCATGCAGCAGCGCAGCGCCGGCCGGCGACGCAAAGGACGCTCACGACGCGACCGAAAAGCCGCCGATTGCTCCACCAAAGCCGACTCCCGTCCTGCAAGGCACTCGACGCGGGCCGTCGCCGCGCGAAACGCGCGTGGTCGACGAGCTGATGGGAAGCGCGGAACGCGTGCGCGGCCTCACGTTCAAGCGACCGGTGCCGGTGCTCGTGGAGGATCGGGATCGAATCACGTCGTACGTCGAGTCGCAGATCGAAGACGAAGAGCTCGATCGCGCGCGCGTCGTCTACGCAGCGCTCGGGTTATTGCCGCAGGATCTCGACGTGCGCTCGCTGCTGCTGCGCCTGATGGGCGAGCAAGTCGTGGGCTACTACGATGCGGAAGAAAAGCACTTGGTCGTTCGTGACGACGTGATGCGCGCGTTCGGGCGCGGCGACGACATGAATGCGGAAGAAGGCTCGGAGCTGAGCGAAGCGCGCATCGTGCTGGTGCACGAGCTCGTGCACGCGCTGCAAGATCAGCACTTGAACCTGTTTCAAAACATCCACGCCACGCGCGACACCGATGCCGACAACGCGTTTCATGCGCTAGTCGAAGGCGATGCGACGCTCGCGATGATCGGCTACGCGCTCGAGCGCGAAGACATTCCGCTCTCGCGGCTGACCGGGAACCCGAGCCAGATCCAATCTTTCTCCGACGTGGTGCGGCGCTCGCCGCTGGCCGGCACCGAGCTCGAGCAAGCGCCGGCGATCATCCGCGTGCCGCTGCTGAGCGCGTACGTCGATGGGCTCGCGTTTTGTGCGAGCTTGCATGGCGTCGGCGGCTTCGAAGCGGTCAATCGCGCGCACGCGATGCCGCCGGTGTCGAGTGAGCAAGTGCTGCATCCGACGCGGTTCGCCGAGCCGGATCTGCCGCAGCAGCTCAAGCTTCCCGAGCTGCCGGAGCTCGCCGCCGCGGGCTACGAGGTCGTTCGCGAGGACACGCTCGGTGAGCTCGAGATCGGGGTCTACTTCAGCCAAGGCGCGCGCGAGGCGGATGCGAAACGCGCAGCCGATGGTTGGGACGGCGACCGCCTACGCGTCTACCGTTCGGCGACGCAGCCGCCCGCCGTGGTGTGGGTCAGCGTGTGGGACAGCGAGCGCGACGCGCAAGAAGCCGAGGCTGCAGCCGCGCATGTGGCGCGTCAGTTTCCGACGCCGCCGGCCGATCGCTGGGAGGTCGTCCGCAAGGCCAAAAAGCTGCTGATCGTGCGCGATCTCGCGCCCCAGCTACGCGCGCGCATCCCGGCGATCGCGCTCGGTCCGTGATCGCGCGTCCGAAGCCGATCCAGCGTGCAATGTCGGCGTTGATCGGCTCGCGCGCGCCCCGGGATAGGTGATACTCACGGCCATGCGCGAACGGGTCTCGTGGGATCGGTATTTCATGAACATCGGGCGTGAGGTCGCGAGCCGTTCGACCTGCGCGCGCAAACACGTCGGCGCGGTGATCGTCCGCGACAAAACGATCTTGTCGACGGGGTACAATGGGTCGGTGCGTGGCCTACCTCATTGCGAGGAAGTCGGCTGCATGATGGAGGACGGCCACTGCGTCCGAACGATCCATGCCGAAGTGAACGCGCTCATCCAAGCCGCGAAGAACGGCACGCGGATCGACGGCGCCGCGATCTACGTGACGGCGTCGCCCTGCTGGAACTGCTTCAAGTGCATCGCGAATACGGGGATCTTGCGAATCGTGTTCGGGGAGTTCTATCGCGACCCGCGGATCTTCGAGGTTGCGCGCGAGTTGGGAATAGATCTCGTCGACGGCTCGACCCCCCCTCCTTCGGTCGGTACGCTCAACCTTGACCCGCCGATCAGGGAGCACTAGAACAGCCCCCTTGCTCTAGAACCCCGGGTTTTGGGGTTCTTTATTCGTCCGTCGGCGGCGGTGTCACAGCGCTTGTGCCTCACCGACCAGCCCCGAGCCTTGGGGATCCGATCCCGGGAGATAGCTCTGCATGCAGTCGCACGTCGAAACGATTAGTCCGGTCTTGGTCGAGGTCAAAGTCGAGGTGCCCTGGGAGAAGGTCGCCGAGGACCTCGAGAGCGCCTACCGGAACATGCAGCGCAAGGCCCACATTCGCGGCTTCCGCGTCGGCAAAGTGCCGCGCAATGTCGTGAAGAACGTACTGGGCAAGTCGATTCGCTCCGAGGTGACGGCGGAGTTGATGCGCCAAAGCCTGGACAAGGCCGTGGTCGAGCACAAGCTCGAGCCCGTCGCCTACCAGGACCTGACGCCCGCAAACATCACGGACGGCGAGCCGTTGACCTTCACGGCCAAGCTCGAAGTGCGCCCCAAGATCGACAGCGTGGACAGCAGCGGGATCGAGGTCGAGCGTACGATCGACGCGATCGCTGACACGGCGATCACGGCGGAGATCGATCGCATGCGCGAGAAAGCGGCCGAGCTCGTCACGCCCGAGCCTCCGCGGCCGGCGCAAGCGGGCGACGTCGTGACGGTGGATTTGAGAGTCACGGTCGACGGGGAAGACAAGCCCGCGATGGGCGGTTCCGGTCGTAAGATCGAGCTCGGCTCGGGGCGGCTGTTACCGGATCTCGAAAACGGCCTCACCGGCGTCGAGATCAATCAGAGTCGAGAGATCTCGGTGGGCTTTCCGCAGGACTACGGTTACGCGGAGCTGCGCGGCAAGAGCGCTGTGTTCCACGCCACCGCAACGGACATTCAAGCCAAGGTGCTGCCGGAGATCGACGACGAGCTCGCCAAAGACCTCGGGCACGACTCACTCGACGCGCTGAAGCAATCGATTCGTACACGCTTCGAGACGGAAGCGCGCGAGCGTGCGGACGAAGCTGTGCGCGAAGCAGTCGTTGAAAAGCTGGTCGACAAAAACCCGATCGCGGTACCTCCAAGTTTGATCGAGCAAGAGTTTCGCGCGATGCTCGAGCAGTTCGTGCGACTGCAATATATGTTTGGCCAGCAAGTCGATCTCGACGACAAGATGCAGCAAGAGTTCCGCGAGCGCGCGGAGCGCAAGGTGCGAGCGGGCCTTCTGTTCGGTGCGATCGCGCGTGCCGAGAACATCGAAGTCCAAGAGGCCGACATCGAGGCAAAGATCCGCGAGCTCGCCGAACGCAGCGGCAAACACGTCGCCAAAGTCCGCGCCGAGCACCAGGGAGACCAGAAGCGCACCCTGGAGTTGCAAGTTCTGGAAAAGAAGCTTCTTGAGTATCTCGTGTCTCGGGCTACGATCACAGATGTCGAGGCCGCGCCCAAGCCCGATCAGACACAAGAGGCAAGCCCATGAAAGAGGAGCGACCGATGGCGTTCATTCCGTACCCACAGGTAGTGGAGACTACGCCACGCGGCGAGCGCAGCTGGGACATCTTCAGCCGGCTGCTCAACGACCGCATCGTATTCTTGGGCACCGAGATCAACGACGACGTCGCGAACATCATCATCGCGCAGTTGCTCTATCTCGAGAGCGAAGACCCCGACAAAGAGATCACGCTCTATATCAATAGCCCTGGCGGGTCGATCACCGCTGGCCTAGCCATCTACGATACGATGCAATACGTGCGCGCGCCCGTGGCGACGCTCTGCATCGGTCTGGCGGCCTCGATGGCGGCTTGGATCCTGGCGGCGGGCACGAAGGGCTTGCGCCGGGCGCTGCCGAACTCCAGGGTGATGATTCACCAGCCGCTCGCCGGCTTTCAGGGCCAGGCCACCGACATCGAGATTCACGCCCAGGAAATCCTGTTTATCCGCGAGCGGATGAATAAGATCCTGAGTCGCCACACGGGCCAGCCGGTAGAGAAGATCAAGCACGACACCGAGCGCGATAAGTACCTGTCGGCCGAAGACGCCCTTAGTTACGGCATCATCGACAGCGTCATTGCGGGCCGTGAGCCCAAGGAAAGCAAGGAGAAAAAGTGACACAGCGGGTCGAGTCGTGCCTGGCAACACGGGTGGGCTCACCTTCCTTGAAGGGGTATCTAGGCGGCGTTAGACTCAGACGAGTGGGAGCAAAGACTTCAGTGAGAGCGAGACACTGCCGTGGTTGATCGGCGCCGAGAAGATAGTCACGGGAATCTGCAATGTTCCTTCTGCGGAAAATCGCAGAAGGAGGTCAAGAAGCTCATTGCCGGCCCCACCGTCTACATCTGCGACGAGTGCATCGGTCTCTGCAACGACATCATCGCGGAAGAAGTCGATCGCGAAGATTCGTGGAGCAGCGGTGGTCCGCTACCGAAGCCGCGCGAGATCAAGAACGTGCTCGACGAGTACGTGATTGGGCAAGACCGCGCGAAGAAGGTGCTCGCGGTCGCGGTGCACAGTCACTACAAGCGGATCGAGTCGCGCGTCGCCGCCGACGAGGTCGAGTTGCAGAAGTCGAACATCTTGCTGCTCGGGCCGACTGGCTCCGGCAAGACGCTGCTCGCGCAGACGCTCGCGCGCATCTTGAACGTGCCGTTTGCGATCGCGGATGCGACGACGCTGACGGAAGCCGGATACGTCGGCGAAGATGTCGAGAACATCATCGTTCAGCTGCTGCAGAACGCCGACCACGATGTCGAGCGCACGCAGCGCGGCATCGTCTACATCGACGAGATCGACAAGGTCGCGCGCAAGGGCGACAACCCGAGCATCACGCGCGACGTGAGCGGCGAAGGCGTGCAGCAGGCGCTGCTGAAGATCATCGAAGGCACGATTGCAAACGTGCCGCCGAAGGGTGGTCGCAAACACCCGCAGCAGGATTTCCTGCAGGTCGACACGACGAACATCCTGTTCATCTGCGGTGGTGCGTTCGTGGGTCTGGATCAGATCATCGAGCGCCGCATCGGTGAACGCAGCCTGGGCTTCGGCGCGGACATTCCTTCGCGCAAGGAAAAGCAAATTGGCCAGCTGCTCACACAGGTGCAGCCGGAAGACTTGCTGAAGTTCGGCATGATCCCGGAGTTCATCGGTCGCTTGCCGATCATCGCGACGCTTCACGAGCTGAACGAGGCTGCCCTGATGGACATCCTCATGAAGCCGAAGAACGCGCTCGTGAAGCAGTTCCAGAAGCTGCTCGAGATGGACGGCGTGAAGCTCAAGTTCCAGGAAGACGCGCTCAAGGCCGTCGCAGGCCAAGCACTCAAGCGCAACGCTGGTGCGCGTGGTCTGCGAGCGATCCTCGAGGCCGCGATGCTGGACATCATGTACGAGGTGCCTTCGCGTCCCGGGATCAAGGAAGTGGTCATCACTTCCGATGTGATCGAGAAGGGCGAAGCGCCGATCACTGTTTACGAGAAGGAAGCTGAGCTCGCCTAAGTCAGAAGAGTTCACTGGCGAGCTCTCGCGAAGTCGGTACAGCCCTATTCAGGCCGTGTGCGCAACCCTGCTCCCGCTCGGAATCCTTCAGGATTCCTGGGTGGGTCTGCACGCCTTTCGGCCCTGTTTTTGCGGTATGCTACAACGACGCTTCCGAGCACGCCCGGCCGCTCCCGCGCGGTCGCCCGCTGTCCACAAGGAGCCTGATGTTCTTCCGAAACGACAATAGCCCCCCCGGCGAGCGTTCGAAGGGTGGGAAGGTGCTCCCGCTCTTGCCCTTGCGGGACATCATCGTCTTCCCGCACATGGTGGTGCCGCTATTCGTAGGCCGCGAGAAGTCGATCGCCGCGCTCGAAGAGGCGATGAATCACGACAAAGAGATTCTGCTGGCGGCTCAGCGCCAGGCCAAGACCAACGACCCGACTGCGGAAGACATCTTCGGCATGGGCACGGTCGGTACGATCATTCAGCTGCTCCGTTTGCCGGACGGCACGGTCAAGGTTCTCGTCGAAGGTAAGCGCCGCGCGCGCATCGATCGCTTCATTCCGAACGACGGCTTCTTCTTGTGCGAGGTGAGCCTCGTCGAGGAGCCGGTCGGTAGCAGCGTCGAGCTCGAAGCGTTGATGCGGTCGGTGCAGGCGACGTTCGAAGCGTACGTGAAGCTGAACAAACGCATTCCGCCCGAGATGCTCGTCTCGGTGCAGACGATCGACGATCCGGCGCGGCTCGCGGACACGATCGTCGTGCACTTGTCGTCGGTGAAGTTGAGCGACCGGCAGGAGATCCTCGAGACGACGGATCCGGCCAAGCGCCTCACGCGTTTGTACGAGCTGATGAGCGCGGAGATCGAGATTCTTCAAGTCGAGAAGAAGATCCGCACGCGCGTCAAGAAGCAGATGGAGCGTACTCAGAAGGAGTACTACCTCAACGAGCAGATGCAGGCGATCCAGAAGGAGCTCGGCGAGCGCGACGAGTTCCGCTCCGAGCTCGCTGAGCTCGAAGAGAAGATCAAGGCGAAGAAGCTCACTGACGAAGCGGGAGACAAGCTCAAGAAGGAGCTGAAGAAGCTCAAGATGATGCAGCCGATGAGCGCGGAAGCGACCGTCGTGCGCAACTACATCGATTGGGTGCTCGCCCTCCCCTGGTACGACAAGAGCGAAGAGAACTACGACATCGACCTCGCCGAGAAGATCCTGAACGAGGATCACTACGGTTTGAAGAAGGTCAAAGAGCGCATCCTCGAGTATCTCGCGGTGCAGGCGCTCGTCGGGAAGTTGCGCGGGCCAGTGCTGTGTTTGGTCGGTCCGCCTGGCGTCGGTAAGACGTCATTGGCGAAGTCGATCGCGCGGGCGACCGGTCGCAAGTTCGTGCGCTTGTCGCTCGGCGGTGTGCGCGATGAGGCTGAGATTCGCGGCCATCGGCGTACCTACATCGGTGCCTTGCCGGGTCGGATCGTGCAGAGCTTGCGGAAGGCCGGGCAGAACAATCCGGTGTTCTTGCTCGACGAGATCGACAAGATGTCGTCGGACTTCCGCGGTGATCCCGCGGCGGCGCTGCTCGAGGTGCTCGATCCCGAGCAGAATCGCAGCTTCAACGACCACTACCTCGACCTCGACTACGACTTGTCGGACGTGATGTTCATCACGACTGCGAACAGCATGTCGGGCATTCCGGCGCCGCTCGCGGACCGGATGGAGATCATCTCGCTCAGTGGCTACACCGAGTTCGAGAAGTTGAACATTGCGGTGCGTTACTTGATCCCGCGGCAGCGTGAGGAAGCGGGTTTGCAGGAGGTCGATCTCGAGATCACCGAGAATGCGATCCGTGCCGTCGTGCATCACTACACGAAGGAATCTGGTGTGCGTAACTTGGAGCGCGAGCTCGGCAGCATTTGCCGAAAGGTCGCGCGCAAGGTCGTCAACACCGACAAGAAAGAGAAGTACCGGATCGTTGCGAAGAGCATTCCGAAGTACTTGGGCGTGCCGAAGTATCGTCCGGAGAGTGCGCGTGGGACCGACGAGATCGGTTTGACGAACGGTCTCGCGTACACGAACTACGGCGGCGCGATTCTCGAGTGCGAGGTCGCGGTGGTGCCCGGTAAGGGCAAGCTCGTGATCACTGGTTTGCTCGAGAAGGGCATGCAGGAGTCGGCGCAGGCTGCGATGAGTTACATCCGGTCGCGTGAGAAGCTGCTCGGGTTGCCGAACGACTTCTATCAAAACAACGACTTTCACATTCACTTCCCGGAGTTCGTGCCGAAGGACGGTCCGAGTGCGGGTGTGACGATGGCGACCAGCATCGCGAGTGCGTTGATGAAGATTCCGGTGCGTCGCAATCTTGCGATGACGGGTGAGATCACGCTGCGTGGTCGCATCATGCCGATCGGTGGTTTGAAGGAAAAAGCGTTGGCGGCGCATCGTGCGGGTATCCACACGTTGTTGATTCCGAAGGACAATCGGAAGGATCTGCGTGAGATCCCGCGGCGTGTGTTGTCGGCGACGCGAATCGTGTTGATCGAGCATGCCGATGAGGCGTTGCGCGAGGCATTGCGGTTGAGCGATCCCGAGTCGATTTTCGGGAAGCGTGTCGCGCCGATGGAGTACGTGAACGGCAAGCTCATCACGAATGGGCAGTCGCAGCCGCGCGATGATGATGACGAGCCCGAGGCGAGTGTTCCGACGCCGACGGTGGATGCGCCGGGTGCTCGACAGTAAGAGGTTCGCTTCGAACCTCTTACCCGATGTGGTGAGCGGGCTTCTCTAGAAACGCGGCGCCGGACACTCGAGAACTCGGGTGGACCGGCGCTGTTGCGTGAGAAGGGATGCGGTGGGGACAGGAGAACCCCAGAAGTGCCGGCGGCCTATCCGCGAGGATAGGAGAACGCGGGAAGTAGATATCCTCCCCTCCGGCGTCCTCCCATCCGCGCCGCCCCCGCCCCTTCCGACCTTCTCCCATCCACCCTCCCCGTTGCTCCTGCTCGGTTCGAGCCACACACTGGCTGTGCGCTTCGCGCGCAGCCTGTTATGTGCGGAAGATTCGTCGTAAGCGTCCCTGATCTCGCGGAGCTCGCGCAGGCGTTTGGCATCGTCACCGATCGCAGCGGAGTGTGGCTCCCGCATTTCAACATCGCCCCGACGGACCTCGCGCCGGTCATCACGAACGAGCCGGAGCGCGCCTTAGCGCAGATGCATTTCGGCCTTCAGCCGTTTTGGGCGAAGTCGAAGGCGACCGCGGGTTCGAGCAAGCCCAAGAGTGGTGCCAGCATGATCAATGCAAGGGTCGAAACGATTGCGTCGAAGCCTGCGTACAAGAAGGCGCTCGAGCAGCGGCGCTGCATCATCCCGGTGAGCGGCTACTACGAGTGGAAGAAGATCGGTGGTCGCAAGCAGCCCCTCTACATTCACGCGCAGAACGGCAAGCTCATTCCGCTCTCGGGCGTGTGGGAGCGTTGGACCACGAGAGATGGCGAAGTCATCGAGAGCTTCGCGATAGTCACGCGAGCGGCAGCTGGTTTCATGAACGACATTCACGATCGAATGCCGTTGGAGGTGCCGAAGGATGCGATCGATCTGTGGCTCGATCCGAAGCCAAAAACGGAAGACCAGCTGGCGGCGATCTTGAAGTCATCGGCAGGAACCGAGCACTTGGTCGCGCATCCAGTCTCAACGTTGGTGAATTCAGTATCGAATGACGCGCCAGAGCTGATCGACCCGGTAAAACCAGAGCCGGAACCGCAGCTGGATCTATTCGCGGCACCAAGCGAAGCGAAACACCGCGCGAAACACCGCAAAAGCTAGACGCACATGAGGTCGCCTTCGCTCTGGAAGATGTCTCGGCAAGTCAGTGGGATCGCGGTTCCAAGAGCCTGATTGCCCGCGCACGCGCATCTGATGGAGCCGCCGCTGACCTCGCAGTGCGTGCAACTGTCGGTGTAAGAGCCAGCGGGTAGGCACTTCGTCTCAGTGCCGACGAGCGTTCTGCACGTGAGACGCGTGTCAGCGCAGTCGTCCGGCATGCCGTCACAATCGTTGTCGAGACCATCGCACGGTCTCGTCTCCTCGCTCTCTGGCTTCTGTTCGCCCTCGCAGATGGTGCCCCACACGCCCGTTGCGCTGCATCGTTCTGTGCCTGGCTTGCAGATGCCCTTTGCCGGGTTTCCGCAGGACCGACTCATGCCTGGCATGCAGTCGACGCACCGACCCGCGCTACAATAACCACTCGAGCACGCACTGCGGTTCTCCATGCTGCCATCGGCACTGCATGAGACGACACTCGTCCCTTCGCACCTCGGCGCGCCACCC
>DASRXR010001068.1:0-2593 GCA_035687405.1 Polyangiales bacterium
GTACCCGAGAGCGCCGAGGCCGTTGCTCCCGCCTTCCGGAATCACGTACGGGCGACGACCGGCGCTCCGGAGCTCGTCCGCGATCGACGCGAGGACGACATCGCGATTGGCGTATTGCGCCGGGGTGACGAAGCGCACGTCCGCGCCGACGAGACCGTCGAGCATCAAGTTACCCTGCCAGGGTGGCTCCGGCGCGCGACCATCCGGCGTTCGGAGCACGAGCACCGGCGACAACCCGAGGCGCCGCGCGAGAATCGCGGTCGCACGTGCGTGGTTACTCTGGACACCACCGCAGGTGATGACCGTGTCCGCGTTTTGTTCGAGCGCGTCGCAGAGCAGGTACTCCAGCTTGCGGATCTTGTTGCCCGCTTCCGGCCCTGCAGTCATGTCGTCGCGCTTCACCCAAAGCTCTGCGCCGACCAACGCATCGAGTGAAGCCACGCGTTCGAGAGGCGTGGGTCCGTGTACCAAGCGGAGCTTCTTGCGCGCGTTAGCCATGGCATAGCTTAAACGCGACGCGACGCCGCGCTCGCACATAAAGTGCAAGCCGGGCGTCGAGCGCTACATGAGTGCGTAACCGCTGCTCAGTCGCGGGCAGCCGCGCCGAGTAGCAAGTCGTCCCGCGTGTACCAAGCATCGTACGATGCGGAGCAGCGCACCGTGGTTCCGTCTTCCATGAAGTCGGTGCGCACGACGCTGCCGGACAGGTTCATGTCGTCGACGACGCCTAGTTGCGCCGCGATCGCCGACTTGGTGGACCCGTTGCCGTTCGTCGCACCTTCACCGGTGACTCGCTGACCTACGGTGATCTCGCAGCCCCTCAGCTGCGTCTCGGTAATGACGACGTCCGCAAGACGCGTCTCGGTTCGAGTCGTACTCGGTGGATCATCAGCCCCGAACTCCAGCGCGTATGGCTGATAGCCACCCGCACACGTTCCTTGGATCAACGAATACTGCGCTTTGTACAAACCGGTTGGCTTGGGGCAGTTGCCCTGCGCAGGTGCGTTGCAGCCGACGAAGGTTCCGGCGAGCGATAGCGCGCCGCACATGTAGAAAATACGAAGGTTCCGCATCCGAACTCCGCCGCTCCTATGGTCTCAAGTCATCCCTGACGTGCGGGCGAGACGTCGGTCCTCTGCCCACATACGGCCGCCGACCTTACACCATGATGTAGTGCGACGCGAGTGCTGACTCGGGTCCATATTTCTGAGCGGAGAGCGCAAAAGGTGTGTAATAATAAAATCTGGTTGAAAGCGACCCCCCGATCTGTTCAGTAATGGGGAACGTGTAACTCGCTCTCGCATGGCACCGCATTTGGCAAAGCAAGTACCCGACCCTGGTGTTCGACCCGCGCATTCTGGGCGCGAGGACACGGGACGATCAGGATCGCGGCATCGACGGGCGATCGTTCCCGGGGCAGTGCTCGGCGGCTATCACATCGAAGCTAAACTCGGCGCCGGTGGTATGGCCGAAGTGTTCTCTGCACGACGCGAAGGCCCGCATGGGTTTAGTAAACGCGTCGCAGTGAAGCGCATCCTGCCGAGCGCGGCCGAAGACGAAGCGTTCGTGAAGATGTTCATCGAGGAGGCTTCGCTAGCGGCGCGGCTATCCCATCCGAACATCGTCCAAGTCTTCGACTTCGGCGATGACGACAGTGAGCTGTACTTGGCGATGGAGTTGGTCGAAGGCACCAGCCTTGGCCGGCTGCTTCGAGCTGCGGCAAGCCGCAAGCAAGCGCTGCCGCTGCACGTCGCGCTGTATCTCACGGCGCAAACTGCGCGCGCACTCGACTACGCGCACCGGCTACGGCGCGACGGCGGCGAGCTATTTGGCCTCGTCCATCGCGACGTGAGCCCGGGCAATCTGCTCCTTACGCGCACCGGTCACCTGAAGCTCGCCGACTTCGGCATCGCCTGCACGAGCTCGCGCGAGCGCCACACGGGCAACAACGACCTGCGCGGGAAGCTCGGCTACATGTCGCCCGAGCAGGTGCAAGGTCTGTCGCTCGACGGTAAGAGCGACGTGTTTACGCTGACCGTGATCCTCGCGGAGCTGTTGATGGGCCGGCCGCTATTTGCCGGCGGCGCGCAGCTCGACGTGCTGCTCCGGATTCGCGACGTGGATCTGCGCCCACTCGAGCAGAGCGACAAACGCATTCCGTCCGACGTGCGGCGCGTCTTGCGCGATGGGTTGAAGAGCGATCCGAAGCTTCGGCCAGATGCGAAGCAGCTTGCGGCAACACTCGAAGCCATCTGCGCGCGGCGCGGTTTCCCTGCCGATGCCAGCGCGCAAGTCGCGCGGCTGATGCAGGCGTACGAGCTGTGTCCGCCGGGTCATCAAGACGACGTCGGAGAAGGCCTCGCGCGTCCGACCTCGTGCTTCGAGCCGGTCGAAGGTGTCGACGAGTTCGTCGGCGGAGGCCAAGAGACGAGCACGGGCGCAGTGGTTTCACCGCTCGATCTCGCGCCACGCCACGCGTACTTCCCCGACGTCGCGCGCGGCGGTCGGACCGATTCGGTGTCGTTCCCCGAGTTGATGCGGATGGCCACGACCGGCGAGATCGACGCGCTCACGTTGGTCCGTCGCGGCAAAG
>DASRXR010001069.1:0-12297 GCA_035687405.1 Polyangiales bacterium
CGACACGTTCCTGTTCGAGGGCCCGCAGGCAGCCGATTTACTCGCGGACTTCCCGGAGACGATGCCGACACATCTGCGTGAGCCGCTCAAGATCACGGCGCCGAATCAGCGGTTCGACACGGTTCTGATGGGGCGAGCGACGTACGAAGTCGGGCTGAAAGACGGTGTGAAGAGCCCGTATTCTCACCTCGAGCAGTATGTGTTTTCGAGCACGCTCGGCGAGAGCCCCGACCCCGCGGTGGGTTTGGTGTCTGCGGATGCGGTGAAGTTCGTGCGTTCGTTGAAGTCGCGTGAGGGTCGGGACATTTGGTTGTGCGGCGGTGGCGAGCTCGCGGCGTCACTTGCGACCGAGATCGACGAGCTCATTTTGAAGCTGAATCCGGTCGTGATCGGTGCCGGAATCAAGTTGTTCGGTCGTGCTGTCGCGCCGATCAAGCTCGCGTTGAAGGAGCGGAAGATCTACGACAACGGCTATCTGCGGCTTCACTACGCGCGAGCGTAACGAAGCTCAGCTGTTCGGCAGAATCGGCTCGGCGGCTTGGGCCTTCAACGCGACTCCCGATACGCCTTGCTCGAGTGAACGCACGAGTAACCCGGCGAGCTGTTCTGCCGCTTCGGCCGGCGATAACCCACCCGGCTCGCGGACGTTCGAGATGCAATTGCGCTGCGCGTCGGTGTTGCCGCCTTTCGGGCTGAACGTCAGATACATGCCCAAGCTGTCCGCTGCGCTCAACCCCGGTCGCTCGCCGAGTACGATCACGGCGATACGCGCTCCAAGTGCTTCGCCGATCACGTCGGACAAGGCGACTCGCCCGTTTTGGACCAGAACAACCGGTGAAGTCTGCAGCCCACGGCGGCGGAACGCATCGAGCAGAGCTCGCAACGTCGAAAGGCCGTGCGCCTCCACCGCAGTGGCCGACAGGCCGTCGGACATGATCAATGCGACGTCCGGCGCCTTCCCCGTGGCGGCTTTCGTTTTCAGCGAAGTGAGCGACTTCGCGTCGAGCTGCCTGCCGAGATCGGGCCGCGCTAAATACGTCGTTCGATCGGTGGCGCACGAGTGGGCGACAAACGCGCCGATGCCTGCGTCCGTCAGCTCGCGCGCAAATACCTCTGGATCCCAGCCTTTCATCACCGCATCGCGGGCTTGCGCGTGCGCCAGCTGAAAGGCCAAGAGCTCGGACGTGCTCACAGTCGTACCTGCACGCGGCAATCCGATGCGTGCATTCGTGTAGCGACGCAGTGGCGCCCAATCGCTCACGACTCACCTGCTTCGTTGGCTTCGCGCAAGGCCGGCGTCAAAAAACCGGGCAACGCGCGCCACTGGTTTGCCGGCAGCGCCGCCCGCGTCGCGGATTCGAAGATTCCCTTCGACAACAACCACGCCTCGAACTCGGGTGCCGGCGGTAGCTGCAGGACCTCACGCAGATACAGCGCATCGTGAAACGACGTACTCTGGTAGGCGAGCATCACGTCGTCCGCGCCCGGCACGCCCATGATGTAGTTGACGCCGGCGACGCCCAGCAGCGTCAGCAGCGTGTCCATGTCGTTCTGATCGGCGTCGGCGTGGTTCGTGTAACAGACGTCGCAACCCATCGGCAGGCCGAGCAACTTGCCGCAGAAGTGATCCTCGAGACCCGCGCGAATGATTTCGCGACCGTCGAACAGGTACTCCGGGCCGATGAAGCCGACGACCGTATTCACGAGGAGCGGCGAGTACTCGCGCGCGACCGCGTACGCCCGCGCTTCGCAGGTTTGCGCGTCTACCCCGTAGTGCGCGTCGGCCGAGAGGGCGCTGCCTTGGCCGGTCTCGAAGTACATCAGGTTGTCGCCGACAGTGCCGCGCTTGAGCTCGAGCGCGGCCTCACGCGCCTCCTTCAGCATCGACAACTGAATCCCGAACGACTTGTTTGCGGCCTCGGTCCCGGCGATCGATTGAAAGACCAGGTCGACGGGCGCGCCTGCCGCGACGAGCTGCATCGTCGTAGTCACGTGTGCGAGGACGCACGACTGGGTGGGAATCGCGTGCTTTTCGCGAAGCTCGTCGACCAGCCGCAGCAGTAGCTGCACGTTCGCCGGATCGTCGGTCGCGGGGTTGATGCCGATCACCGCGTCGCCGTTGCCGAGCAGCAATCCATCCAAGATGCTCGCCGCGACCCCGCGTGGATCGTCGATCGGATGGTTTGGCTGCAACCGCGTCGCCAGTCTGCCGCGCAAGCCGAGCGTGTTCCGAAACCGCGTCACGACCTCGCACTTGCGCGCGACCGAGATCAGATCCTGATGGCGCATCAGCTTGCTGGCCGCCGCGACCATCTCCGGGGTCAGCGCCCACCGCACTCGAACCAGCGCAGCGGGGTCTGCGTTCAGCAGCCAGTCGCGAAGCTCCCCGACCGTGAGCGACGCAATCTCGCGGAACGCCTCCGGATCATGCTGGCTCCGGATCAACCGCGTCACCTCGTCGATGTCGCCTGGGATCAAGTCCTCCGCAAGGAAGGCCCGCAGCGGAACGTCGGCCAGCGCGAACCGTGCGGCGACCCGTTCGGTCTCGTCTTTCGCAGCGATCTCGGCTAAACGATCGGCGGCCCGGCCGGGCGAGGCTTTAGCGAGGAGCTCGCGAAGCGTCGCAAACTCGTAGGCGCGACCTGCAGTTGTCTGCCGAAAGCCCACGAGCGAGACCGTACCACTCGCAGGTTTCGATGCCGTGTTTGCGGCTGAGACCTGGCGGACCGGATCAAACTCGTAACCTGGATCGAGTTTGGCTCAGTTTTTGTCCCCTGTGTTCTTGACTCTTTAGAAGCCTACGCGTACAAGACACGCCCCTTTTGCGTGCCAGACGCAGGCGCGCGTCCGTCCGATCGCACCGACGTGTTGATTGGTAGGAATCTCCGCGTAAACACAGGAGTTTCTGTTGCTGGCGTAGCTCAACGGTAGAGCACCTGTTTTGTAAACAGGCGGTTGCAGGTTCAAATCCCGTCGCTAGCTCCCACGTTGAGGATGTCGTCACAGAGAGAAAGCTAACAATTTCGGAGGGTTGCCCGAGCGGCCAAAGGGAGCAGACTGTAAATCTGCCGGCTTATGCCTACAGAGGTTCGAACCCTCTACCCTCCACCCCCCGCGCGCCAGCGGGGTAGTCACAAATGATAACGCGCGGGAGTAGCTCAGTTGGCAGAGCGTCAGCCTTCCAAGCTGAATGTCGTCGGTTCGAACCCGATCTCCCGCTCCGGTAGCAAACCTAACCCCACGTCACGAAACGACAATCCGCCCAGGTAGCTCAGTGGTAGAGCACCTCCTTGGTAAGGAGGAGGTCGGGAGTTCAATCCTCCTCCTGGGCTCCCGCCCGGCAACAGCCAGTCCTTAGAACCCCGAAACAGTATCAGAGACGGTCCGGAGACACTCATGGGTAAGGAAAAGTTCCAGAGAACCAAGCCGCACGTGAACATCGGCACGATCGGCCACATCGACCACGGCAAGACGACGCTTACGGCGGCGATCACCAAGGTTATGGCCGACACGTTCGGTGGCGCGGCTGTCTCCTATGCTGATATCGCGAAGGGCGGCACCGTCCGCGACGCGAGCAAGATCGTCACGATCGCGGTGAGCCACGTGGAGTACGAGTCCAAGACTCGCCACTACGCGCACGTCGATTGCCCGGGGCACGCGGACTACATCAAGAACATGATCACGGGCGCTGCGCAGATGGACGGCGCGATCCTGGTCGTGAGCGCGCTTGACGGTCCAATGCCGCAGACCAAGGAACACGTGTTGTTGGCCGGCCAGGTGGGCGTGCCGAAGATCGTGTGCGCGTTGAACAAGACCGACGCGGTCGAAGACCCCGACCTTCTCGATCTGGTCGAGATGGAAGTCCGCGAGCTGCTCAACAAGTACAACTTCGGCGGCGACGACGCGAAGGTTGTGCGTGTGAGTGCGCTGAAAGCGCTTCAGGGCGACGCGCAGTGGATCAAGTCGATACAGGAACTGGTAGAAGCGGTGGACGAAGCGATCCCCCTACCGGTGCGCGACGTCGACAAGCCGTTCTTGATGGCTGTCGAGGACGTGTTCTCGATCAAGGGCCGCGGCACCGTGGTCACCGGCCGGATCGAGCGCGGCAAAGTCCACGTGAACGACGAGATCGAGATCTTGGGTTTCCGGGATCCGAAGAAGAGCGTCGTGACGGGCGTCGAGATGTTCCGCAAGTTGCTCGACGAGGGCCAAGCTGGCGACAACGTCGGCTGTCTCTTGCGCGGCATTGAAAAAGACGACGTCGAGCGCGGCCAGGTTCTCTGCAAGCCCGGCTCGATGAAGACGCACAAGAAGTTCGAGGGCGAGGTGTACGTCCTCAAGCAGGCCGAAGGCGGCCGTCACAAGCCTTTCTTTACGAACTACCGTCCGCAGTTCTACATGCGGACGACGGATGTGACCGGGACGATCCAGCTTCCTGAAGAAGTGAAGATGGTGATGCCGGGCGACAACGTGAAGATCGTTGTCGAGCTCATCACGCCGGTTGCGCTCGAAGCGCAGCAACGATTTGCGATTCGCGAAGGCGGCAAGACCGTAGGCGCGGGCGTCGTCACGAAGATCATCGAGTAAACGCGTAAGTGCCTATAGGGCCGCGGGTGAGGGCCCTATGGGTGACCGACTGAAGATTGTGTTGGTTTGTGAGGCATGCGGCGCGCGCAACTACGAAACGACGAAGGCGCGCGCGAGTGTGAAGCAGCGATTGACGCTGAAGAAGTTCTGTGCCGGGTGCAACAAACACACGGAGCACAGAGAGTCGAAGTGAATTTCGGAACGCGTAGTCAAAGGGATTTGGAACCAGAGCCGCACGTCACGATTAAGGCCAGTAGCTCCAATGGTAGAGCAGGGGATTCCAAATCCTCAGGTTGTGGGTTCGAATCCCTCCTGGCCTGCTGAATCAGGTCGAAGACCATGAACGCCACCAAAGAAATCAGCCCCGAGACCGAGCAACTTCCGGAAGAGCGCAACCTACCGGCGGCGCCTTCGGTCGTGTCGACACGTGGACTCGGACTGAGCCGCTGGGTTCAGTACGTCTTCGTAATCATCGCGGCGTTCGTCCTGTGGCTCGCGGACAAAATGATCACGCTCGGCTGGCAGTACTTCGACGAGCCGAACGACGTGGTTGTAACCGTCATCAGCGCGGCCATCGGCTTCGGTGTCGCGCTGGGTTTGTACCGGACTGAGAAGTCTCACCGGCTCGTTGTCGATGTCGTCAGCGAGCTGTCCAAGGTGAGTTGGCCGTCGCGCAAAGAAACCTACGCGTCGACCATCGTCGTCATCGTCACCTCGATCATCGCGGCGGCCATCGTAGGTTCGTTCGACTTCGTTTGGTCGGCCATCACCGATCTTCTCTACAAGTACAAGGTATAGGACGAGTGGCTGACCAAACCAAAGACACCGCGACTTCCTCGAGCGCCTCGGCTCTTCCGCTCAACGGCGAAGATCCGAGCGCAGCCGGGCAGAAGCGCCACTTGAAGTGGTACGTGGTGCAGGTCTACTCGGGCTTCGAGCAGAAAGTGAAGCTCTCGCTTGCAGAGCGAATCAAGCAAGCTAACATGGACGATTCTTTCGGTGAGGTCCTGATCCCGACTGAGACCGTGCAAGACGGCCAGGGTGGACGGCGAGTATCATCGAAGACTTTTTATCCCGGCTACATCTTCGTCCAGATGGCGATGACGGATGAGGCCTGGCACGTCGTTCGTGATACTCCGAAGGTGACTGGGTTCGTGGGCGGTCGAAAGCCCCAGCCGGTCCCGCCGCCCGAGATTCAATCGGTCGTGCAGCAGGTAGAAGAAGGCGCGGCCAAGCCAAGGCCGCGAGTCATGTTCTCGGCGGGCGACCACGTGCGCGTGAACGACGGTGCGTTCGCGAACTTCACGGGGACGATCGAGGAAGTGAAGCCCGAGAAGCAGAAGGTACGCGTGCTCGTGTCGATCTTTGGTCGCGCGACTCCGGTGGAGTTGGACTACAGCCAGGTCGAGAAGACGGCCTGAATAACGGTTACGGCCTGCGCGCCCAGCGGCGCGAGCGAATGGTGCTCAGATGAAGAAGGTCACTGGACAGATCAAGCTGCAACTGCCCGCGGGCAAGGCCAACCCGGCCCCGCCGGTCGGCCCCGCGCTCGGCCAGCACGGCGTGAACATCATGGCGTTCTGCAAAGAGTTCAACGCCAGGACCGCGTCGCAGGAAGGGATGATCGTCCCGGTCGTGATCAGCGTGTTTTCGGACCGCTCGTTCACGTTCGAGCTGAAGACGCCGCCCGCCTCCGTTCTGATCAAGAAGGAGCTCGGCCTGACGATCACCGGTAAGCCTGGTTCGGGCTCGCCGCGTCCGCACAAGGACAAGGTCGGTAAGATCACCCAGGCGCAGCTACGCAAGCTCGCCGAGTTGAAGATTCAAGACACGAACGCCGCGAGCCTCGAGGCAGCAATCAAGAGCCTTGCCGGCACCGCGCGTTCGATGGGCGTAGATGTTGTCGATTGAGGTCGTGTGACTGACGTAGTGGGCTGAAGTGAGAGCGGTGGGAGACCGGTCAGTACGACCGATCGCATGCACCACCTGGAGGAAGACGTGAAACCTGGTCGGAAGCGAAATGACGCTTTGTCGAAGGTGGACAGGCAGAAGCTGTACACTGTCGACGAAGCTTGTGCGCTCCTCAAACCCGCGAGCTTCGCGAAGTTTGAAGAGACTGTGGATCTGGCGGTCCGCCTCGGGGTCAACCCGCGGCACGCCGATCAAATGGTGCGTGGCGCAATAGTGCTGCCGCACGGCATCGGTAAGAGCAAGCGCGTCTTGGTGTTCGCGAAGGGCGAGAAAGCCACTGAAGCGGAGCAAGCTGCTGCTGACTTTGTCGGTGCGGATGACCTCGTGAAGAAGGTGCAGGAAGGCTTTCTGGACTTCGACACCGTGATCGCAACCCCGGACATGATGGGTCAGGTCGGTCGCTTGGGCCGTGTGCTCGGGCCGCGCGGTCTGATGCCGAACCCGAAGGTCGGCACGGTCACGATGGACGTCAGCAAGGCCGTCCGAGAAGCCAAAGCCGGCAAGATCGAGTTCCGCGTCGAGAAGGCGGGCATCGTGCACGTCCCGGTCGGCAAGAAGTCGTTCGAAGCGCCGAAACTCGCTGACAATGTGCGTTCGCTGTTGGGCGCGCTGATCAAGGCAAAGCCGAGCACCGCCAAGGGCCAGTACGTGAAGAGCGTCACGCTGAGCACGACGATGGGCGTAGGCATCAAAGTCGACCCGCAGTCGATCGACGAAGTGGAGGCCTGATCATGAGCGTCACTCATGCCGTGAAGCAGGAACAAATCGATCTGATCAAAGATCGGTTCGCGCGCGCGACGAGCGCCGTGCTCGTGGACTTCCGCGGGCTGAACGTTCTCAAGGCAACCGAGTTGCGTAACGCCTTCCGCAAGGTCGGCGTCGACTACAAGGTCGTCAAGAACACGCTCGTTGCGAAGGCCGTGAAAGGCACCCCGCTCGAGACCGAGGCGTTCCTCAAGAACCTCATCGGTACGACTGGAATCGCGTGGACGTACGAAGACCCCTCGACTGCAGCGAAGGTCATCAAGGACTTCCGCAAGGACGAGGCCGTTGCGGCCAGGTTCGCGATCAAGTGCGGCGTCATCGAGAACACTGTCATGGACGGTGCTCGCGTTGAAAGCGAACTTGCGACGATGCCGGGCAAGGACGAGATCCGCGCCATGCTGCTCGCCACGTTGAATGCACCGGCCCAAAGCCTCGTGCGTCAGCTCGCAGCGGCCGGCCAGAACCTCGCGTACGCCCTCGATGCGCGCGCGCGCCAGCTGCAGGACCCGGAACAGGAACAGAAGTAGTCACACCTGCCCGATCGGCTGATCCGAAGGGCAAATCTCAGAGTTACGTTCAACAACTTTTGGCTGCCGCCGGCAGCTCTGGATGAGTGGAGAGACAGAGATGGCAAGTTTGAATCAGGAACAGATGGTCGACGAGTTGAGCTCTTGGACCGTTGCGGATGTCGCAGCGCTCGTGAAAGCGCTCGAGACCAAGTGGGGCGTATCGGCGGCGCCAGTCGCCGTGGCTGGTGTCGGCGGCGGTGCTGCTGCTGCAGCGGCGCCTGTCGAAGAGCAGACCGAGTTTGCGGTCGAGCTCACGGGCGGCGGCGACAAGAAGATCCAGGTCATCAAGGTCGTGCGCGAAGTCACGAGCTTGGGCCTCGCCGAAGCCAAGAAGTTGGTCGAGGAAGCGCCGAAGATCGTGAAGGAAGGCCTGTCGAAGGCCGACGCAGAAGAACTCAAGAAGAAACTGGAAGAGGCGGGCGCCAGCGTTGCCCTCAAGTAAAAGCCGAACGCAACTCTCGATTGGTCTCAACCGAGCGCGTGCTTTTAACGCTCGGCACAGGGTAGGTCTGCCCTGTGCTGAGCGCGTCTCATTTTTCTCTTCGCACTTATTTCCTCCGCGACTCGAGCCGCGTGAGGACTGCAGTAGGTCACGTACCGGGTGGACTTGGCGGCCCACCAAGAAAGAGTAGGAGCCCAGAACATGGTGGCGGCAATTCAGACCAATTTCCGGGTGCGGCAGAGTTTCGGGAAGATCGATCGAATCATCGAGATCCCGAATCTGATCGACATTCAGATGAAGTCCTACGACAAGTTCCTGCAGACCAGCATCGAGCCTGGTACGCGGCAGGAATACGGTCTGCAGGGCGTGTTCCGAAGCGTGTTTCCGATTCGCGATTTCAACGGCACGAGCGAGCTCGTGTTCGTGAGCTATACGCTCGAAAAGCCGAAGTACGACGTCGATGAATGCCGTCAGCGCGGCATGACGTTTGCGGCCCCGATCAAAGTCACGATTCAGCTGATCATCTACGACTCGGCCGGCGAAGGCTCAGAGCGCCTCGTCCGCGACATCAAAGAGCAGGAGGTCTACTTCGGCGAGATCCCGCTCATGACCGAGAACGGTACGTTCATCATCAACGGGACGGAGCGCGTAGTCGTTTCGCAGTTGCACCGTAGTCCTGGCGTGTTCTTCGATCACGACAAGGGCAAGACGCACTCGAGCGGCAAGCTGCTCTATCAAGCGCGGATCATTCCGTACCGCGGTTCGTGGCTCGATTTCGAGTTCGACCCGAAGGACTTGATTTACTGCCGCATCGACCGCCGCCGTAAGATGCACGCGACAGTGCTGCTGAAGGCACTCGGTTACACCACGCACGAGCTCCTCGGGATCTTCTACGACACCGAGGCGATCTACGTGGAGGCGGGCAAGAAGTACTCCAAGTCGATCGAATACGACTTGCTGCCCGGCCAGCGCGCGACGCGCGACATCAAGGTCGAAAGCGAAGTCGTCGTGCGCAAGAACCGTAAGTTCACGCGCGCTGCGATCCGCAAGCTGCGGGAAGCGAACCTCGACCGCTTGCCGGTCGATGAGACCGAGCTCGTCGGTAAGATCAGCGCGGAAGACGTCGTCGACGAAGAGACCGGCGAAGTGATCCTCGCGGTGAACGAAGAGGTCACCAAGGACAAGCTCGAAGGCTTGCGCAAGGTCGACGTCAAGTCGTTCAAGGTGCTGTTCATCGACGGCTTGAACGTCGGTAGCTATCTGCGCGACACGCTCGTCGCGGACAAGATCCAGACGCAAGACGAGGCGATCCTCGAGATCTATCGCCGTTTGCGCCCGGGTGATCCCCCGACGCTCGACACCGCGCGAACGCTGTTCAACAACCTGTTCTTCAACCCCGAGCGCTACGACTTGTCGCGCGTCGGCCGTCTGAAGCTGAACTACAAGTTCTACAAAGACGACAAAGACAAGGTTCCGCTGGAGATCCAGGTCCTGACCAAGCAGGACATCGTGGAGACGGTCCGCCACCTGATCCACCTGAAGAACACGCGCGGCTCGATCGACGACATCGATCACCTCGGTAACCGCCGCGTGCGCGCGGTCGGCGAGCTGATGGAGAATCAGTATCGCATCGGCCTCGTGCGCATGGAGCGCGCGATCAAAGAGCGCATGAGCATGTCGCAAGAGCTCGAGACGCTCATGCCGCACGATCTCATCAACGCGAAGCCCGTCTCCGCGGTGGTGAAGGAGTACTTCGGCTCGAGTCAGCTCTCGCAGTTCATGGATCAGACGAATCCGTTGTCCGAGGTCACGCACAAGCGTCGCTTGAGCGCACTCGGACCCGGTGGTCTGACACGTGAGCGTGCAGGCTTCGAGGTTCGCGACGTTCACCCGACCCACTACGGTCGTATCTGCCCGATCGAGACGCCGGAAGGCCCGAACATCGGTCTGATCGCGTCGCTGTCGACGTACGCCCGCGTGAACGAATACGGCTTCGTCGAGACGCCGTATCGCCGTGTCGAAGGTGGCCGCCTCACCCAAGAAGTGCGTTGGTACAGCGCACTCGAGGAAGAGAACCACTACATCGGTCAGGCGAACGCGCACATCGACTCCGAAGGCAAGCTGCTCGATAACCTCGTGAACGCCCGTTACAACGGTGAGTTCGTGATGGTGCCGCCGGACACGATCACGCTGCAGGACGTCTCGCCGAACCAGTTGGTGTCGGTGGCTGCATCGCTGATTCCGTTCCTCGAGCACGACGACGCGAATCGCGCGTTGATGGGCTCGAACATGCAGCGCCAAGCGGTGCCGCTGGTTTCGCCGCAAGCGCCGATCGTGGGCACGGGTCTCGAGCTGCGCGTCGCGCGCGACTCGGGCGTGTGCATCACGGCCAAGCGCGATGGCTACGTCGAATCGGTTGAAGCGACACGTATCGTCGTGCGCGGAGACGAAGAGGCGAATCCGATCCCCGATATCCACCGCTTGACCAAGTTCCAGCGGAGCAATCAGGGCACTTGTTACAACCAGAAGGTGGTCGTGCAAGCCGGTGACCTCGTCCGTAAGGGCGACGTCTTGGCGGACGGTCCCGCGATCGACCGTGGCGAGCTCGCACTCGGTCAGAACGTGGTTGTCGCGTTCATGCCCTGGGGTGGCTACAACTTCGAAGACTCGATCCTGATCTCCGAACGCGTCGTGCGTGAAGACGTCTACACCTCGATTCACATCGAGGAGTTCGAATGCGTCGCTCGCGACACGAAGCTCGGTAAGGAAGAGATCACGCGCGACATTCCGAACGTCGGTGAAGAGTCCCTCAAGGACATCGACGACTCGGGCATCGTGCGCATCGGTGCCGAGGTCGGCCCCGGTGACGTGTTGGTCGGCAAGATCACGCCGAAGGGCGAGACGCAGCTGACTCCGGAAGAGAAACTGCTGCGCGCGATCTTCGGTGAAAAGGCCGGCGACGTGCGTGACAGCTCGCTCCGGGTTCCGCCCGGTGTGAGCGGTATCGTGATCAGCGCCCGTGTGTTCGCCCGCAAGGGTACGGACAAGGATGATCGTGCTCGCGAAATCGAGAGCTACGAGCAGGCCAAGTTCGAAAAGGACATGCAGGACGAGATCAAGATCGTCCGCGAGAGTGCCTACGCGCGTGTTGCGAGGTTGCTCGCGGGTCAGAAGACGGCTGCGAAGCTCGTCGACGACCAGGGCAACGAGCTCATCGCGAAGGGCACTCAGCTCACCGACAAGATGCTCGCGCCGATCCCGCGCAAGTACCTGGGTGAGATCGACGTTGGCAAGAAGACCGACGAGATGAAGGCGATCCTCGAGGACGTCAACACTCAGGTCAAAGCCATCGAAGAGCTCTACCAAGAGAAGATCGCGAAGCTCACGAAGGGCGACGAGCTGCCGCCCGGCGTGATCAAGATGGTGAAGGTGTACGTCGCGATCAAGCGCAAGCTGCAGGTCGGCGACAAGATGGCCGGTCGCCACGGTAACAAGGGTGTCGTTTCACGCATCCTGCCGATGGAAGACATGCCGTACTTGCCGGACGGCACACCCGTCGACGTCGTGCTGAATCCACTCGGCGTTCCGAGTCGTATGAACGTCGGCCAGGTGCTCGAAGTGCACTTCGGCTGGGCGGGCTATCTGCTCGGCAAACAAATCCAAGAGTGGGCCGATGACCACGGCCTCACGGGCGAAGCGCTGCGGAAGAAGATGCTCGGCATCTTCGCGAAGAGCTCGACCAAGAAAATCCTCGAAGAGCTTCCCGAAGATCAGCTCGTGAAGTTTGCGCGCGCCTTCAAGGGTGGCGTGCAACTCGCGACGCCGGTGTTCGACGGCGCGACCGAGGAAGAGATCAAGCAGTTGCTCGACAAGTGCAACGTCGACAACAACGGTCAGACCGTGTTGTTCGATGGTCGTACCGGCGAAAGCTTCGACCAGGATGTCACCGTGGGCATCATGTAC
>DASRXR010001070.1:0-3177 GCA_035687405.1 Polyangiales bacterium
TTCTTCGGTATCAGCGCGACCGTGACCGGGATTGTGTCGAGCAACGCGTTATGGAAACTACGCCGAGAAGCCTACGAGGCCCGCCATCTAGGCCGCTATCGACTGAAGCAGAGAATCGGCCGCGGCGGCATGGGTGAGGTCTGGATCGCGCATCACCTCGGGCTGAAGCAGGACATCGCGCTGAGCCGGAATTCATCAAGGTGTTCGACTTCGGTTTGGCCAAGCTGACCCAGGAGCCGGAGAGCCGCGAGCTCACCTGCGACGGTCCGGTCGGCACGCCGCTCTACATGGCTCCGGAAACGTTGCGTCACGGAACCGTCAGCACGCGATCGGACGTCTACGCGCTCGGGTGTCTCCTGTACGAAATGCTAGCGGGGTGTCCGCCGTTCGAAAACGGATCTCTTCTCGCTCTGCTCGAACAGCATCGCGACCACCCTGTGACACCGCCGTCGATCAAGATCGGGAGGGAACTGCCGTTCGCACTCGAGGCGATCGTGATGCGGTGCCTCGCGAAGGATCCGGACGATCGTTACGGGGACGCGCGCGAGCTCGGCAGCGAGCTCACTTCGGCGGCCTGAGCGCAGCGACTCCTTGTTGTCCGACCGGCGCTCAAAAAAATACGGTGCCGAGATGCAAGGAATCGGCGCCGAGCGTCACTAATGCAGTTGGGGGGGACGATGCGAACACTGCGCTGCACACAAGACTTGTCTATACCCCCGACAAATAAGATTCGTTTGTCGAAGCTGAACCTCCGTTGCCAGACTCGCGGGCCGCACTACGCCGCTCGAACCCCGAGCCAGCAGCGAGAGGAACCATGGCTCAGCCTTCAATCGTGCACTCGGACTCGGACGAACACCTAGAGCACGAGCATCACCCACAGAGCTTCTGGAGCAAGTACGCCTTCTCGGTCGATCACAAAATGATCGCCATGCAGTACATGTTCACCGGCATGGCGATGGGGATCATCGGCGGCTTCTTCTCGTACGTATTCCGGATGCAGATGGCGTTCCCCGGCCATCACGTACCCGGCTTCGGCGTCGTCACGCCGAACGAGTACAACATGCTGATCACGAACCACGGCACGATCATGATCTTCTGGCTCGCGATGCCAGTCTTGGTCGCCGCGTTCGGGAACTTCCTGATCCCGCTGATGCTCGGCTGCGACGACATGGTGTTCCCACGCATCAATCGGCTGAGCTACCAGATTTTCCTGCTGAGCGCCCTCGTGCTGATTGCGTCTTGGTTCGTCGAAGGTGGTGGCTTCGGCGGCGCCTGGACCTCGTATCCGCCGCTCTCCACGAAGTCGCAGTACAGTCTGACCCACACGGGTTCGACGCTCTGGATGGCCGCAGTAGCACTCGAGTTCATCGCGTTTCTACTCGGCGGCATCAACTTCGTGACGACCGCGATGAACTCGCGCGCGCCCGGCATGCGGATGTTCGACATCCCGATCGTAGTCTGGATGATCGTGCTCGCGAGCATGCTCTTCATGGGCTCGGTCGGGCCACTCCTCGCCGGCGCCGTGATGCTCATGTTCGACCAGCAGCTCGGAACTGGCTTCTTCGATCCGGTCCGCGGTGGCGACCCGATCCTCTGGCAGCACTTGTTCTGGTTCTTCGGTCACCCCGAGGTGTACGTCGTGCTGCTCCCGGCGGTCGGGATCGTCGCCGAGATCATCACGGTCTTCTCGCGCAAAAAGTTGTTCGCGTACAAGACGGTGCTCTACACCGCGTTCGGAACCGGCGTGCTCTCGTTCTTCGTCTGGGCACACCACCAGTTCATCGCCGGTATCGACCCGCGCATGGCGAACGTGTTCACGGCTACGACCGTGCTGATCTCGATCCCGATCGCTGAAATGATGTTCGTCTACGTGGCGACGCTGTACGGCGGCTCGATCACGTTGACAACGCCGATGTTATGGGCTTTGGCGTTCATCGCCGAGTTCATCATCGGCGGCGTAACCGGCATCTTCCTCGGCGCGAGCGGCTCGGACATCTACTTCCACGACACATACTTCGTGCTCGCGCACTTCCACTACACGTTCGTGCCGATCGCCGTGATCGCAGTCTTCGCCGGCTTCACGTATTGGTTCCCGAAGATGTTCGGGAAGATGATGAACGAGACGCTGGGCAAGATTCACTTCTGGGGCACAGTTCTCCCGTTCAACGGCATCTTCATTCCATTGTTCGTGACCGGCATGGCGGGCGATCACCGCCGCATCTGGAGCTACAAAAACTTCCCTGAGCTCACGACCCCGATGCACGAGATGTGGCGCGAAATCGCGACCATCTCGCTGCTAATCCTGATCGCGTTTCAGCTCGTGTTCTTCGTGAACCTGTTTTGGAGCCTGCGTCGGGGGAAGAAGGCAGGCAACAACCCCTGGCAAGCGAACACGCTCGAATGGGTGGCGCCGTCGCCCCCGCCGCACGGCAACTTCGCCGAGCTGCCGAACTGTTACCGTGGTCCGTACGAATACAGCGTGCCGAACCGTGAAAAGGACTACTGGCCGCAAAACGAACCGGCGTGAAATATCAGTGAAGCCATGAAGTCAGATCCAGGGGTCTTGAAGCGCGCCGGCTGCTTTCACGAGTGCGTCGCGCGCCCACTGGATCAGGACCGTATCCGCTTGCGTCGAGCACGCGGCGTACGCCGAATACGAAAACGTCGGCGTCGCTGGGACGCGATGGAGCTGACCGCTGTCGAGGTAGCGTTGCACCGCGCGCGTCCGGAAGTAGCCGGTTCCGCCCGCAGACAAAATGTAACGGAGCGCGAGCGGCCCGAGCCCGACGCACAAGCTGGCGTCCCGAAGCGCTGGAAATGCCGCGTCATGCTGCGCGCTGAAGTCCGGCCCCCAGTCAACGAATACGTAATCTTCAGTGCTGAGATCTTGGGTTTCGCTCGAGCTCGTCACTGCGATCAGATCTTCTTCGATGACGAGTGAAATCTCGATCCCGGGCCGCTTCCGCGGCGTGTAGAGAATTGCGATGTCCAAGCTTCCGCTCTGCACGCGGTCGAGCAACCGATCCGGGGTGTCGACGTCAGTCCGCAGAGCCACGGTCGGCCGGTCTTTTCGCAACGTGATGACCCAGCTGAGCAGAAGTGCACTCCATAGGCTGAACTCGCTTCCCAACGACAACACGGCGTCCCGACCCGGCCGCAGCTCGATTTGGCGCCGCG
>DASRXR010001071.1:0-36587 GCA_035687405.1 Polyangiales bacterium
CGCAGGTACAGGTTGTGGCTCGCCTGCTTGTCGTGCACCGCTTCGGCGCTGTCGAGCAGGTGCTGGCCGAGGTCGTTCCATTCCTCGCGCTCGCGTAGCGTGTGCTCGTACAGCAGGATCGCGCGCAGGTTGCCCTTGTCGATCTCGAGCACTTCCGCGAACAAACGATCGGCTTCTTTCGCTTTCGCTTTGCGCCGGTTTTCCCAGGCCAAGCTCGCAGCGCGCAGCAGAAGCGACGTCTTCAGCGACAGGTCCGCCGCAGACTCCGCTTCCTCGACGAAACGCTTCGCAAACTTTTTCCAGCTCGTGTCGGCTTGCTCGAGGCGTTTCAACGCTTCGACGATCTCCGTGTCTTCCCCGCCGATCTCCATCGCCCGCGTGTATGCAGCGCGCGCGCCGGCACCATCGAGCAGAAACTCTGCGCGCAACCGCCCGAGCTCCTTCCACAGCGAGACCGCGAGTCGGTCCGTGTGGTCGACCAACTCGAGCTGCGCCTCGATCAGCCGTGCAACGGTGCTGTACTCGCTGCGTAGCTCATGCGCCTGGCGCGCAGTCTCGAGTTGCCGAACTGGATCCGCGCCGAGCTTCTCGACGTCACGCTCTTGCGCGAGACGCTTGACGCCAGCGAGCGCATCCAAGTCGTCTGGATCCGTCTCCAATGTGACGAGATAGCTCGCCAGTTGAAGAAGTTCTTTGGGTGGGGCGACAGGCATCGGCCCCGGTGCGACCATGTCGGTTCGAGTCTGCGCCACGCAAAACACCCACACCGCGCTGCCAAACGCCGAAGCGACTCGGCAGGATTGTCCCCGAACGCCGACGGCGATTCGGCAGGTATGTGCCTACGAAGGCAGGCCATCCCGCGGACCGGCTGAGGTGCGATGGTACTGATCAGGCAGGCTCTGGTGCAAGCCTAGAATCGTTACGCAATTGCGCGAAGCATGAGCTTGCGCGCATTGCGCACGAAGCATGGAAGAACGGTGGAGTGTCTGCTCGCTTGTCGGAAAAACATGACCCGCATTGACTGCGGAACGTACGCAAAATCATGCGTCCCGAAACGGTTAGAACGTCATGAGTGCGCCTGCCCACGTCAGCGCACCCCACGTCACCAATCCGATGCCGAGGTGGACAGTGGAGAGTGCCTGCAGAGTCCCGTAATCGTTGGCTCGATCGAGTCCGCCGATGCGGCCAGCCATGAGTACGCCAAGCACGATTTGAGCGACCATGCCGCCAAAGTGGACCCAGCGCAGCGTCTTGTGCAGACGCAGTGTGCTCGCAAACTCACCTTTGCCGGACGCCAGGTCATCCGGGTCCGGCATCATCAACGACAACGTGAAGGTGGTCGCGTAGAGCGCAGTGGTGGTGTACGCGGCGATCGATTTGATCGTTCGGATGCCGCCTCGACAGCCAAAGTCGTCGCCAAAGGCTGCCGAGCCTTTCACGCACGGGTTGTCCCCGATGCCTGCGCCGAAGCCGTAGAGGTTGTGGTAGTCGATCGCACCTGCGGCGAGGGTCAGGGTCATCGCGGCCCAGGTCATGATGCCGAACACGCGATGCACGCCGGCGATGCTGTTGCGGCGCTTGATCTGTTCTTTGTAGTCGTCTTGCGGCGAAGGTGCGGCAGCGCTCTTCCCCGCCGGTTGATCTTCATCGAGCTTGGCCAAGAACTCAGCCGAGGCCACCTTCGCTGACAAGTCCGCAGACGTAGCTGCGTCCGCCTCGAACACTGGTGCGTGCAGTGAGAGCCCGAAGATCGGGGTCGCAAGCAGCAGCAAGGACAAACTTCCCATGGTTTCCTCCGGAGCCGGCCGGGCGATGGCATCGACGGCACGCGCTCTAAGTCGGCATCGCTTGTACAGCATCGTGAGTCATGGCGAAACTAGAGCGCATACCCATGTCGGAGCTGGTCGCTTCCCTAATCTCCTATCTCGATGCGTCTCCTACGCCCTACCACGCGGCGGCGGAAAGCGCGCGAATTCTATCCAACGCGGGCTTCGTGTCGCTCGAGGAACACGAACGCTGGACGCTCGAACCGGGGCTTCGCGCGTACACGACACGCGGAGGTACGAGTCTGATCGCATTCATTTGTGGCGAAAAGACACCGACAGAGTCAGGGTTTCTCGCGATCGGTGCGCACACGGATTCGCCAAACCTGCGGATCAAGCCGAGCCCTGATGTAAATCGCTACGGTTATCGGCAGCTCGGTGTCGAAGCTTACGGCGGCGTGTTGCTGTCGACGTGGCTCGATCGGGATCTCAGTTTGGCGGGCCGCGTCAACATCGCGCGCGGGCGCGCGTTGCCGACTGGACTGCTCGTGGATCTGGCGCGACCGCTGCTCCGGGTCCCCAACCTCGCGATTCACTTGAATCGGAACGTGAACAGCGACGGCCTCGTGCTGAATGCACAATCGCATCTGGCGCCGATCTTCGGCTTATCGAGTGAGGAGCCCGAGTCGCTGCGCGATCTCTTGGTGGACGAGCTCGCCGCGCGCGGTGCGCCGGCGCGGCCGGACGACATCGTGAGCTGGGATCTGTCGCTCTACGACGTGCAGGGTGCAACGGTGTCCGGCGCGAGCTCGGAGTTTCTCCATTCGGCGCGGCTCGACAACCTTGCGAGTTGTTTTGCTGCGACGCAGGCGCTCGCCAAAGCTCCGCAGCCGCACGCTGCGACGCGCGTGATCGCACTCTACGATCACGAGGAAGTCGGAAGCCGTAGCGCCCAGGGCGCGTACTCGCCGTTTTTGCGGCAAGTGCTCGAGCGAATCGCGCAAGCGAGCGACGCGGCCGACGCCGAAGGTTTCATGCGGGCGATCGCGCGCTCGTTCTTGATCTCGGCCGACATGGCGCACGCGATCCATCCGAACTACGCGGACCGGCACGAGCCAAACCACGCGCCCGTGCTCGGCGGGGGCCCGGTGCTGAAAACGAACGTGAATCAGGCGTACGCAACTGACGGCGAGAGCGCGGCGCGGTTTGCGGCGCTGTGTCGCGACGTCGAGGTGCCGCTCCAGCATTTCGTCGTGCGCAGCGACTTGCCGTGCGGGAGCACGATCGGGCCGATCAGCGCAGCGCAAATCGGGCTACGAACTGTCGACATCGGGAACCCGATGTTGTCGATGCACTCGATTCGCGAGCTCGCGTCTACGGCCGATGCCGCGATGCTCGAGCGCGTGTTCGATGCGTACTTCGGCTGACCGAGCACGAGTGCTCCGGCTCAGAACAGCTCGAAGTGTTTGCAGAACACCACGCGGGCGTTCGGATCGCGGTAGTGCGCTTCGCGATGCTCCGTCGTCGGGTAGCCGTGCGCGCAGGCCTGGTTTTGCTCATCGAAGAGCGCGCAGTGCTCGCAGTTGAAACGCAAGTGATAGCGCTCCCGCTGGTCCCGAAAGACCGCGTCTTGCTCGATCTTCACGCGCAGTCCTCGATCTTCGCGACACGCTTCGCATGCCGCCCGCCTTCGAACTCAGTCGCGAGAAACGCCTTCAAGATGTCCTCGGCCAAACCCCCACCGACGATCCGCGAGCCTAAGCACAAGATGTTCGCGTCATTGTGCAGCCGCGTCATGCGTGCGGCGTACGCATCCGTGCACGGCGCCGCGCGCACTCCGGCGTGCCGATTGGCAGCCATCGCAACGCCGAGCCCGGTTCCGCACACGATCACGCCGAGCCGATACGCTCCCGAAGCGACACCGCTGGCAACGCGGTGGGCGAAGTCGGGATAGTCGACCGAGCCTTCGTCGTGGGTTCCGAGATCTTCGAACACGACGTTCTCGCGCTGAAGGACTCGCTTGAGCTCTTCCTTCAGCGCGAAACCCGCGTGATCCGCTCCGAGTGCGAGCGGCTTCTGACTCACGACTTACTCATGGCGCTGGAAGACGAGCGCCACGTTCGTGCCGCCGAACCCGAACGAGTTCGACAGCGCAACCTTGATCTTCTTCTGGCGCGCGTGATGCGGCACCAAGTCGAAGCCGGCTGCACCTTCGTCTGGATTGTCGAGATTGATCGTCGGAGGGATCACGCCGTCCTGCAGCGCGAGCACCGAGATCACCGCTTCGAGCCCGCCCGCTGCGCCGAGCAAGTGGCCCGTCATGGACTTCGTGCTCGAGATCAACAAGCCGTTCTTCGCGTACGCTCCGAACACCTTCTCGATCGCGATGAGCTCGCCGATGTCGCCCGCGTCGGTCGATGTACCGTGCGCGTTCAAGTAGTCGACTTCGGTCGTATTCAGCTTCGCGTCTTTGAGCGCCCACTTCATCGCGCGCTGCGCGCCTTCACCGTCCGGCGCAGGCGCCGACATGTGATGTGCGTCCGCGGTTGCGCCGTAGCCCGTGATCTCTGCGTAGATCTTCGCGCCACGTTTGATCGCGTGTTCGCGTTCTTCGAGGATCAAGATGCCTGCGCCTTCCGACATGACGAAGCCATCGCGATCCCGATCGTACGGCCGGCTGGCCTTTTCGGGCTCGCTGTTACGCTTCGACAGCGCGCGCATCGCATTGAAGCCGCCGATGCCGAGGCCCGTGATCGCAGCTTCGGTACCGCCTGCGACCGCGAGCTCGATGTCACCGCGCGAGATCCAGCGAAACGCTTCGCCGATCGCGTGCGCGCCAGAGCTGCACGCGCTCGTCGTCGTGTAGCTCGGGCCCTTGAACCCGAAGCGAATCGACACGGTGCCCGGCGCCAAGTTCGTGATCGAGGCGGGGATGAAGTACGGCGTCATTCGCCGCGGCCCCTTCTCGAACAGCACTCGCGCTTGGGCCTCGATCATCAATAGGCCGCACATGCCGACCCCGATGAACGTGCCCGTGAGCTCCTTGTCTTCGTCGCTCAGGCCCGCGATACCGGCGTCGTCGACCGCGAGCTGACTCGCGGCGACGGCGAGGTGAATGAAGCGATCCGCCTCACGCACCCGCTTCCTCTCGATGTACTTCTCGGGATCGAAGCCCGTGCACTCACCGGCAATCTGCGTCCCATAGGCGCTCGCGTCGAACGCCGTAATGGGACCGATGCCACTTTTCCCCTCGATGAGTGCACGCCATGTGCTGCCCGTATCGTTGCCGCAGGGGCTGACCGTTCCAACGCCCGTGATGACTACCCTTCGCATGTCACCCTTGCAGGGGCGACGGGAGCCGCCCCCACACTCACGTCCGAGTTAACAACAACAGGGTCACTGAAGCGAACAGCGCCCCGCCCAAGCTCCAAGGATCACTTCACGTGTTCTTGGATGTACTTGATCGCGTCGCCGACGGTCCCAATCTTTTCCGTATCCTCGTCCGGAATGTCGATTTCGAACTGCTCCTCGAACGCCAGCACCAGCTCGACGATCGCAAGCGAATCGGCGCCCAGATCTTCGATGAACTGAGCCTCGTCCTTCACTTCAGCAATGTCGACATCAAGCTGTTGGGCGACGATTTCCTTGACCTTCTGCGCGATATCCATCCAACCCCTCCAAAAGGGTGCAACTGGTACTGAGTAAGCTGTGGAAACAGTTCTACAACTTCGTCACACGTACATTCCCCCGTTCACGCGCAGCACCTGGCCCGTGATGTACGACGCCTCATCCGAGCTCAAGAAAAGCACGGCTGCAGCAACATCTTGTGGACTTCCGATGCGCTTGAGCGGGATTTGCTCGAGCATGTACTTCTTCGCGTCCTCCGGCAGATTCTTCGTCATGTCGGTGTCGATGAAGCCGGGCGCCACTGCATTGACCGTAATGCCGCGCGAGGCGTACTCCCGAGCCAACGTCTTCGTCAAGCCGATCAATGCCGCCTTCGAGGCCGAGTACACGCTTTGACCCGGGTTTCCTAGCTCCGCGACAACGCTCGCCAAGTTGATGATGCGACCGGTCTTCGCGCGCATCATCAGCCGCACCGCCGAGCGCGCACAGTTGATAGCGCCAGTCACGTTAACGGCGAATGTCTTCTGTATGTCTTCATCCGACACACGAAGCAGCAAATTGTCGCGCGCGATGCCGGCGTTGTTGACCACGATATCGAGTCGTCCGAGCCGCTTGTGAACTTCACGGAAAGTCTCCTCGACCTGCTCGCCGTTCGTGACATCCAGGCGCTTCAGCTCGCCCTTACCCCCGCCTTCGGACAGAAGCCGCAATGTCTCCTGGCCTACGTCTTCGGGCAGCACGTCGGCTGCTACGACGTGTGCGCCCGCGTTTGCGAGCGCCTCCGCCATCGAGCGGCCCAAGCCGCGGAAACCGCCCGTTACGAGCGCCACTTTGCCATCGAGTCGAAACATAGAGCCCCTCTTCTCTGCTTTTCTTCTACCAACGAACGAGCGCGCTACCCCAGGCGATGCCCCCGCCGAGTGCGCAGAAAACCAACGACTGCCCAGCGCTTAACTTGCCCGCACGAGACGCTTGGTCCAGTGCGATCGGCACCGACGCGCTCGAGGTGTTCGCAGTTTGATCGATGTTGATGAAGAAACGTTCCATGGGAATGCCGGTGCGAGTTTGTACGGCTTCCAGGATTCGAATGTTCGCTTGGTGTGGAATCACCCAATCGACGTCACTCGGAGCCATTGCGTTGGCTTCGAGTGCAGCCTTCACAGAGCCACTAAGGCCACGGACGGCATAGCGAAAGACGTCTTTGCCGGTCATGTGCACTAAGTGCTGTTTATTTTGCAACATCGCTTCGCTCGGTGGCGTGCGTGAGCCTCCACCGGGAATGTAGAGCGACTCGATCTTCGATCCGTCCGCGTAGAGGTGGGTGCTCATCACGCCGCGTTCGCCATCCGACGGGCCCACGACGACGGCACCTGCGCCATCTCCGAACAACACGCAGGTCGAGCGGTCGCTCCAATCGACCAACCGGCTGAGCAACTCGACGCCGACGACGAGCACGTAACGCGCTTGACCGCTGCGCACGAAGTTGTCGGCGATGCTCAACCCGTAAATGAATCCGGCGCACGCAGCAGATAGATCGAAGCCCGGACAATCGCGACGTGCACCGATGTTGCGCTGCACGAACATCGCCGTCGACGGCATCGGCATGTCTGGACTGATCGTGCCCACGATGATCAGATCCAGTTGCTCTGGTTTGACACCCGCCGACTCGAGCGCACGACGCGCAGCCTGCGTCGCCATGTCGCTCGATGCTTCGTTGTCGGCAGCGACGTGACGCTGACGGATGCCGGTGCGCGCGGCGATCCATGCGTCGGACGTATCGATCACACTCTCGAGGTCCCGATTGGTTACGACCTTCTCGGGGAGATAGTGACCGGTGCCCCAAATACGCGATGCAGGTTTACGATCGGGTCGGGTCACAGACGGGCCTTACGCCTGTGCTTCGTCGCCCTTGTCGACGACTTTGCGACCCTTGTAATGCCCGCAGCTCGCGCAGATGCGATGCGGCAACGACGCCTCGCCGCACTTGGGGCAAGGCACCGTGTTCGGTGCAGTTACGCGATCGTGGTTTGCGCGACGTTTGTCGCGCTCGGAACGGCTCTTTCGACGTTTGGGGACGGCCACCGTGTCACTCCTTGTTATTTCGCTTGGGCGGGACTTTGTCTCGCAGTCGTAGCAAAGGCGCAAGCCTAGGATCGACCTTGCTGTCGGTCGGACCGAACACGTCTTCGGGCGGTCGCACGTGCTTCGGCACGGCGATGCCGCTGCAGTCCTCTGAACAGAGCGGCTGCATTGGGGTCTCGAGGACCAGGTATTCGCGGATCAGCGGGTCGAGGACGATCTCGTGGCCACTGAACTCTTCGCGTACGAGCTCGTCATCGTTCTCGTCGAGCTCTTCCTCGTCCTTGGCCTTGGCCTTCGCCTTGGCCTTGTCTTTCGCGCCCTCCTTATGAGAGGCGGCTTGGCCGTGATGGCCCGCGTGGCCGTGCGTGGTAGCTGCGCGCGTGAACAGCGTGGCGAAGTGTGTATCGACTGGGACCTTGGCGATGCCCAAGCAACGCCCGCACTCCGTCGTGAGGCTCGCGCGAACGTGGCCCGTCAGCAGATATTCGGTGCCGTTCTGCTGGGCGTGGACTTCGATCACGCCGGGCGGCGACTCGGAATCCGCGCGCAAGTTCGCGTCGCGCAGCGACTCCTCCACCCACGGCTTTTTCAGCTCGAAGGTGTAGTCCTTGCCGGTCTCATCGATTTCTACGACCTGGAGGGCAAACTCGGGCATAACAGGCTCGGCATCGCACGGAAGCGCGCGAAAATCCGCCCTAAATTGGGCTGCGGACTATGGTATGCACCCATTGCCCTGTCAACGCAGCCGCCCTCCCATTGCGGGAACAGGCGGGCGTTTTTTCGAGCTTTAGAGCACCCGCACTCCGTCGACCCCGACCTCGAGCATCAACACGCCGTTCGCGAGGCGACTGCCGGATGAGGTCTCGAGGCGCGGGCCAAACAGCCGAGGGACTGCCGCGACGCCGAGCGGTCCCGCTCGTGCCGCACTCATTTCGTCGGTCGGCCACGCGTAAAGCGCGCCCTTTGCCCCGACTTTCGCCGCAAATTGCGTGAGGAGCGGGCTGCCGAGCGGAGCACCCGCACCGGTCCTCGGGCCGAGCGTCCCCGCGACTTGGGTCGGCGCCTGCCAGCTCAAGAGCCAACGGGTTTCCCCGGCGGGAGCAGCGCCGAGTTCCTTCGCCGCCTCGTCGAGATCGGACTGGTCGAATCCGCACGCCGTCGCTTGTAGGGCGTAACGGCCCTTTTCCGCACCCGGCAAAGGCACCAACGTATGGTTGCCGATACGGATGGCGCGGAGCACGGTAGCGTCGATGATTCTCGCGCTAGGCGGCAGCTCCTCGAACGCCTTTTCGTGGGCCGCCCAGGTGTCGCGTCCACCGAGCACGATCAGGCTCGGCATGGAAAGACTGGCGAGTGCTTTGAAAGTCGCGGATGCGAGCACGGGTCCATCGCCCACTCCGCCGAGCAGCACGAGTAAGTCCGGGTTTGCTTCACGCAGTGTCGCGAGCGCAGCGGAGCCGAGTGGATCACCGAGACCAGGAGCCGAAACTGCCGCGAGGCGCAACGCGCGAGTCGGACCCTGCACCTGTAACACTCGCTTCTTCAGCTCGAGCGTCCAAGGTCCTGCACGAAGGCTGCGTTCGTCCGGTTCGGGTCCAGCGACACAACGCACATACGGCGTTGCTCCCTCTTTACGTAGCTTCGATTCGGCGGAGCACCCGACCACACACACGAGCGCAAGCGAGTACAAGCCGAGGCTCAACGTGTTGAGCCTCAACACATTTCTTATACTTTCGACGCCACCGAAGTTACACGCTCGGCCGCTGGGCGAAATCGACTTTTCCGCAGTAGCGTCGCACGTTGCCACATTGTAGATGGACTGCGATTGATGCGCTTTCAGCTCCTCATTCGGGCGGCGGCGCTCTAAAGGACAATCATCGCCCATGGACATGCCGATTCGTTTCAAGGGAACCGCCTCCTACTTGACCAACGAAGCACTCGAAGCCGCTGTCGATTGCGCGCTCGCGCTGGAGAAGCCGCTGTTGGTACGCGGAGAGCCGGGCACGGGCAAGACGTTGCTGGCGGAAGCTGTCTCGGAAGCGCTCGGGCTCGAGCTTCTCACGTGGCACGTGAAGAGCACCACGCGCGCGCAGGAAGGCTTGTACACGTACGACACCGTGCAGCGCTTGTATGACTCGCGCTTCGGTGACGGCGATGTCCGCGACATCAAGCGTTACATCAAGCTCGGACCGCTCGGACGTTCGTTCGCATCGGAGAAGCGCGTCGTTCTGTTGATCGACGAGGTCGACAAGGCGGACATCGAGTTCCCGAATGATTTGCTTCACGAGCTCGACAAGATGCGCTTTCGCGTCAGCGAGACCAACGAAGAAGTGTCGGCGAAGCAGCGCCCGGTCGTGATCATCACGAGCAACGCGGAGAAAGAGCTGCCCGACGCGTTCTTGCGGCGCTGCGTGTTCCACTTCATCGACTTCCCGGATCGAGACTTGATGAATCGGATCGTCGAGGTGCATCACCCGAGCTTGGATGAGGCGGTCGCCAACCAGGCGATGGAAGCGTTCTACAAGATCCGCAACATGCAGCGTCTGCGCAAGCGTCCCAGCACGAGTGAGCTCGTCGACTGGATTCACATGCTCAAGACGATGGGCGTCAAAGACATCAAGTTGGACAAGAACCTTCCGTTCTTGGGCACGTTGCTCAAGAAGGAACAGGATCTCGTCGCGTACGCGGATCAGCTTGCAGGCGGGTCGCGCTGGCGATCCTGATCGAGAGGCCAAAGCATGTTCGTTCCGTTTCTCTATCGCTTGCGACAGCACGGTGTGCCGGTCGGCACGCAAGAGGCACTCGCGCTTGCAAAGGCGATGGCGTTCGGACTGCACGACTCTTCGCTCGACGGGTTCTATTACACGGCGCGCTCGCTGTGTGTGCATGACGAGGGTCACCTCGATGCGTTCGATCAAGCGTTCCTCGCGGAGTTTCGCGGGATCGAAGGCAAACACATCCAGCTGAAGGAAGAGCTGCTGCAGTGGCTTCAAGACGCGAAGCTGCGGCCCGAGGACCTCTCGGAAGAGGAGAAGAAGCTTCTCGAGCAGCTCGACATCGAAGAGCTGAAGCGCTTGTTCGAAGAGCGCATGAACGAGCAGAAGGAGCGGCACGACCGCGGCAATCGCTGGGTCGGTACGGCGGGCACGTCGCCGTTCGGTCGCAAAGGCGAAGGAAACGAAGGTGTGCGCGCGGGCGGTGCCGGCGGCAATCGGTCGGCGGTGCAGGTCGCGGATGCGCGCAAGTACCGGCCGTATCGTTCCGACTTGGCGCTCGACGTTCGGCAGATGGAGATGGCGCTGCGCCGGTTGCGCATGTGGCATCGCGAGGGCGGCGAGGAAGAGCTCGATCTGGACGGGACGATCGATCGCACCGCACAAAACGCGGGCGAGCTCGAAGTAGTCGTGCGTCCGCCGATGCGGCCGAACACGCGCGTGATCTTGTTGATGGACGTCGGCGGCTCGATGGATCCGTACGTCGACATGATGTCGCGGCTGTTCAGCGCGACGAAAAAGGCGACGCACTGGAAAGAGTTGCGGACGTACTACTTCCACAACTGCGTCTATGGTCGTGTCTACAAGACCGAACGCTTCGATGATCCGGTTTGGGTGCAGGACCTGCTGCACGAGTGCGGGCGTCACTACAAGTTGATCGTCGTCGGCGACGCGCTGATGGCTCCGTACGAGCTGATGCGGCAGGGTGGCGCGATCTCGTTGAACGACAGTAACGCCCTACCCGGCATCGCGTGGCTGACGATGCTGCAACAGCACTTCAAGAGCTGCGTCTGGTTGAATCCGGAGCCGCCGACCTATTGGGATGGCAACACGATTCAAGCCGTGCGGCAGGTCTTCGAGATGTACCCGCTGACGCTCGAAGGTTTGACGCAGTCGATGCAGTACTTGAGTCGCGGCAAGGGTCGGAAGTAACACCGCCTCGCCGTTGACGTGGTCGTTGCGTCAACGCTGACGTTACGTACTCGTACTCGTACTCGTACTCGTTGCCGTCCTCGTACTCGTAGCCGTGCGCGTGCGCGTCCTCGTTGCCGTGCGCGCTCTGCGCGCGCGATCCTCGGCCACCGTCTAAAGGCGGAAAAGTGCTCGAAGCGCAGCGACATTTGTCGCAGAGCATCTCGGCAACGAGGACGCGCACGCGCACGGCAACGAGGACGAGGACGAGGACGAGGACGAGGACGAGGACGTCGTCGTGTTCGTGAGGTGGTCAGTCAACCGACGTGGTCGTTGACGTTGACCTAGTCGTTGACGGCGACGGCGACGACCCGCCTGCCTTCACGGCCCGAGTCGGATGCCGGCCTTCGCCTCTGCTCGCGTCGACGCCTTCGCTTCGCGCGACGACGCTTCCGCGTCGACCTTGCCGTGCGCCGAAGCCTGCGCGTGAACCGGCGCGGGCTTCGCGACAGCCGCACTGTCCTTGCCGTGATCCGGAACCGGTTGGGCGTCGGTCGCAGTTTGCGCCGGCGCCGGCGTCTTCACGAACGTGCCCTTCGGCAAGTCGATGTAGAGGAAGTAGTAGCCCGTCGGACCGCGCTCACTCGACACGACCGGCGAAATCTCGGCCCGCAAGTCGAGCACGAGCGTCACACCGTCACGCTGCTGCTCGATGTTCACGCGCGACACCGGCGTGTTGAAGAAGCGCGTCTCGAGCGGGAGCTTGTTCGTATTGCCGGCGATCTTCGCACCGGGCAGGTACACCGTGAAACGCGGGCCCGCCGCTGACGGCTGCGGCGTGAGCGCCGTCGTCGACTGGATGAACACGCGCGAGGTCCCGTCCTGCCGCATCTGGAAGCCGGGCCAGGTGATCATCGGCTTCGTCTCGCTCTTCGCGACCGGCACGGCCGGGGCCGAGCTCGCGCCGGGCACGACGCCGGCGTAGGTGCCGAGCGGATGCCCCGGTTGCTCAGTCTTGAGGATCGGAGAGTTCCGCGGCTGAAGCTGGATGTCTTCGTCCGCGCCTGCGCTCAAACTCGCGGTCGTGTTGACCGGCGCTGGCCCGTCGTAGTCTTGCGCGCGCCCGCCGCTCGCAGCTGCCATCACGCAACACACACACGAGCCACTCAGAAACGCGCGCAACATATCTGTCATGTTACGCGAGGCACCCGGTCGGGGGCAAAAAGAACGCCTGATCAGACGTGTAGAGGTCGGTATGGTGCGCCTCGGTGGTCGAGCCGAAGACACTAGGCGCACCGTGCGGACGCGATTTTGGGGCGAATTCAGTTCGCGTAGCCGAGCGCCTTCAGGCCTGCCTTCGTGTGCTCGTCCATGTCCACGCCTTCGCCTTTGAAGTCCGGAGACTTACCTTTTTGCACCGCGGACACCCAATCACCGCGGTCGCGCGCACCCATGAACTGACCGATCAGAATCCGGCAGTAGCGCAACGCGATCGGATGTGACTGCAGGTCGAGCTCGACCTTTTCGCCCGGATCGGACTTCAAGTCGAAGAACGTCGCGCGCAGGCCGCTCAAGATCAGCTTCCAGCGACCCGCGCGAATCACGCGCCGATCATCCAAAAAATCGCTGAACGCGACCGCAGGTGCGCTCGGCAACGCACCGAGCAGCTGCGGAACGCGGTCGGTCCCTTCCATCACGTCGGGAACCGCGACGCCGCTCGCGCTCAGCACCGTCGGCGAGATGTCCACCGTGCTCACCGTAGTCGCGACACGCTGCGGAAGAACCGTGCCGGGCCAGCGCACCAAAAACGGCACGTGCAGGAGCTCTTGATAGACCGAATGCCCGTGACCGTACGAGTTGTGGTCGTAGAACTCTTCGCCGTGATCCGCCGTGACCACGAACACCACGTCGTCGTAGACCCCGAGCTTCTTCAGGCGCTCGATGAACACGCCGAGGTACTTGTCGTGGTAGCTGATCTCACCGTCGTACAGCGCTTCGAGGTACGCGCGATCCGCGTCGTCGAACTTGACCTTCGGCGGCACGCGCTTCGCCTTTTCGAGCAAGTCGGGCGTCATGCGCGGCTTCACTTGGCCGCTGTACGGCTCGGACTGATACATCTTCAAGAATTCTTGCGGCGGATCGTACGGCACGTGCGGATCGATCGTGTGCACGTACAGGAAGAACTTCTTGTTCTTGTTCTTCTCGACCCAGTCCGCCGCTTCCTTGAAGACCTTTTCAGCGGTCGTGGATTTGTTCTCGCGGATGTAGTTCGTGTAGTAGTCCCAGCCCTGGTTGAAGCCGAACTTGTCCGAGACGTAACCGTTCGCGATGAACGACCCCGTCGTGTAGCCGGCTTGCTTGAACACTTCGCTGACCATCAGAGCTTTGTCGGAGAGCTTCGCTTCGCTCTGCTTCGTGCCGTGCGACATCGGCCACAGGCCCGTGAGCACCGACGCGACGGACGGCTTGGTCCAGTTCTCGGGCGACTGCGCCGACTCCATCACCGCTGCTTCGGCCGCGAACGCATCCAGAACCGGCGTCTTCACGCGCGACGTCTTCTCGTAGGCGGGCAAGTGATCGGCGCGCAACGTGTCGATCAGGAGCACGATCGCACTCTTGGCCGGCGCTTTCGCTTGCGCCGTGTTCTCCTGCGGAACCGTGATCGTCGGCGCGCTGAATGCGACGTTGCCGTCGCCAGTCGCCGAAAGTTCGAGCTTGATCACGTTGCCCGCGTACGCCGCGAGCGAAAGCTGCTGCTCTTTCCACGCGGCGTCGAGCGCACCGGTCCAGAGATCTTTGGGCTTACCGGACTCGGGGGTCACGCGGATTGTCGCACTCACCGCCGGCTTCGCGCTGCCGCCCTTAGCGGCATCGACTGCGCCGACACCGAGGATCAACTTCGCGTCCTTCGGAACGTCGACGTAATAGGTGAGGCTCGCCGGCGCGGGGAGCAGAATCGCTTTGCGCTTTTGGCCGCCGACCGCTGCGTCCTGAACGAGGCCGCTGTAGAGCAGTGGTGGGGTAACGGGCGCTGGCACAACGGCCGGGAGCACGCGCATCCAGTCCACCGCGGCCGCGAGGTCTTCGCCGTCCACCTTTTGCGTGCCGCCGAAGCGAAGCTGCACGTTGTTCTCACCCGCACGGACCGTTGCCGCGGGCACCGCGACGTCGTACTCCGCAAACTCCGCGCCCTTGTCGAGCTTCACGGACGGCAGCGCCTGATTGTTCAGATAGACCTGGAGCGTGCCGGTGCCGATCGGCTTGAGCCGCAACCGCAACGTACAGGCCTCAGCCTTCGCGAACGGCAAGTAGACGCGCGTGCTCGCGGAGTTGGCGTACGTGAACGTCGTCTCGCCGGCCTTGCCGTCTTTGCCCCAACCAGTCTTCCAACCGCCGACGGTGTACTTCGGTCGCGCGGGCGTCCCGAAATCGATGAAGAGCCCACCGCGATCGAGATCGGCGAGATGCACGAGACTCTGCAGATTCAAGTGTGCGTTGCCCGGATCTTTCGCCGCGGGCGTTTCGGGCTCGGCGATCGGCTGCTCACCGGGAGCGGCCGCAGCCCCAGGGGCAGCGTTCGGACTGGACGCTTGCGCGGTGCTGCTCTCCGACTCGCTTTTCGAGCATGCAGCCAATGCGAGGCAAACGAGAGCAGTAGCGCAAACCGTGTTCCGACCCATACGTCCTCCGTTGACCCCGAGCAAGGCCGCGCGAGTATAACCCGGTGCTGCCCCCGAAGTGCATTGATCGGTCGATGGCGCAGGGCTTCGCCTTCGTGGCGCCCGCGAGCGCACGAGGGAATACTCGCTGTATTTTGAGTACGCTCGCGAGCGCCACGGAGGCCGAAGAACAAGCCAGCGGCCGGTCAATGCGCTTCGGGGGCAGCACTAGGTCTCTCGCTCGCCTCGAGAATCGCGGGTCGTCGCGTCCGTGCAGCTCCCGGCTGCATCCGAGTCAAAGCTCAGCGAGTGGCACGCTCACGATGCGTGTTTCGCCTGCGCGCACGATCAAATAGCGAAAGCTCGTACTTTTTCCGGTTCGCACGACGAGCTCGTGTCTACCAGCAGGAAGTGCGACAGCGAGTGGAGGTTTTCCGAGCTCTCGCGATCCGACGCGCACGTACGGCGCTGGATCGGCGCCGGCCTGAAACTCGATCACGAGCAGACCTTGATCGGGAGCGACGGCGACACCGCGACTGGCGTCCACGAACGGCAGAACTTTGCCGAACTGGGTGTTTTGAATCGTGGGCTGCGCGGGTAACGGCGCGGCTGATGGCTCGGGCGTTTTTGCGGGTGCTTGGGCCTGCGGCTTCGTGGGGATCGTTTCGGGCGGTTTCTTCGCTGCTTCGACGCGCGTTTGCGCGGGCTGTGCTTGTTCGGGAGTGAGAATGAACTGTTGCCAACCGAAGTAGCCGACGGCGGCCAGCACCGTGAGCGTACCTGCGAGGCGCAGACCCTCGGAGCGATCCGGGAGCCCGCGCGCGAACATGCTCGGGATCGGGAGATCGAACGAATCGAGCTCGGCCTTCGAGACAGCGTCGGTTTCGACCTCGTCCGAAACCGGCGGCGCAGTCGGGGCGGTGGAGAGCGTGACACCGCTCGCAGCGAGAGCCGAGTGCGGGGGCGGCGTGATCAGCGGTGATGCCGAGCTGCGTGCAATGCTCGTGTTTGCGATCAGCGCCTGCGGCTTGAGCCAATCGGGCACCTCGGGCGGCCTGGATTCCGGGCCGATTCCGGGCTGCGTCTGGATCTTCTCCTGTGCAGCTGACGGCGGCGAAGCTTCGGGAACGGTGTCCGAGTCGGAGGGCGTGTGGCTGGCTGCTGTCGCGATCAGCTGTTCTGCCGCTTTTGGATCGGCATCGCTGTCGATCGTCGTGAATGCGACGCTCGAAGACGCGATGATCGCGGGTGGCACGCTCGAGCGTCGTGCGGGAGGCGCCGCGTCGTCCTCGGCCGGCGCGGCGGCCTGCGGCGCTGGCTCGAGCACGGGACTCTCGGAACGAGGCCGCACCGAGCTACGTTTTTCCGGAGCGAGCGACCAACTGCCGCTGCCGGTTCGGGGTGGAAGCGTCGAGCTGAGCAGTGCGAGCTGCGGCGTTTCTCGCTCGCGTTGCGCCGCCGCGACGAGATCTTCGCCGTTCGAATCCCAGACCCCGGTGATCGCGACGCAGCGCGCGAGCTCACGCAAGTAGTCTTCGAGCTCGCCCGGCGCGAAGCGGCCCTCGCGCAGCACGCCTTCCGCGGTCGCATTCCCCGTGCGGAACAGCGCGACGACTTCGTGCAAGCGCGTGCTCGGCGCGGACAAGAGCGATTGCAGCACGTCGTCGTCGAACGCGATCAAACACACGCGTAAGAGGCGCGCGTCCGAGACCGCGTCCACGATCGCCGACAGGCGCCGGCCCGCCGCGGCGAGTGCGCGATCGAGCGGATCTGGGATCCCGGTTTTGACCTGCGCCGTGCTCGAGCTCACGTGGAACTCAGCGCCGGCGAGGCCGAGCAGCTGCATCAAGGCTTTTTCGCCGCGCGTGAATGCGCCGTCAGCCGCCGTCCGCGTCACCGATAGGCGGCGCCCGCTGCGGATGTCGACTTCGAAGAGATTCAGCGCGTCGCGCACCGAGATTCGCGCGTCGGGCCGTTCGGCTGCGACCAGCTCCAACATCGAGAACGCGCCGAGTTCTGCGAGTGACCCGCTTACCTCGGCGTGACCGCGCAGCTTCGCGACGAGACGCGTGCGGGGTTGGAGCACATCAGTGAGCTGCGCGAGAATCTGCTGGCTGCCCGCTTCTTTGCGGAGGTACCCGGCGGCGCCCGCGTCGAGCTCGCGCATGCGCTGGAGCAAGTCGTCTTTCCACGACAGGAGGATGACCGGCACATGCGAGAGGAGTGCGTCGCGTTTGAGCTCGCGACACAGGCCGAAGCCGTCCAGCTTCGGCATCAGAATATCGCTCACGATCACGTGCGGCTGCTTGCGGCGTGCGAGCTCGAGGGCTTCGCGGCCGTTGTGCGCCTGCAACACGTGCGCCGACGCTTCGCGTAGTAAACCGACGAAGAACCAAAGCACGGCGGGGTCGTCGTCCGCGACGAGCACGCGATGACCCGCGAGCAGCTGCGACGGGTGAATGCTCGCGCTGCGGCTAGCTTCGGACGTTTCGGTCGCTGGGAGCAGGGACGCCGAGGGCTGCCCTTCCCCGTCCTGCTTGGCCTGACCGCGACTTTGATCGGCGAGGTGTGAGCGGACGCGGCCGATCGCGGACCAGGCTGCAGCCATCAGCTGCGAGCCGTCGCCGGGGCGCGTGTGGTCGTGTTTGCCGGCGCGCAGCGATTCGGCGATCCCGCGCCGGATCTCTTCGGCAATTTGCGCGGCGATCTCGTCGATCGAGCCTTCGCGCGCGCTGCGTTCTTGCGCCGCGCTGCTCGCGCTCTTGCGAAGCAGCGGATCGAGCGCGGCGTTCGTGAGTGGTTCGCCGACGGCTCCGTCTGCGGAGATCTGCTCGAGGAAGCTCTGGTCGAACGTTGCGCCTTCCGGCAGGAGCACGTGGACCTGTTCGACCGGTGTCAGCGGATCGGTCTTCAGGCGGCGAACGAGATCGACTTCGGGCAGACTCGCGAGGTCGGCCGAGACGAGGACTAGGTCGGGCTTCGCGTCGTGCAGATGTTTGACGGCTTCGTCGGCGCTGCTGGCGTGAAGCACGACGTACGCATCGGAGGTGAGGTTCGCCGTCGCACGCGCGGCGGAACTCGCGTCGGCGACGAGCAGAAGGAGCGCGGGGCGGGGTACCGGGAGCAGCCCGGAAACGGTTTGGCTGAGCAAAACCGGAGGGCCGAGCCCGGGCGAGGTTTGGTCCGAGAAGTCCGACTCGACGAAGTCTCCACTGCGATCCACTGCCGGAATCGCGAGTGAGGCGTCGCTGCTGCGACCGGCGAGCAGACCGGCCGAGGCGTCTGCGCTCGTTGTGAGCTCGGCGATCGTGAACGGGGCCGCGGTGGCCGATGAGTCTGCGTCTGCGTCCTGGTCGAGGGCAGCTGCCGCTGTGGGCGGCGAGGCCGCAGTGACGTCGAGCAGATCGCCACTGATCAACACGGTTGCGGAGGAATCTCGGTCTGGGTCCGAGACTTCGACCTCGATGTCCGGCGTCGGTGCGGCGGTCGCGCCTGCGTCACTGGTTGAACTGATGACGCTGGCCGGCGCGATCGGAAAGGTCTGGCTTTCGGCCTCGAGCGCGTCGTCCGCTGCGCGCGCGTCGTCAGCCTGCGCCGCGGCGGTTTCCTCCCGCGTCGACTGGATGCGCGGCACGGATTGCGAGCGCTCGTGGATCTCGGTGCGACTGTCCGCCCACTCGGCGATCTCGGGAGGTCGCATGTCGAGAGTGATCGGATCGTCGTCGAACGCGTCGTCGGCGCTGATCGAGTTGCGTTCGAATGAGCCGAATTCCGCGGATTCCGGAGCGAGACTGCTCACGCCGGTCGACTCGAGTCGATTCGGTTCCAACCACTCGGGCGCCGAGCTAGTTTCAATGACGTTCGGCGCCACCGGGTCCACCGCGCGAGCGTCGCTCGCTGAGTCCAGGTCGAGTGTTTCGAGTGCGGCTGCGCCTCCGCCAAAGCCCGCACGGCCGGCGTCCGCGAACACATCGTCGGTCGATTGCGCGCGACGAACGCTCTGGGCCGGGGCCATCTCGGGCTGTCCCGATCGAAGTTCGTGCGAGTGGCTCGCGCTCGCCGGACTGAGATCCGCTGAATCCGGGCGACCGATAGGCTTTGAGGGCCGTCGAAGCTTGGTGATTGCACCGCGCGGGTCCGCCGGGGGCTGAGCATCGTGAGTCGGCCCTGCGACCTCGCTCGATTCACTCGCCGGCCCACGTGCGACGTACTTCGCGGGCCGTCGAAGCTTCGTGACGGCGTTCGCGGCCGAGTGCGCTCGGACGGCGTCGGTGTTCTCACTCTGCTCGGGCGAGGCCGCCGTGAGCGGCAGGGAGTCCGCCTCTGCGCTGCCGGTCTGGCTGGCCTCTTCGACGACGTCCACGGATTCGCGAACTCCGACTTCGCTGGCATCCGCGACCGACTCCCGAACGCCCGTGCCACTCACCTGGCTCGCCTCTGAGACATCGACCGACTCGCGGTTCGCCTCCAAGACGTCGACCGACTCGCGAATCCCGACATCCCGAGCGTCCGCGACCTCGACTGACTCACGGGCCTCCGCGTGGGTTCCGCCGACCACGTTCGCGAAGGCGCGGGTAACCCTTCGGAGCGCGGACAGGACGCCATGCTCTGACTCGCGAGCGGCCGGACCGCTCGCATCACGCGGAGACGTATCAGTGGTATCGACCGTGGTCCGGGCGTGGATGCTCTCCGCGACGGGGACAATCGTCACGCGGTCCTCTTCGGAGTCCTCGAGCACGGCCGCGGCCGAGCCTGATGCGGCGCCGGTTCGGGCGGCACTCTCATCCTCGATAACAATCTCGGGGAGTGCGTCGGGGGGTAGCAGCGAGTCTCGCCAAGCCGCGAGCTCCTCGCCCGCTTCCGCCACCGCATTCGACCACGACTCGTGCGAAGCAGTCGTGGGCTGCGCCGACGGCGTCGCGAACACCTTCATGATCTCTGAGACAGCCTCGACCTCGGCTACGGCCTGCAGCTCGGACCGCTCATCCGCGAACAACGTCGCAGCGGCGCGCGCTACGCCGCCCGGGTACGAATCGCGTGCAGCCGGCAGCGGTCTCACAGATGGCACATCGGTCTCTCGGAACAAGATCGGCGCCAGCGCCTCGACCGTCGGTCGATCATCCACCGACAGGCCGGCGAGCTCGAACGTCGATTCGACCGCGGGACCTTCCGCGTTCGCGTCAACCTCAGCCTCGACGCTCGTTTCGCGAACGTCCGCCTCGATCCGCACGGCTGCGACATCGTTACTCGCCGGAGTCGGGGCGAGCGCCGGCTGTACGATCGTCCACGTCGATCCCAAGACGCTCGAAGCCGAAGTTCCCCCAGTCGTCGCTGGCTCCGCAGGTCGGCGGATCGAGTCCTCCGCGATCGTACCGGCGCCACTCGCGTCAGGCTCGGCACCCGAATCCCAGCCACCCGGCCCCGGCTGCAACGCGGACAACGCGATGATCCGCCTCGCCCTCGGAGGCAACGGTCGTTCTGAGAAAACGTTCTCGAGCTCGCTCGCGGCCTCACTGAAGAAGTCCGGGTCGAGATCGTTTGCCACCGGCGGCGTCGAATCTGCGAGCGCTGCGGGCACGTATTCATCCGAATCCAAGTCCAAGTCGGCGATCACGACCGGCCCAGAAACCTGCTCTACCAGCGGCTCCGCGCTCGCGGCTTGCGATCGATCTGGCTCCGACCAAGTCGCGCCGCTCACAGCGGCAGGCCGGGCCGTCGGTCGCTCGTCTTCTCCCCCGAGCAACTCGCGCACGTCCGAGTATGCAGCTGGTGGCTGCAAGGACGGCCGAACATACGTCGGCAGAGAGGCGACGACCACAGTCACCGCATCGATCTCTTCGCGCGTAAACGGCCGCTCGGCACGCTGTGCCACGTCGAGCCGGGCGATCAGGTCCTGAACTGCGAGTGACAGCGCTCGCTCTTCGAACACCTGCGCGCTCGCGAGCAACGCGTGTAAACGCCGCCGCAGCATCGCAGCGGCTTCCTGGTCACCGGGGTCGCGGGCTAGACGTTCGGCGGTACTGGATAGCTCGTCGGCACGCGCCGGTAACCCCTCCACGAAGCGCAACCGTGCGCTGTGCAGCGCCGAATTCGCGGCCTGGGTCATGGTTCGCGATTGTACACCGGCTGACTTCCTAGGTCGCTTGCCTTGCGCGTATGCCGTCTGCCCAGTAGGACAGCCGCCGTGCGCTTCGTGGATGAAATCACGCTCGAGGTCCAAGGCGGTCGCGGTGGCGACGGGTCGGTCGCCATGCGCCGTGAGAAGTACAAACCGCTCGCAGGCCCGTCCGGTGGCGATGGAGGCGATGGAGGTGATGTAGTTTTCGAAGCCGACCTGCGCCTCACCACGCTGTTCGATCTCAAATACAAACGCCTGATCCGCGGCGCGGACGGCGAGCATGGCCGCGGTAAGGACCAATACGGCAGGGGCGGCGAAGCTCTGGTCGTGCGGCTACCGGTGGGCGCACAGGTGTTCGACGCCGAGTCGGGTGAGCTGATCGTGGATCTGGACCAGCCGAAGCAACTCTTCGTCGCGTCGCCAGGGGGTCGCGGCGGGCGCGGCAACATGCACTTCGCGACGCCGACCGACCGCGCACCGATGCGGTCCGAAGCCGGGATCTTGCCCGAGCGGCGAAAGCTTCGAATCGAGCTGAAGCTCCTCGCGGATGTGGGCATCGTGGGTTTCCCGAACGTCGGGAAGAGCACGCTCATTTCCGTGATCTCGAAAGCGCGCCCCAAAGTCGCGGACTATCCGTTCACGACCCTCGCACCAAACCTCGGCGTGGTGTCCCGCGGTGAGTATCGCTCGTTCGTGGTCGCCGACATTCCCGGGATCATCGAGGGCGCAGCCGAAGGCGCCGGCCTGGGTCACCGCTTCCTGAAGCACATCGAGCGCACGCGCGTCCTTTTGATCCTGATCAGCATCGATCCCGACCCGGAGCGCGCACCGCTTCGCGATCTCGCCACACTGCGTAGCGAGCTCGAGCGATTCGATCCCGAGCTCGCGGGGCGACCGACCCTCGTCGCGGTTTCCAAGCTCGACTTGCCCGAAGTTCAGGAAGCGCTGCCGGAGCTGCAAAAAGCGCTCGAAGCCGAAGGCGTGGCAGTGTCCGCATTTTCCGCGGCGACACGCGAAGGACTCGAGGAGTTGCTGAATCGAATGGAAGCGCTGCTCGATCAACATCCGCTGTTGCACGCACCGCGAGCGCAACCGCTGCCTACACGTAAGGATCGGCCGCACGCATCCGCCTCCGAAGACGAGGACGAAGACGAGCGCGCCGGCGGCTAAACAGCGTCGCGTAGGCGTTCGAACCACATTGCACGTACCGTGTCGGCGCGATCAGGATCGAGATCGCGCACGCCACGGGGAAGCTCACGCCCACTTCGACCGAACGCGAGACGTCCACCGCAACCCCTGCCACCCGCAGAGTGGTCGGACTTTCGGTCGTGCTCGCGCTGATCGCGGTCTGTCAGCTCCCGTCGCTCGGCTTCGGATTTCTCGAGTGGGACGACAACATCCACGTCACGCAAAACGCGGCCGTGCTGGCGCCCGACACCGTCTCGTTGCGAGACAAGCTCACGACTCCGGCACTCGGTTATCCGATCCCGATCACGGTCGCGACCTACACGCTCGAAGCGCAGTGGCTCGGGCTCGCACCCTGGCACTTCCATCTGCTGAACGTGATCGCGCACGTGGTGTGCTGCGCGTTCGTGTTCTTGCTCGCACTGCGACTTCGCCTGACGACCCTCGGCGCGATCTGCGCGACGTTGCTATTCGGGTTGCACCCGGTCGTGGCCGAGCCGGTGAGTTGGGTGACCGGTCGCAAAGACTTGCTCGCGACGTGTTTCGGCCTCGGCATGCTGCTGCTCGCGTGGCCTCCCGCGACGCGCGGACGGCGTATCGCGGCGCTCGCGTGTTACGCGGTGGGCTTACTCTCGAAGCCGACGATCGCGCCACTGTGCTTGTTCGTCGCGCTCGCGGACGCAATGTTCAGCGGCGATCGCGACGCAACCGATGGCTTTTCCTGGAGACAGCTCCGCAGTCAGTCGATCGCGGCGCTCCGCGTCCTGTGGCCCTATTTTGCCGTGGTCGTCCCCGTGATGATCCTCGGCGTGCTCGGCCAGCGCGCCGCCGGTGCGCTCAGCGATCCTGATCGCGCTGGCGCGAGTTTCGTGCGCGCGACCTGGTATGCGCTCGGCCATCACTTGCGCCTGTTGCTCGGCCTCGAAGAACCGACCGCAAAGTACCTGCCCCTGCCCTGGCCTCCCGGCTACACGCCGAGCGTCGATCTGCTGCCGCTGTTGGCCGCAGCGGTGCTGTGGCTCGTGGTCCGCCGCCTGCCGCTGCTGCAACGCCGCGCATTCGAGTTTGGCCTGCTCTGGATCGGGCTCACGTACTTGCCGAACTCGAACCTCATCCCGCTCGTACGCTACCTCGCCGACAGCTACGTGTATCTTCCGCTGATCGGGGCCGCGTTTTGCGCCGGCGCTTTCGCCGACGTGCTGGTCAGCCAGTTCGAACGGATCGCCTCGGTACTGCGCTACGCGCTCCCGCTCGTGATCGCGGCCGCGTGCATTCCACCGTTTCTACACTCGCAGTCGCGCTTCGTAGACGACCGCACGCTGTGGGGCCATGCGCTCGAGCGCTACCCGTACAACCCGCGGCTCTGCCGCATGTGGGCCAACGGGATGGCAAAGGCGCGCGGTCCGGAAGTCGGACTTCGCGCGACCGATCGCTGCTTGAACGTGTTCGGAGACGAGCTCTTCGCCAAGAACAAAGGCGTGCTGCTCGGACGCCTCGGACGCTTCGACGAAGCGCGCGAGTGGCTCGAGCGCGCGCGCAGGCTGCGTCCGGCAGATCTGAGCGTGCAGAGCGCGCTCGCGAACCTGCCGCCCGCGGCTGCGAGCGGCGAACGGTAACACCTCAACCCGCCGCAGGAGCTACCGGCTGCGGCGCCGGCGGCTTCGCCTTCACGCGCTTCTTCCACAAACCGCCCGCCGCAAACGCGCGGAACGCCCAAGGCGCCCAACCGAGAAGCCGCCGCGCGAGCCAGAGCGACCATCCGAGCATGAGCACGCGATACACCCACATCGGTACGGACAGCAGCGTCGGCTGCGGCAGCTCCGGACCACTGTTGTCCACGTACCACTGCAAGCTGTTGTCGTGACTGCCCGCGCCCATCACTTGCATGTCCGGCTGCACGAGTAAGCCCGACTGCACGGCATCGAACAGCGACGATGCAAACGCGAGCACCCAGGCTGCGACCAACAACTGCAAGAAGTTGTGCTTGAGCGGCGAGAGATCCAGCGTCGTCGCACGCTTCGCGATCACGAAGAAGAACCCGACGACGATCAGCGCTTCGATCGAGCTGATCTGAGTCAGCCCGACTCCGAGCAGCAACCAATCGAGCGTGCGCATCGGCGGACCGCTCGTCCGCCCGAGGAACACGGCGATGATCAGCACCAGGAAGAGGTAACCCCAAAACAAGATCGCCGGACCCCAAGCCGGCCCGTGCGCCCAGAGCAGCCAACGATCGGAGGGCCGCTCGACGATCACTCGAACGTTCTTGGCCGCCGAGTCGAGCTTGACGGCGGGCACCGTCATGACGCTCTCCATCCCGGTCGGCAGCTCGAGTTCCGCGACCACCTGCGCGCGACCCGGTAGCAGGCCGAAGCCGTACGCTGCAGCCTCGCGCTGCACCGGCCGCCGTTCCCCGTTCACGCTGAAGTTGCGAAGGCGCGCGCCCTCCGGCAACCACAACTTGTGATCGCCACCGCGACTCGTGCGGATCGAGAGCCGCAGCTCCGCATCGGTTGCGCGCACTCCCGGCCGCACGATCAGCTTCGCGGCGTCGATCGTCGTCGACTGCCCCGGCGCCGCCGCAGGCTTCTTCAACGCGATCTTCAAGTGTTCCCCGGGCCACGGGCGGTACGCCGGCTGCCACTGCCCGTTCGCTTCGTGACTGACCGGGACGAGACCGGTCGCATCGCACTGCCACATGCTGCCGCAGCTCATCTGCCAACGCTCCGACTGCGTATCGAATTTGCCGGCGACGAGATCGAGCTGTGCGACTTGCGGCAGCGTCGAGTCGAACTCGATCTGCACGTCGTCGGGTCCGAAGGCGACGAGCGCACTGTCGTCCTTCACTTGAATCCGTGCGTCGTGCACGGACTCCGAAGCCAACAGCGGCAAGTGCACGAGCGTGGGCGTGCCGGGAGGCGTTTCGCGCTCGACGAGCGTATGCACCCGAAACTCGTTCGCAAACTCGAAGCTGCGCGTGACGCTGAACCACGGCGGCAAGTTGACCGCCGCGCGCTCCTCGCTCTCGCTGAGCACGCGACGCAGCTCGATCGCATCTTCACTCGTGCCGTCTTCGCGCACGCCGCTCACTTCGTAGCCGGTAGCCTTCACGCTCGCGTGGGCTGGAGCATCCCCGAGCCGCAAGGTGAGCGTGTCGCTCGCCGGCATCGCGCCCGACACTTCGAGCACATGCACGCCGGGCGTGAGCCGGACGTGCAAGAACCCGTCGTCGAGCGCGACCATGCGCGCTTCACTGCCATCGAGCCGCACGCGATCGGGCGACCACAACGCGAGCGGTCCAGGCACACGGACACTCGTGCGATCTTGTGCGTGCACCTCCGCTCGTAGCTGCAAGCCAGAGGGGCCGACTTGCACTTCGAGATCGGCGACGCGCACGCAGTCGGGCCGGCAGCCGGGCGGCTTCGTCACCCGCGTGCGCAACTGCTCGAGCAACACCTGGTCGGGGAACTGCGCGTGCGCGACGCCGGCGGACAGCGAGAGCGCCGCGATGCCGAGACCCACGAGCGCGCTCGCGAGCGCCGGCGCGACCGGCCCGACACCGCGGAACACGTTCGAGGCGCGCACGATGAGGAGCGCGAGCAGCGCGCACAAGAGTACGCGCAACACCGCGAGCGCGCGGTTCGCGAATGGCGGCAAGATCACGAGCTCGAAGTGGTGATCGCGCGCGACTGGACCGGACCAGCTGAGACGCCAGCTCTGAAACTGCCAGTCGGGCAGCCCCGGGCCGGTTTGCACGATCGCCGCCGGATCTCGTTCTTGAGTCTTCTGCTTGACGGCGTAGTTCGCGACGCCGCTCTTGGCTGCGGACTGCCGGCGCGAGGCGTACGAGTCGTCGTCCTTGCGCTGATCGGACAGGCCGCCCCCGCCCTCGCCGAGCATGTCCGCCATCGGCGCGCCGGGCGGAACCGGAACTTGCACTGCCACGGCCTCTTCGGCTTCTTCCGGAACGGCCATCGGCTCGGGTGCCCGCGCCATGCCGCCGATCGGCACGGACATCCCGCCGAACGGCGTGTACGAGCCGTGCTGTGCCGCGAGCTGCGGATACACCGCTTCGCGCAAGCTGCGCGCCGCGAACGGCAACCCGACGACCGCGAGCACGACGAGCGCACCCGCGAACACTGCGCGGATCAAGGTCCAAAACCTTCCGCGCGGTAAGACGCGCAGCAGCGCCGCCGCTGCGAGCAGCACGATCCACACGAACGTCGGCGCGTCCGGCTCTTGATACGACAGCCCGAGCGCGACGAACGCGAGCAGGCCCGCGAGCTTGCCGGCGATCCCCGCCGTGCCGAACGCGACGACGAGCACGAAGAAGAAGCCGAGTAGATCCCAGTCGCCGAGCCAGCTGCGATCGACGTCGTCGACGCCGCGCACCGCCCACAACGCGTAGCCTGGCGGCAACAGGAGCGTCACGCCGAGCGAGCGAACGTCTTCGGACCACCCGACTGCCGGCAGCGTGCTGACTTCCTTTTCGAGCCGCGAATCGGCATCGAGCGCGACGCGAACGTCGCGGACTTCGACGCCGAGCGCATCCTTAGCCGTCCGCTGCGTGATCAGTTGATCTTCGCCCGCCTGCGATGCGCGACCGAGCGCGCCTTCCTTCAGCTCGAGCCGGAAACCCGAGTGGAGCTCACCACTCAGGTTGTCGTGCACGGTGTAGCCCTCGCCGTCTTGGTCGAGCCAGAGCGTGCGTTCGAGCGCGAGTTGGTTCGGCGGCGGCTCGGGCTCGCCGCGCCGCACTTCCGTGAATTCGAGCTTGTCGGTCGGCGCGAGCAGGAAGGTGGGCAGGCCGCGCAGATCGGGATCGAGCTCGAGCCGAGCGGGATCGACCGCGGGCGCCCCCGACAGCTTCACTTGCCGGAGCTTCTCATCCGGTTGAAATGCCCAGGCCTCTTGCGTGGGCCACGGCGGCGGACGCGTCCGACTCCCGAGCTCTTTCACCGGACCTGCCGTGCGCGCGAGCACGCGCAGCGTGTAGCTACCGGCGCGGATCTGAAGCCTCAGCTCACCGTTCGGATCGAGCCGAACCGGAAGCTCGGCGTCGATCGACAGTGGCACCGTGCCCGCGACGAGCACATTGCCGAGGTTGATCTCACGCGCATCTCCAGCTGCGCGAATTCGAATGCGAGTCTCGACCCGGAGCGGCACCGCATCTTCGATCTTCCGCTGCACCGTGAGCTCGAGCTGCGACGGCCCCGAGTCTGCTTGCCCGTCGCGCAGCCATAAGCTGCCGGACTCGTCGCGCTTCGGGTGCGTGAGCGGTTTGCCGTCCAGCGTCAGTTGCAGCTGGCCGTACTCCGGCGGCACTGGCAGTTGTTCCGGCAGGCGCGACCATCTGAAGCGCCCTTCGATGCGTTGCGAGCCCGCGGGTAGATCGAGCACCGGTACGCCGTCTTTCGAGAGAACCGGCGCGGGCTTACCTCCCACGCGAACGGCTTGCGGCCAACGCCCGGTTGCGCCGGGAAGCCGAACGAGTTGGCGCCGATCGGACAGGACCTCGAACGCGAAGCTTCCGTCCTGCGCACGAAGCGCAAGTGAGAGCGGCCCGGGCCAAAAGCAGATCGCACGCCCATCCCGAACCGCACAAGCCGACGTTTCATCTTGAGCGCGAACCCAAGGAACCCAGGCTGCGAGCGACCCAGGAACGTTCTCAGCGCCGTTCTTATCGCCGCCCGCGGCGGCGCCAGAAGCCTGGGCGGATGCGCGGGCAGTGGAAAACCACGCCGCCGTCAGCAGCAAACCGAGTCCAAAGCCGAGCTTGAGAATAGACACGGGCCAAAGACCACGCGCCGGACGCTTTTCTTCACGACGTTCCCGATTCAACACGCGGAAATCCTTGGTTGAAGCTATCGACGAACAACCGACGCACGAGCTCGCAAAACGATCTACGTGAATCTGGCGCACGGCGAGGCGGGTCTGTCCGCACCCGTGGGGCTCGAGGTCGGCTCTGCGCATGCTGGAAAGCGGATGGTAATGCAGACTCCTAGTTGCGTCTGCGGCGTCATTTGCGTGCGATGTGCGGCGACGTCGGGCACGATGCCCGCGTGAGCGAAGCTCGCAAGCAGCTCGGCACTCGCATCGTTCGCGGAAGCGTCTGGACCGGCGCGCGCCAAGCCGTCCAACAAGTCTGCTCCCTCGCTCAACTCGTCATCGTCGCACGCTTGCTACCGCCGGCCGAAGTCGGCTTGTTCGCGATGGCGACGCTCGTCCTCAACATCACGCGCTCGCTGACTGAGACCGGCTTCGAACAAGCACTCATTCAGCGCGCCGAGCTCGACGACGAGACCCTCGACGTCGGCTTTACGGTCGTACTGCTCCGAGCGGCGGTCGTCGCGGCGATCGTCGCGGGCGGTGCACCTTGGTTCGCCGGCTTCTTCGACGAACCCCGCGTCGCAGAGCTCTTGCGCATCCTCGCGGTCGGACTGTTTCTCGAAGGCTTCATCAACAATCGCCTCGCGGTGTTCCTGCGCCAGCTCGACTTTCGCCGCTACTTTTACTTCCATTCGAGTGGCCAGATCGTCGGCCTGCTCGCCACGATCGGGGCGGCCCTGTGGCTGCACAATGTCTGGGCGATCGTCGTCGGCCAACTCGCGGCGGCTGGAGCGCGCGTCGTCAGCTCGTACGTCTTGTTCCGACGCCGCCCTCGGCTGCACTGGAACAGCCGGATCGCACGCGAGCTGATCGGCTACGGGCGCTGGGTCGGCGCTTCGAGCGTGCTCCTGTTCGTGCTCGTGCAAGGCGACAACCTCTTCATTGGCAAGCTCGCCGGCGCCGCGCAGCTCGCGTTCTACGCCTGGGCATATCAGCTCGCGAACTTGCCGCCGTTGTTCATCACGCAAATTCTGTCGAGCGTCATGTTCCCCGCGTTTGCGAGCGTGCGCGACGAACCGGCGCGCCTCGGAGCGCTCTGGGTTCGCAGCATGCGCATCACGCTCGCGCTCACGCTGCCGAGCGCTGCGCTGATCGCCGTGCTCGCGGAACCGTTTGCGCGCGCGCTCCTCGGCGAGCGCTGGCTACCGATCGTGCCCCTCACCTATGCCCTGTCGATCTTCGGCGTCATGCGCGCGTTCGGAGCGAGCGCAGGCGCACTCTTCCTCGCGATCGGGCGGCCCGACTTACGCACGAAGATCCAAGTCGCACAGCTGATCGTGCTCGCCGTCTCGATCTACCCGCTGTACTCGAGCTACGGCGTACTCGGCGTCGCATGGGCCGTGAGCTTGTACGGCCTACTCAGCGTCTACGCAGCGGTCGTGTGTTTTAACTTGTGTCAGGTACCGCTCTCGGAGATCCGAGCGCCCGCGATGCAAGTCACGCTCGCGACTTTGCTCGGCGGTGCAGCAGCCTGGCTGACCGCAACCGAACTCGCAGCGTGGCCGTTCGCCGCACTCGCGACGGCAGCCCTCGTCGGTGGGGCGAGCATGCTCGGCGCGCTCTACTGGCTCGATCGCCGCGGCAGTGGCGGTTTCAGGTTGGAGCTCGAGCTGATCTGGAAGGCTCTCCGAGGCGCACCGAAAGCCTCCTAGACTTGACAGTGGCGCGCACAGCGGCGCATGTAGCTGCCGCGATGCGCGTTCAGGTGGTTCACTCGGGCAACGCATGGATCTTGCGGCGGCTCGCCCGCTACCTGATCGATCGATTGCCCTACGTGCACGGCGCGCCGTGGCGCCCTTCGGCCGTACGCGAATTCGATCTGACGTACTACGTCAACTACCAGCTATGCCGGCGCCCGCGTGCACCGCTGCGGCGCGCAGTGTTGTGGCGCAAGCCTCGCTCGCGCCTGGTCGGCGCGTTCTTTCCGCATCGCGAGGGTAACGACTTCTTCGACGAAGTTGCTCGCGAGCTCGACTTCTGCGTCGCGCCGAGCGCGCGCTACGCGAACTACTTGCGCGAGCACTGCAACCCGAGCTCGCACTTGATTTACCACGGCATCGAGCTCGACCGCTTCACGCCGAAGCTGCGGCTCGGCTTCGTCGGCCGGCGCTACGCGACCGGCCGAAAAGGCGACGTGCTGCTGCGCGCGGTCGAAAAGCTTCCTTACGTGGAGCTACGCGCGACGGATGGCAAACTCAGCGACGCCGAGATCCCCGCCTTCTACCGAGACCTCGACTACGTGTTGATCACATCGAGCATCGAAGGAGGCCCGCTCTGCTTTCAGGAAGGGCTCGCGAGCGGCAAGCCGATCTTGTCGACCGATGTCGGCATGGTTTCCGAATTTCGGGACGCGCCCGGAGTCAATATTTTTGCGGATGAACGCGAGCTCCTCGCGCTACTCGAAGCGAAGTACGCCGAGCGCCTGCGGCTGCGCGCGAACGTCGAACGTTTTTCCGTCGACTACTGGGTCTCGGAACATGACAAACTCTTTCGACGCCTGATCACGGGCGGCGCTTGATCCGATGACACCTCCTTCCACGATCGCGCTGTCGACGCGCACGCTCGGCCAGCACACCGGCGTGTCGCAAGCGGCACTCGACGTGCTGCTATCGCTCTCGCGCACCGGTCACTCTGTCGCGGTGCGCGCGTGGGTGCCGCATGCACTTCCGACGGCGGTCGACGGGATCTCACTCGGTCCCTGTCACTTCGAGAGCGTCTCACCGCGCGCGGTCGCAAAGAGCGTGCTCGCGGGAGACGCGCCACCGCGAAGTTTGCCCGAGCAGCTGCGTCTCGCCGTGCGCGAGACGGTCCGCCTGCCGGTGTTCAGCCCGCCGCGCCCGCACCACCTGCCGCCCGGGCTCGAGGTCGTAAATGGCCTCGGTGCGCACGGTGTGTTCGTCGCTTCGAAGAACGGTCATGCAGCCAAGGGCGGCGGAAAGGCTGCGCCGAGTTTGCTCGTCGTCCATGAATCGCCGCGTCACTTCGCGCCGGGTTCGCGGTTGTCGGTCGAACGTGCGCTCGCGATGGTGCGAAGCTACGACTACCGCGTGTTCGTGTCGGAGCGCGGGCGAGCGGAATGGAACGCGCTCGGCGACCTCGAGCCGGCGCGCTCGTTCTGCATTCCGAACTGCGTGCGCGAGCAAGAGACGCATCGGCTGATGGCGCGCGATCGGAAGGACGTGCGCCGCACACTCGGCTACAGCACCGAACAACTGCAAGTGGTCTGCGTCGGCGCGGTGATCCGCCGTAAAGGCCAGGACATCGTGCTCGATGCGCTGCAGCAGCTGACGGCCACGCACCCGCAAGTGCGCGTGGATTTCCTCGGGCCGCTCACGGGCGGCTGGGCGGAATCGCAAAAGGCCCGGCTCGCGCGTTCGGCCGAGCTCGGAGGTCGCGCCCGTTTTCTCGGCAGCGTGAACGACGTGTACGAGCGCATCTACGCGGCGGACGTGCTCGTGCTCGCGTCGCGCGCGGAGGCGTTTCCGCTCTCGGTGCTCGAAGCGATGGCCCTCGGTACGTGTGTCGTCGCGTCGGACGTGGACGGCATCGCAGAGCAAGTCGTGCACGACGACAGCGGCCTCTTGTTTGCGAGCGAAGACGTCGCCGGGCTCGCGCAGTGCTTGAGACTCGTCGCGGACGATCCGGTGCGGCGGAAGACGCTCTCGCGCGCGGCGAGAAGTCGCTACGTGACTGAGTTCAATCGCACCTTGCAGCTCGAGCGCTGGGCGACAGTGACCGCAGGAATCCTGGGCGAGCCCACCTAGCGCAGTACTAACGAGCTCGGGCGCGTCTTCGCGCGCGTCGAACCACGCCGAGCCCGATCCCTAGCCAGGCCAGCGCGCCGAACGCCCACGTCCTCGAAGGCTCGCCGTCACCGATCGACCGAGCTACCGCGCAGCTCTTCACGTGCCGCGTGTCGTCGACCTCGCTCGGGAACGATGGAACCTTGCCGTTGCCCGTTGCAGCCGACCCACCCGCCGCACCCTCAAAGTCAGACGGCCACGCTGGACTGCCTTTGCCAGGCGAACTTTGCGGTGATGAGCTCGGCAGCGGTGGCGCCTGCAAGGTCGGACGGCCTCCGGCCGATGCGCCGGGCATCCCAGCATCATCGCTCGGGTCGTCTACCGGAGCAGCCGTACCCGCATCGGCGACGCTCAGCGTGTCGCGATGCACGACCAGCCGGTCTGCGGTGCAGTCGACCGAAGTCACCTCCGGACCCTCCAAACGCAGTGAAGGCGCGTCCTTACCGCACAAGACCACGGGCTCGCTGTACGTCGCATCGATCGCGCGCGTCCGCAGCCGAACGCACACGAAAGGCGACTGCGTCTGGGTTGCGGGATTCAAGTCGGTCGTCCACACCGAGCCTTGCGTCGCATACGGCTCGTCGTCCTTCACGGATCCGAGGTTGTCGATCATCACGTACTCGACGACGGCACTCGGGTCCTGGAGCGTGATGCACGTGCGAGTCTGCGCCGGGCTGCAGGTCGAAAACGGCTCCTGAGTCCACACGAGGTTCGTGAGTGCAGCTATCGGCGGCGGCACCTCACCGCTGCGCGGACCCGCACCGGTCGTGAATGCGAGCGCGTCCGTGAACACTTCGCCCGGAGCAAATCCTTGCCAGATCCCACGCACCCGGTACTTCGTGTTCGGCACTAGCGGCTGAGCCGGTACGATCTCGAAGTGGCCGCTCTGCGCCCCACGCACTGTGACCGCCACCAGCTCACCCGCTTCGGTCTCCAGCGTGTACTTGTCACCGATCACCGTGACGCCGCCGTCCATCGATACCTGCGAGTACGAGGTAGACAACAGGTATGACGGGATCACGTTCGTGGGGACGCCGGTGTCCCCATCCGCAGGCACGCCGTTGAACTTCGGCGGCGGGGCCGCGTAAGAGCACGCGGACGCAATCGATGCGGACCCCGCGGCGCCCCAGAGTGCCAGTGCGAGCACGAACCCGAGACCTGACACACCCCGGCACAAGCGTTTCCGCATCCCCCTTGTTCAGCACGGGTCGTGCCAAGCACGCGAAGCACGTTGCTGCGCTGCCCAGTCTTTGCAAAGCTCCGCCTCGCATGACCCACGTGTTGATCGTCGGCGGTGGCATCGGCGGACTGACCGCCGCCCTCAGCCTCGCCGAGCTCGGCTATGAAATCGACGTGTTCGAGTCCACGCCGGAAGTCCGGCCGCTGGGAGTCGGCATCAACGTGCTGCCGCACGCCGTTCGGGAGCTCCACGAGCTCGGCCTCGCCCAGGAGCTCGAACACGCCGGCGTCCTCACCTCCGAGCTCGCGTACTTCTCGAAGCACGGGCAGGCGATCTGGAGTGAGCCGCGCGGCATCGGCGCTGGCTATCGCTGGCCGCAGATCTCGATTCATCGTGGGGTGCTGCATCTGTTGCTGCTCGCAGCGGCGAGAGAGCGTCTCGGCACCGATCACATTCACCTCGGGCACCACTTCGTCCGCGCGACGCAAGACGCGGACGGCGTCACGGCGGAGCTGGCGAGTAAGGGCGCCGGGACGTCGATCGAAGTGCGAGGCGATGTCCTAGTCGGCGCAGACGGCATTCACTCGCAGCTCCGGGCGCAGCTCCATCCCGGCGAAGGCAAACCGCGCTGGAACGGTACGTGGCTCTGGCGTGGCGTGACCCACGGCAAGCGCTTCTTGAGCGGCCGTTCGATGATCATGGCCGGCCACTCGGAGCACAAGTTCGTCTGTTATCCGATCGGTCCGAGTACGCGCAGCGGAGAAGAGGTTTTGATCAACTGGGTCGCCGAGCTGCGGCAACCCGTTACGGAGCTCACCGAGCGCGAGGACTGGAACAAGGAAGGCAAGCTCGAAGAGTTCTTGCCGCAGTTCGAGAGCTGGAAGTTCGACTGGCTCGATGTGCCCGGAATGATCCGCAGTGCCGAAGCCGTGTACGTGTACCCGATGGTCGATCGCGATCCGCTCGAACATTGGGGCGAAGGCCGCATCACGCTGCTCGGAGACGCGGGCCACCCGATGTATCCCGTCGGTTCGAACGGTGCATCGCAAGCGATTCTCGACGCGCGCGTCTTGAGCGGCTGTCTTCGCTCGAAGCAACCGATCCCAGACGCGCTGCGCGCGTACGAAAAGGTGCGGTTGCCCGCGACCGCGGCGCTCACGCTCGCGAATCGCAAACAGGGTCCGGAAGAGTGTATGACGCTCGTCGAAGCGCGCGCACCCAATGGCTTCGAGCGCATCGAAGACGTGATCAGCGAAGCCGAGCTCCAAGCGATCGCGGCTAAATACAAACGCCTCGCCGGATTCACGATCGACGAGATCAACCAACGCCCGTCTCTCGCCCATGTCCAATACTGAACGCCCCACACCCGGTCTTCGCCCCCTGCTCTCGCTCGAGGCATCTCTGCCCGGCATCACCTCGATCGGCACGACGCCGACCGGCGAGATTCGATTGATCCCGATCAGCGGCGGGACGTTCGAAGGCGAAGAGCTGCGTGGCGAGATCCTGGGTGGCGGCGCCGATTGGCAAGACGTACGCAACGACGGCGTGCTCGAGATCAGCGCCCGCTACATCTTGAAGACCGATCAAGGCGAGATGCTCGAAGTGCGCAGCGTCGGATTGCGCGCGGCTCCGCGCGAAGTCTTGGAACGCTTGGGCCGCGGCGAACGCGTACCGAGCACGAGCTACTACTTCCGCACGGCGGTTCGCTTTCGCACCGCCGCTGCGCGCCTCGAGCGCTTCAACAACATCCTCGCCGTGTCCTACGGTGAGCGGCGCGGCGCGGGCGTGCATCTCGACGTCTACGAAGTGCTCTAACAGGCCGCCGAAAAACACGCCTCGATGGCCGCGCCCGCTCTCGCCTCAGTACCGAAGTTCGGTCGCCGCTCTGCGCTGCTGTGGCTCGGGCTGATCGCGCTGCATGGCCTTCTGTGGTGCGGCGTCTTCCAGAGCGGGTTCACGCGCGACGAAGTGCACGCACTGTTGCCGCCCGGGCCGTACAAGCTGATCGCACCGTACGTCGCCGCGGCGCAACGCGACGGGCCGATCGGCGTCGTACGCGTGTACTTCTTCGGCGAGTCGGACGACCGACTCTACCTCGAATACGCGCGGCTCGTGCTGCACGGCGAAGTCGACCTCGCGCACATCGAGAGCGTGCAAAAACATGCAGCGACGCACGGAGCGTTGCCGGCGCGACCCTGGCCGTACCGCGACGTGAACGTGGAGTATCCGCCGCTCGCGCTGCTCGCGATGCTGCCACCGGCGCTCTTCAGCACCGAGTACGCAGGTTATCGCGGTTGGTTTGCCGCGTTCATGTTGCTCTTGCACCTCGCGAACCTCGCACTCGCGTTTCACTTGCTGCGCCTCGGGCCAAGCGCGCAGCCGATCAGCACCGGTTCGCGCCTGCATCCGATCACGTGGCTCTTGAGCGCATCGCTCGTCTGGTCGCTGTTGCTCGGCCGAATCGCAGCCGCACGCATGGACCACGTGGTCGTGACTTGGGCCCTCGTGACGCTCTGGGCGGGCAGCCGCGCGCTGTCGGCCCAAGGCAGCGCGCGTGCGCGGTGGGCCGCTCTGAGCGGCGTGCTCGCCGCGTGCGGCGTGATGACGAAGCTCGTGCCCGGGCTCGCGCTGCTCGCGCTGTTGATCGTCTGGCTGTGTTCGCAAGTTCCGGATCGCGTTCGGCTCGCGCTGACGGCGTGCGCCGCAGGGGGCGTCGCGCTGGCCGGCGCAAACGCATTGATGTTCGTATTCGCGGGCGACCGCTACCTCGACACGTTCCGCTATCACACGCTTCGCGGCGTCCAAATCGAGTCGCTCTACGCGGGCGTGTTGCTCTTACTTCACGCGTTCGGTTTGCGAGCGAGCGTCAGCGAATCGTTCGGCTCGACGAACCTCGACAGCTGCTTCACGCACGCGATCCAAGTCGCCTCACCGTGGTTGTTCGTACTCGCGTGCGTCGGGTTCAGCTTGCGGCGCTGGTCGCCCGAGCCCCGATCGCTCGTCGCGCTGACGCTCGCGCTCTTACTCGCGTTCGTGCTCGCCGGGCGCGTGTTTTCGCCGCAGTACCTGATCTGGATCGCAGCGCCGCTGTTAGCTGCAGGCGCGCTCGATCGGCCGCGCGGACCGTGGCGCGTCACGTGCGCGCTGTTCCTGTGCCTGTGCCTGGTCAGCCAGCTGATCTATCCGCAGGGCTACCCCGTGCTGAAAGCGTTCCATCCGCTCGCGGTCGCGCTCCTCAACCTGCGCAACCTCGGCATCGTCCTGTTGTGCGCGCTGATCGTGCGCGCGGCTTCGACCCCGCGCCTGCTTCAGCGAAACACGTAGACGCCACCCGGCTTCATCGAGCTGCCGTTGCGGTTCGGATCACTCGGACTGCCCA
>DASRXR010001072.1:0-7260 GCA_035687405.1 Polyangiales bacterium
GAACTCGCCAAACATGAATCCTCCGTCCTCAATCTCACGGCCTGCAAACCGATTCTGCACGGCGAGCGTAAGGCCTTGCGAACTTCGTTCCAATGAGTTGAATTACGTCGAACGTGTTCGACTTAGTTTCAGACAGCGACTAAACGCCCGCCTCCATCAGCGGCAACGAAAGCCGATGTGTGATTCTGTCCACTCGATATCACTGCAGCCAAAAGCTGCAGCGCGGTGACTCAGCTCACAAATCCACGACGCTCGCTGCACTAGTTTGATTGCTCCCAATACGCAGCTTTGCTGCTCTTTGATTCGGGAAAGATTGAAGATGCACATTACAGCGCAAACGATCTCGCAGATGTCGGCGGACGAAGTCGATCAGCTGTTCCGCGAGGGTGAAGTCGGACAAATCCCAAACGGCCAGGCCGAAGGGACTGCAATCTTCTGGCCGGGAAGTCCAACCGAGCCGCTCGTCGAACGAATCGTCCACAAGCTCGCTTGGCAAGGCAAAGTCGTGAGCGCTGAAGAACGGTCGCTCAAGAATCGCATCTCGCCGGTCGGCATCAACGCGATCGCGGCGGACGTATATCAGGGTCGGAGCTGGTTCGACGGTGAAGACTGCATCGTCCTCGACTATTCGCAGCGCTCGTTCGTCGCAAAGTGGGTTCGTGACGAGATCCGCCGCGTCGCGCCCGGGCTCTACCTCGGGCTCGTCTACTTACGAAAGACACGCCTGATCTATTTCACGCTTCAGTTCGCTGCAGCTGCCTGAGGACGAGATGCCGCACCAAGATGCGCTGACGATCGCCGCGACGGTAGTTCCGTCGAAGGTGCCCGCGGTGACGCAACTCCTGAAAGAGCTGCAGAAGTCACCGGGATACAACTCGGTCCTGCCCTTCGCGAGGATTCCGAGCCTTCACTTTGGCCGGATCGTGTTGATCCCCGCCGGCGAAAAGCCGACCGGAGGTGCAGCGCCGGCGCAGGTCCTTCTGATCACGGACTGCGATGGATCGGCCGACGATCACTTGGAAGCGCTCGTCGAAGCCGCCGGTGCGGGCCTCGATCGCGTGTTCGGGCAATGCGAAGACTATCCTGAAGGGTCGATCGAAAACCGCGAGCGTCTCGCGTTTCTTCAGCGCAAGCGCCTAAGGCCGCGCGCGTACTACGTGCACCAGCAGGGCCGAACGGTCGCGCAGATTCAGCGTGAAGCACAGCTGCGCGAGCGCCTGCAAGCATTCGTCGCGTCGTGCTGCTTCGAAGACCAATCCGCGCGCGCAGTTCGCGATCGAATCTGCTCGCACGTGAAGCGAGATCCCGCGCTCGAATGGGCGCTCGAGCCGCCGCCCGAACCCGAGCTCGGGTTCAAGCTTCGCGAAGCGTTGCACCACGCATCGCTGCCCGCGCGTTTAGTCGCGTTCGGCCCGGTGCTCTTGCCGGCGATCGCGCTGCTGGTAGCTGCACTGCGCGTCCAGGAGTCCCACGACTACGCCGAGCACGTCCCGCCGACCTCCGAGCAGCTCCAGGAGCTCACCGCGCTCGAGGACCGCTTTGCCAACAGCGGTTACACCGCTGCTGCGTTCGTGAAACCAGGCTTCGTTCGAAGCTCGGTGGTTCGATTGCTGCTGGAGCTGATCGGCTGGGGCGCACGGCACGTGTTCACGAATGAATCGCTCGCAGGCGTGAAGACGATCCACTTCGCACGCTGGATCCCACTCGACCAAGATCGCGTCGTGTTCTGCAGCAACTACGACGGCAGCGTCGAGAGCTACAACAACGACTTCATCGATCTCGTCGCGGCGGGGCTGAATCTCATCTTCAGCAACGCCTACGGCTATCCGCGAACCACGTTCCTGATCCGCGGCGGCGCAATGCGCGAGCAAGAATTCAAAGATTTCCTGCGCCGCGTTCAAGTTCCGACGCCGGTTTGGCACTCCGCCTATCCGCATCTCACGGCGGCAGTCATCAATCGCAACACCCGTCTGCGCGCAGGCCTGCGCGGCCGAATGAACGAACGAGAGGCTCGAGAATGGTTAGCTCTCATCTGAGCATCGAAGGTTTGCTCCGGCAGTTGAACCAGCTGGCGCGGACTGCGCCGCGGGACCTGCACGTACCGATCGAAGCCGAAGACGTGCAAGGTCTCGTGTTTCGCGGCTACGGCGGGCTGAAACACGCGAGCTATCCGCTGTTGCGGATCAAGGATGGAGCTGCGGCGGATGCGCGCGCCTGGCTTCGTGCACTCGAGCCTCGCATCGCACGCGGGCGGCAAGAGTCGCGCGACGTGGCAATTCAAATCGCGTTCACGTATCCGGGACTCGCACAGCTGCGCCTAGCCCCCGAGCTCCTAGCTGGCTTTTCACGCGAGTTCCGCGAAGGCATGACGACCGATCACCGGCGGCGCCTGCTCGGCGATGACGACGCGACGAATCATCCCGACTATTGGCGTTGGGGCGGGCCGAAGAACGCCGCGGTTCACATCGCGCTGGTCCTGCTCGCACGCTCGGCGGACCGCCTCTCTCAGCTGCACGGCGAGCTCGCGGCGGCGTGGACTGCTGCCGGGCTCGAAGAAGTCAGCCTGCTCGAGACGAGTGAGCTTCGCGACACCGAACACTTCGGGTTCGTCGATGGGATCTCACAACCGGCAATCGAGGGCTACCACCAGTCCAGTTCGCCACTACACAAGCTAAAGGCCGGAGAGTTCCTACTCGGCTATCCAAACGAGTACGGCTTGTTTACCGATCGGCCGATGGCGGGCCCGTCGCTCGATCCACGCGGCATCTTGCCGCTGGACTCGGAGCAGTCGCCGCGACGCGATTTCGGAAAGAACGGCACGTACTTGGTGTTTCGTCAGGTCCGACAAAACGTGCCGGCATTCCGCAACACGCTCGACGAGCTTACGCGCAACCCGAACGGAACGCCGAACCGCGAGGCACGCGACCGACTGGCTGCACAAATGGTCGGACGCTGGCCGAGCGGAGCATCGCTCGTTCTTTCGCCCGAGCGCGACGACGTCACGCAAGCCAAGGCCAACGAGTTTCGCTATCACGCCGAAGATCGCCTGGGCCTCAAATGCCCGATCGGCTCGCACGTGCGTCGCGCGAACCCGCGTGATGCGCTCGACCCGCTACCCGGCACTGAAACCTCGCTCGCGGTCAATCGCCACCATCGTTTGATCCGGCGCGGCCGCGCCTACGGACCGCCGTTGCCCGAGGGCGCTGTCGATGACGCCGATCGCGGCCTGATCTTGATCTTCGTCAACGCGATGATCGCGCGCCAGTTCGAGTTCGTGCAGCACTCGTGGATCAACGATCCGCACTTCAACGGCCTCCACAACGACTCGGATCCGATCGTGGGCTCGAGCACGAAAAACGAGTTCGCTGCGCCCGGTGAACCGATCGGACGGCGCTGCACTGGTCTTCCCCGCTTCGTCACGGTGACGGGCGGCGGCTACTTCTTCCTGCCTGGGATTCGCGCGCTGCGCTATCTCGCCGAGGTGACCCCGTGACCGACACGCTAGAGACCGCGCCCAACACGGGCGTGAAGCCGATTCGCATTCGCCTCGGGAAACTTCTCGACGTGTTGTTGGTTCACGATCCAGAGCAGATTCGCTGGTTGAATCAACACCCGGACGTCGAGCGCGAGATCGATCCATCCACGAGCTGGTTGCACCGCTTCATCGACAAGCGACTCAAGCTCGATCTCGCATTCGGTGGCAAGCCACTGCCCGTGTTCGCGAGCAAAAAGAACCTCGAGCGTGCGGCGACGCAGCGCCGGTTGCACGACCGCCTCGAAGATCTGCGCGGCCTTCCCGGTGACGAGCGCGAACAGATCACGAACTACATCTCCGGCAAAGACACGACCGAAGACATCGGCGTCATCGTGCAGCAGTGGTGCGGACGGTTGTTCTCGAGTCATTACCGAAGCACGAAGGAGCTCTACGAAGCTGGCAAGAAGCTTGCAGAGTGGCCGATCACACTGCCCTTGCTCGCGCTCATCGAAAAGAAGACCGGTCGTTTCGATGCAGCGAAGCAGGCGATCGCGGATGTCGCCGACAACGACATTCACTGCATCCACGCGACCAGCATCGGCATGCACAACCTCGCACGCACGGTTCGCAAGCTGCGAAGTGCCGCCCATGGCCTCGGTGCGACGAAGCTCTCACCGGATGACGCGATTCGCATGTGCCTGACGGTACCGCCGGCGGTGTTGCGTGGCTGCACGCAAGAGATCGATGCGCCGTTTCTCGCGAGCCCACTCACGCAGCGGACGTTGATCGTGTTTTTGGTCGCGAAGTCGTTCGAGAAGTCGGGTGACCTCGATGACGCGTTTCTCGGTGAATCCTGGAGCGCGTGCCCGGCACGCGACGTGATCCCCGAGATGCTGCGCGCCGTTTGGTACGCGGCACATCGCGAAGAAACGAAAGACGAAGTCGTACTCGAAAAGATCAACACCTGGAGCCGGATCATCAAGGCCGTCTCTTAGCGAATCCGGAGGGAACCACCATGGCTGACACATCGATACCCCAAACACTTGTGAGCGATCAGAGCAGTGTGTTGTCGCGCGCAAAACAGCTGCTCGAGCGGGGCGAGCTCCAGCAGGCGATCTCGCTCCTCGAAGGCGCGGACGTTCCAGGTGGCGCCGCCGCCGCTCTGCGCGGCGCTGCCTACTATCGGCTCGAGCAATACGGGCAAGCCGCGCAAGAGCTGAAGAAGGCGCTGATCGATGCGCCAGCCGACAAGAACCTGCAGAAGCTCTACGACCGCGCGCTCGCCAACGACGCCGCGGACGTGAAACGGCACGTGCCGGAACCGGTGTATCACGATGCCGGGAGTCTCTCCGGTGGGCCGAAGCCGGGCGAGCACGCCGCGACGACTAAACCGCCTCTGGTCCACGACGAAAAGACCGCACTGTTCAAAGCGCTCGGCATCGTCATCGGCGAAAAGTTTGGTCACACGCTGCAGCTGCTGACGAAAGTGCTGGGCAAGGAAACGGCTTCGCAGTCGCCGTGGACGTCGTGGTACCAACATACGTTCGTGCGCGGGACGATCATGCTCGCGCGGCGCCGCGAGCGCCTGAACAGCAAGCAGCTGTTTGCAGCCTATCCGAAGGCGGAAGGCACCGCATTTTATCGCAACAAGAACGCACCGCAGTGGGTCCGCACCGCGCGCACAGCCGACGGTAGCTGGAACGACTTGAAGGAGCCGATGGCGGGCGCGGCGAACGTGCGCTTCGGTTTCAATACCGACCCCACCAAGACTCCGCCCGAGACTGGCGATCGTTTGCTCACACCGAATCCGCGCCTGATCAGCCGAATGCTGCTGACGCGCAAGGACGGCTTCAAACCCGTTCCGTTTCTGAATCTGACGGCTGCGGCGTGGATTCAGTTCATGAATCACGACTGGGTCAGCTATGGCGACCCCGCAAACGCGGAACCGTATCGCATCCCGCTTGCGGACGACGATCCCGCGCGCAAGTCGTTGCACCAAACACATTTGCTGGTGCGACCCACGCAAAAGGATCCGACGCGCCGCCCCGGCGAACCGCAGACTCACATCAACGAAGTGACGAGCTGGTGGGATGGTTCGCAGATCTACGGCAGCGATGCGAAGACGCTCGATGCGCTGCGAAGCCACGTCGGTGGCAAGCTCGCGCTCGATCCGAAGACGAACAACCTGCCGGTGTTACCTGACGGTGTGGAACAGACCGGGTTTAGGCGTAACTGGTGGCTCGGGTTGAGCATGTTGCACGTGCTCTTCGTTCGCGAACACAACGCGATCTGCGACATGCTCGCGGTGCGTTATCCGCACTTCAGCGATCAACGCTTGTTCGACACGGCGCGGCTGATCAACGCTGCGATCATGGCGAAGATCCACACGGTCGAATGGACGCCGGCTGTGCTCGCAAACAAGACGTTGAACGCTGCGATGAATGCGAACTGGTACGGATTTTTGACGAACCTCTTCCGCTCCAAGAGCGCCCGTCAAACACTCGCCGAGATCAACGTCGCGGATCCTGTCGCGGGCGGCCTTGTCGGCAACACCGCAGACAATCACGGTGTGCCCTACTCGCTGACGCGTGAGTTCCTGTCAGTGTATCGGTTGCATTCGTTGCTTCCGGATCAGATCTCGCTGTACGCGATCGGCGAGAGCAAGCAGCCGCTCAAGACGTGGGGGCTCGCGGAGCTTCGCCAAGCGAATTCGCATCGCATCACGGACACATTGTCGATGTCCGATCTGTTCTATTCGTTCGGACTTCAAAACGCAGGGCAGCTGGTGCTGAACAACTTTCCCGAGTCGCTGCAGAACCTCAGCATCCCCGGTGCTGGGTTCTACGATCTCGGCGCAGTCGACGTGCTGCGCGACCGCGAGCGCGGCACACCTCGCTACAATCAGTTCCGGCGTTTGATCGGGATGAAGCCGCTCGAGAGCATCGACGACTTGACCGACGATCCCGAAGCACGCCGCACGTTGAAGCAGGTGTACGCCAACATCGAAGACGTCGATCTGTTGATCGGCAACCTGGCGGAGAGCCATCGTCCGCCCGGCTTTGGATTCGGAGAGACGTTGTTCGAGGTGTTCATCCTCAATGCATCGCGGCGTTTGCAGGCCGATCGGTTCTTCACCGACTCGTATCGTGAGGACATCTACACGGCTGAGGGCCTGGCGTGGATCGACCAGGTCACGCTGAAGACCGTGCTCTTGCGGCACTTCCCGGATCTCGCACGGACGGGCCTCGCAAACGTGGAGAACGCGTTCGAGCCGTGGGATGTCGGCGCACTGGACGTGAGCCGGCACCCGCTTCGCCAGTACGACGAGGGCTTGCGCGAACTGGACGAAAAGGCGCGCCTGCAATCGGCGTGATCACTTCAACGGAATCGCAGCCCCGCCCTTGCCTGCCTGATAAACCGCGGACAACTCACCGTAGAGCAACTTCAAGTCGTGAAGGCGCTCGACTAGCGACTCGCGGGCGGGCTTGAGCTCGGCGATCAGCTTCGGGATCGAATACGCAGTCCAATACGCGTTGGTCGCGCGATAACCGCGAGGCCCCAGCCCGAACACTTCCTTCAAGATCTTCAGGTCGTGAGGGATGTTGAAACTGTCACGGCTGTCCTCGTGACTGAATAAATAGTAGAAATTGTCGAAGCCGGCCCACGTGATCGCCGACATGCACAACGAACACGGCTCATGCGTCGTGAGGAAGATGCAGTCTTTCGTGGCCGGCCGCTGCGCGGCGTCCAGCTCATAGAACCGTTTGATCGTGTGCACCTCACCG
>DASRXR010001073.1:0-4437 GCA_035687405.1 Polyangiales bacterium
TGCGAACGATATTCCTTCACTGCTCGCGACTTGGCTCTTTGCGCGGCTGGCGTGAGCACCACGCGGCGTGCTTGCGACCAAGGTAGATCGTCGCTTTCAGGCCGTGCCCAGTTCCACGCCCAGATCGGATACTCTGCGAGTCCGACGCCTGCGGCTTCGCACGCTCCAGCGGCAGCCTCGCCCGACGCGTCGTGGTCGGGGTGGCCGTCGCGGCGAAATGGCGCGAAACACCGAGCCGCTCCGCGCACCAGCGGTAAGAGTCGCGCGAGAGACAAGTCCGCTGCCCCAAGCTCAGCCAAGACCTCGAATCGCTCCGACGTTGAGCCACCGCCCGGGAGCGGCAAATCGAGCAGACCACGGCGAACTAGAGATTCGAGCGACTCGAACGCGGACCGAAATCGTGTGGCAGTCGGTCCGCGAGCTCCTCGCGGATAACACGAGCCGAACTCTGTCGGTGCCGCGTTGCAGGGTCGAGTGCCAACATGTCCTACGCAGATCAAGTAACCGCGATTTCGCACTTGTCGCGGGGCACGAGGCGGGGCGACGGGCGAAGTGAGGCGGACGTCTCGAGGTAGACGCGCAAATCAGCCTGGTGACGATGCTCGGGGCGCTGCGCTCGACCGATCCGCCGGCACAGCTTGCGGACTGGGTTTGATCGTTGCACCGAACACGCGCGCGTAGACCTGCGTGAACTCCGCGCCCATGAACAGGATCTGTGAGGCGTAATAGACCCACACTACCAATGCTACGAGCGAACCGGCTGCACCGTAGCTGGACGTGAAGCTCGACTTACCGAGGTACAACCCCAGCAAGAACTTGCCGAGCGTGAACAAGAGTGCAGTCACCGCAGCACCTACCCACACGTCACGCCACCGAATCTCCACATCAGGCACGACCTTGAAGATGAGGCCGAGCAATCCGGTGATTACGGCCAAGGAAATCCCGATGTTCAGAATTTCCCAGAGCACCTCGCCCCCCGGCAGAGTGTGCGAGAGGTAGCGACCGACTGCTGCAAGCGCGGCGCTCAGCAAGAGCGAAACTAACAGTACGAACGCGACGCCGAGCACCATGGTGAAAGACAAGAACCGGTCACGCAGCAGACCTTTCCATCCGCGACCCGGTTTCGGTTTGACTCCCCAGATGGCGTTCATTGCCGTCTGAAGCTCACCGAATACTCCCGATGCTCCGAAGAGGAGCACGAGGATGCCGACGACAGAGCTGAGCGGACCGGCATCTGATGTGTGAGCGCTATGCGCGACGCCCTCGACCGCATTCGCCGCTTGCGGTCCGACGATAGACGCGATTTGAGCAGCGACTTGTCCGCGGGCGGCGTCCTCTCCATACGCGATCCCTGCGAGAGCGACGCTGAAGAGCACGAGGGGCGCCGTGGACAGCAACGTGTAGTATGCGAGCGATGCAGCCTTTCGTGGCGCTTCGTCTTCGTACCATTCGACTGCCGTATCTCGCAGTAAGGTAAAGACTCGATGTGTCATGGTTGAAAGCCGCTCGCTCCTGACATATGCACGCGGGAGTGAGTGGCTACGTCGGATCCGCAGCCGCGCTATCACTCGACCGGCGACACCAGCACGCGCTGAGGCTAACGCCGAACGCCGCGCTTCTTCGTTGCGCGCTTTCGCGCGGGCGAACGGCGCGCTGGTGAACGGTAATCCTTGAGCTTGCGGTAGAGCGTCGCCGAGCCGATGCGCAGCTGTTCCGCCGTGCGCGTCTGATTGCCGTCATTCAACGCGAGCGCCGCCAGAATGTATTCGCGCTCGATCTCTTGCAACGGCCGCACCGGCCCCACCAGCGTCGGCTGGGGAAGCGCATGCCGCACTTCCTCGGGCAAGTCCTCGCGTTCGACGCGCGTTCCATGCGCGAGCGCCACCGCACGCTCGAGCGCGTTTTCGAGCTCGCGCACGTTGCCGGGCCACCCGTAGCGGAGCAACTGATCGGCGGCGGCGGGCGTGACGCTGGAGACTTTTCGCTGCATGCGCATCGCCGCATCCGCTAGGAGAACGCGCGCCAGTGGGAGAATGTCTTCATGACGTTCGCGCAGCGGCGGCACCCGCAGTTCCACGACCTTCAAGCGGTAGTAAAGATCCTGACGAAACGAGCCGCCCGCTACCGCCTCCGCGAGGTTGCGATTCGTCGCAGCCAAGATGCGGACGTCGACTCGGCGCGTTGCATTCTCTCCGACGCGGCGAATCTCGCGCTCCTGCAGCGCCCGCAGTAGCTTGACTTGCATACTCGGCGATACTTCCCCCACTTCGTCGAGCAAGAGGCTGCCGCCGTGAGCGGCCTCGAAGAGGCCCGGCCGATCGCTCGTCGCTCCAGTAAACGCCCCACGCACGTGCCCGAACAACTCGGTCTCGAGCAAGCTCTCCGTGATCGCACCGCAGTTGATCGCGATGAACGGACCCGATGCGCGCGTCGATTCCTCGTGCAACAAGCGCGCGATCCGTTCCTTCCCCGAGCCGCTCTCACCCGTGATCAAGACTGTCGCATCGACCTTCGCGACTCGACGCGCAAACTCGATGAGCTGCGCCATCGCGGGGCTCTTACTGATTAGGCCGAGTGGATCTTCGACGTCGCGGACCATGCGCACGAGCGCTCGTTTACGCTCTCGCAGCTTACGTTCCGTCCGATTCAACGTCTCCGTCACGCGTTGAAGTGACACATCCAAGCAGTCCTTCAAACGCTTCTTCTCGAAGAACCACAGCTCTTCGGCGCGCGCTTCTCCCCACTCTTCACGCGTACGGCCGATCAAGTGGCAGGCCGCATCACCTCGGGCGAGGCAGCGATCCTCCACGACATAGATCTCGCGTCCGACGCTCTTACTCAGGTACCCGCTGGCCAGGCCACAGATCGTCCAACACATCGGCGCATCGGCCAGACCGAAGTGCAACAAGTGCTGCTCCGCTTCGTACGATGCGAGCAACGTCATGCCACCCTTCGAGAGCGGGCCTTCACCACCGGATTCCACGCGGAACAAGCCTTCGAGCGCGAGAATGCGCTCGAGCGCTCCAGCCCACTTCTCGCCGTCTTCCCACTTGAACGCGCTCTGCATCGCCTCGGCCATGAGAAAGCCGTGCGCAAACCCGAACTGCGTCAGCACGGCGCGCGCTGCGAGTACACCGAAGTTTTCGGCGAGGTATTTGCGCAAGAGCCCCATCGCAACTGCATCGATGAGCAGTGCTCGCTGTCCAGCAAACCGGATCACACCACCTTCGGGGTCGAGCTCGAGAAGTTCTTCGTGATCGAGATCTTGGGGGCGCATGGCGTGACTCGTGCGTTCTGTGGAGTTCCGCTCCGGCGACGATGATAGCGTGTCGCCGGCCCGTCTTCTCGCATGTCGGTGCGCCCGTACGTTCGTTCTAGGAGGGGCTCCGCTCGCGTCTGGCGGTCGCGAGTCGCTGGCTCGACTGTTGCTCTCCGGTACCGGCTAGGGGCGCCGGCGACGTGCGCGCGTGAACCTCATGATTACTCTGCGCAGATCCGACGCCCGGCACCACGTGCAGGGCACTGGCCGCGAGCAATGGGCCAGCTTCCACCCCGAGCACACCGGGGACGGCTTCGCGCTCGGGTTCGGCCCGCTCGAGCGCTTCGACGAACACCGGCTGGACGCGAGAGCCAGCGTACTCGTGCATCCGTCTCGGGGGGTTGAGGTCGTCAGCTACGTGCTCACGGGCGTGGTCGCGTCGCGGGACGCCGCGCTTCACACCTCGATGCTGCACGCCGGTGACTTCCAGCGAGTGAGCGGTAGCGAAGCGGGCGGGCTACGGCAGAGCAACGCCTCGCGCAGTCTGGATGCTTGTGTCATTCAGCTCTGGTTGCGCCATGACTCAGCGCGGCATTCACCAGTTCCCGAGCAACGCAGTTTTTCCGCGGCCGAACGGCGAGGTGGGCTCCGCCTCGTCGCTTCCGAGGACGCACGCGACGGCACGCTGCGTTTGAAGCTGGATGTACTGATCTATTCCGCACTCCTCGATACCGGCCAGCACCTCGTCCACGAGCTCAAGCCGCGCCGCAGCGCATGGCTGCACGTGATACGCGGGGCAGTGAGCTGTGAGGACACGCTCCTGGACGCCGGCGACGCGGCAAGCTTTGCGCTGCAGCGAGCAGCATCGTGGACCGCGCGGATGCCGAGTGAAGTGTTGCTCGTCGACCTCGCGCACCTCGCGAGTGCGCCGCACGCTTGAACGATGTTGCCATCAGAATGACGGAAGGCCCCATCAAAATGATGGAGGGGTTCACAACCTGCCCAAGAGTGCAGCTTGCTCGCAGCTCACGGGCCGAACAGCGCTACTGGCATGCGCCGTGCTCTAGCTACGCCTTCCATGCCGGAATCCTCCACCGCTGATCATTCGCGCACTCACACGGCGTACGTATCCCTCGGCCTGCTCGGCGCGATGCACGCAGCGTGTTTGTTGGTGTTCG
>DASRXR010001074.1:0-23340 GCA_035687405.1 Polyangiales bacterium
CTCTCGCCGACCTACGACCCGGAAGCGCTGTACGCGACTGAGGTCGGGAGCAAGAACAGCTTTCTCGACGGCAAGCTGATCGCGAACGCAGCCGCGTTTTGGTACCACTACACGAATCAGCAGTTCACGTCGATTGTGCAGCTCACGGATACGGGCAACACCGACGCGGTCGCTGCGAGCTCTCTCCGCTACAACGCCGCGCGGTCTCGCGTACTCGGTGTGGAAGCCGAGCTGAACGGTCGCTTGCCTGCAGGGTTCCGCGCTCGCGTCGCTGCGACTGCGCTCGATGCGCGCGTGACGCGTGGCAAGGTTGCGGATACGCGGGTCGGGTACGGGGCGGGCGATCAGCCGGTCGTCGACCTCGCAGACCACATCTTGCCGCGTGCGCCGCTCCTGAGCCTCAACTACGCGGTCGGTCAAACAATCAGGACGCAGGTCGGCGACTTCGATTGGACTGTCGCAGCGCAGACTCGGACCAAGCAGTATATGACTGCGTTCAATGGTGAGGGCGTCGACTCGATGGGTAAGACCAACCCCAACTTGAGTGACGTCGTTCCGTCCTACACGCGGTTCGACATCAATGTCGGCTATACGCGGCCGGATGGCGGGCTTCGGTTGGAGTTGTTCTGCAACAACGTCAGTGACATCGTGTACATGACCACGCTGATCAACACGCCGGGTTTGAACATTCGGTTCTTCAACCCCCCGCGTCAGTTCGGTGTGGGGCTCACCGTCGCGTTGTAGCGTTGTAGCGTTGTAGCGTTGACGGCGACGGCGACCCCAACCCTCATACGCGACCCTAGGACACTGTGCACACGCGCGATTGTCTGGCACTACAACGGCCCGAGGAGCAAAGACGATGCAAGGTGAGATCGTTGCAGAGGGCTTGGCGTTTCCCGAAGGGCCGGTCTGGCACGACGGGAGCGTGTACATCGTCGAGATACTCGGCGGGCGCGTGCAGCGCTACACGCCGGGTCGCGGCGTCGAACGCGTCGCCGAGACAGGCGGCGGTCCGAATGGCGCAACTTTGGGGCCGGACGGCGCGCTCTACGTCACGCAAAACGGTGGCATGCGGCGCGACGGCAGGGTCACGCCCGGCATCTTGCGTGTGACCCTCGACGGTGAAGTTTCCGTCGTCACGCAAAACGTCGGAGGTGTGACACTCGACGGTCCGAACGACCTCGCATTTGCCGCTGACGGCCGGCTGTACTTCACCGATCCGCGCGGCGATTCGGATCCGTCGAAGAACTCGAATCCGGGCCGCTTGTTCGCGTACGATCTCGCGACGAAGCGCGGCGAGATGCTGCTCGAGCTCGGACCGGTGTTCCCGAATGGAATTGCGTTCGACGCCGCCGGGACACTTCTATGGACAGAATCGTTTAGTCGGCGAGTGATGGCGATGCGTGAGGGCAAGCCGGAGCTGGTGATTCAGCTGCCCGAGAAGCACTTCCCGGACGGCTTTTGCATCGACCGCGACGGGCGCTTGTACGTCGCGTCGACGTACGCACATTGCGTCAGCGTGATCGAACGCGGCGAAATCGTAGATCGGCTGATGTGCGGCAACGGCATGCCGACGAACTGTTGCTTCGTAGAGGAGCAGTTGATCGTCACGGAGTCGCGGCACGGCACACTGTGGATGTTCAACGTCGGCCGTTCGGGCCTGCCACTGCACTAACTCGTGCGGCTGTCCCGTGCGTGCTACATCGGAGGCATGTTCGCGCTCCGATCGTTTGCGCTCTCGTGCTTGCTCGCCGCATGTGCGAGTACGAGCGCGCCCGCCGCTTCAGCCACGCCGACCCAACACGGCCTCGACGCCGTTGCAGCCGTGCACGGCGGCGCTGGACCGTGGGCGGTCGCGGGATATCGCATGGGTGAGTTCGCGCTGCAGAAACTCGGGCTCGAACGCGGAAGCTTCGACCTCGACGTCACGCACGCATCGCCACCCGAAGTCCAGTACTCGTGCATCGCGGACGGTGCCGCGGCGGCGACCGGCGCGAGCCTCGGAAAGCTCAACCTGCACTGGCAGGAAGTCGCACTGCCGGACACGCGCACGACGTACTTGCGAAAGTCGACGGGGCAGACGGTCGAGCTCGAAGTCACTACCGCGTTTGCAAAGCGCTACGCCGACGTTCCGCGCCCCTTGCTGAAGTCTGCGGGCGAGGAAGTCATGCGACTCGCAGACAACGAGATCTTCGAAGTCACCCCGGCCGCCGCGCAATAGTTTTCAGGTCGCGGGTGTGAGCTTCAGCAGCTTGCCATCGCTCTCGTCCGTAACGACGAACAGTGCGCCGTCCGGACCTTGTGTGACGTCTCGAATCCGCGCATCGAGGGGAATCCGCTCTTCGGTCGCGACGCGGTCGCCGTTCAAGGTGAGTCGCACCAGAGATTCTGCGACCAGCCCACCTACGAACACGTTGCCGCGCCACTCCGAGAACAGATCGCCGCTGTAGATCACCATGCCCGACGGCGCGATCACGGGATCCCAGTAGTAGATCGGTTGCTCCATGCCCTCGCGCGACGTGATGCCTTCGCCGATCGGAGCACCGGAGTAGTCCTCACCGTACGTGATGATCGGCCAGCCGTAGTTCTTCCCTGCTTCGGGTCGATTCAGCTCGTCACCACCGCGAGGCCCGTGCTCGATCGTCCAAAGTCGGCCTTGCCCATCGAGCGCAGCGCTTTGCAGGTTGCGATGGCCGTACGACCAGACCTGTGCCGCCGCGCCGCCCTTGGCTGCGAACGGATTGTCGGCCGGAAAGCTACCGTCGCGGTTCAGCCGAACGACCTTGCCGAGTGTCTTCGACGTGTCTTGCGAAAAGCCTCGAGTCTCGGGCAACGAACGCTCGCCGGTCGTGATGTACACGAGATCGTTCGCGGCGAAGATGAAGCGCGACCCGAAGTGGAGCGAGCTATCCCACGCCGGTTCCTGCCGGAAGATCGGCGCGAGCGACGCGAGCTCGAGATTGTTCGTACCGGTCGCGGTCGTGCATGCGGCAGTCGTTCCATTCTTGCCACTGTCGCGCGGCTCCGAATACGTGATGCAGAGCGTCAGCTTTCCGCCCTCACCCGGCTGGATTGCGACGTCGAGCAGGCCGCCCTGCCCGTCATCGGCCACCTTTGGAATCCCAGCGATCGGTGCGAGCACGCGGCCGTCTTTGGCGACGACACGCAAATGCCCAGCCTTTTCGGTCACGACAAATCGTCCGTCTGCGAGCGCCTCGACCGCCCAAGGATGATCGAGGCCGGTAGCGATAGTCTCGACTTTGACTTTCGAGAACTGGGCCGGCGCTGGGGCGCGAGTTTGCCCCGAGAAGGCAGGGTTTTGCCCTGCTGCGTTGGGTGGGTCCGACGGTGCGGCACGCCCGGTCACGACGCGAGTTTCGCGTTCGCTCGGCTTTGGGGGCGCGATCTCGGAGTTGTTGGCGGAGGGACTGCTCTTGCAGCCCGCCAAGCTGCTTGCGATGCCGGCAACGACGATCAAGTGAAACAGCGGAATCACCGGAGTCTCCTTTCGAGCGCGCACCTGCGGGCTGGTCGGACAGCGTAGCTGCCGATCGCGAGGCGCGCCCTATTCCGGCCAATTGAGCGCGAATAGCTTGAGCTCTTCCGGATCGTTCGGCAGGTGCAGCGTGGTCTCGAAACGCATGCCGAGGCGCTCCAGCACACCGATGGAGGCGTGGTTGTCGAGCGTGGTGATCGCGACCAGTCGCCGCAGGCCAGCCACGTCGCGGGCGTATTTCAAGGTCCCAGCCGCAGCTTCGCTGGTGTAGCCGTGACCGCGAAATGCAGGCAGCGATGCGAAGCCGAGGTCGACGTCGTCGAGGCCCTCGCGCTTGATCAAGCCACACATGCCGATCGCCCGGGAGTCTTTGCGGCGTTCGACGAGCCACAGTCCGTAGCCGTACTTCGCGTACATCGCGTGGAGTCCGGGATCGATGTAGTGGCGAGCTTGTTCGAGGGTGCGAACGCCGCGATCCCCGATGAACCGGACCCAGTCGGGATCGTTCAGAAGGGCGAGAACGAATGGAGCGTCGGCAAGCGTGAGCTCGCGCAGCAAGAGCCGTTCGGTCTCGAGGATAGCGGTCCCCATCGTGAGCCCCCCGCCAGTCGGTGCCCGTCCGGTTGGTCCAGCCGAACGAGTCGCGTGCTGAAGAGTGCCACAACTCGCGCAGAAGCTCAGGGCGGCACAGCACGCAGCTTGATCTTCACCGTCGTGTCGCCCTCCGGCAACTTCAGCTTCAAATCGTGCGGGAAAAAGCCGTGCGCCTTGAACGTGAGGAACTTCACCCCGGGTGGCAACGCCTTCGGCTGCTTCGCCAGTAACTTCGCCGTTCCAATGAAGTGATCGCCCACGTAGACCGTGGTGCCGGGAGGCTCCGCCACCACCTTCAAATACGCCATCCTCACGCGCTTCGGCGACTGAATGCAGCCACTAGCTGCGAAGCAGCACAGACTCAGCACCAACAACGCGCGTGGCATGCTCACTCCCATTCGATCGTCGCCGGCGGCTTCGACGAGATGTCATACACCACTCGGCTCACGCCGCGCACCTCGTTCGTGATCCGCGCCGACACCTTCGCCAGCAACTCGTAGGGCAAGCGCGCCCAATCCGCGGTCATCGCATCACGCGACGTCACTGCACGCACTGCCACGACCCAATCGTAGGTCCGGTCATCACCCATCACGCCGACTGTACGCACCGGCAAAAGCACACAAAACGACTGCCACAAGGTCTCGTACATGCCGGCTGCGCGCACTTCTTCCTGCAAAACCGCATCGGCCTCACGCAGGATCTCCAAGCGGTCATGGGTCACTTCTCCGAGACAACGAATCGCAAGGCCGGGTCCCGGAAAGGGCTGCCGCCACAACACTGGACGCGGAATCCCGAGCTCTTCGCCGACTTCGCGTACCTCATCCTTGAACAGCTCGCGCAGCGGCTCGATCAAGGACAGGTTCATCCGCTCAGGCAAACCACCGACGTTGTGGTGCGTCTTGATTACCGCGCTCGGGCCCTTGAACGAGACGCTCTCGATCACGTCGGGATAGAGCGTGCCCTGCACCAAGTAGTCGACCTTGCCGAGGTGTTTCGCTTGTTCCTCGAAGATCTCGATGAACAACCGGCCGATGATCTTTCGCTTCGTCTCGGGGTCCGTCACGCCTTCGAGCGCATCCAAAAACCGCTTTGCCGCATCGACGTGAATCAGCTTGAGTTTCAGGTGGTGCCGCACCATCTGCACGACCTGATTGGCCTCGTCCTTACGCAACACGCCGTTGTCGACGAAGATGCACGTCAGCTGCTCGCCGATCGCCTTCGAAACGAGCACGGCGGCAACCGATGAATCCACGCCGCCCGAGAGCGCGCAGACCGCGCTTCCCGAACCGACCTGCTTCTTCACGCGCGAGACCGTCTCTTCGATGAAGGCGTGCGACGTCCAATTCGGAGCGAGCCCCGCGACATCGAACAAGAACGAACCGAGCAGACTTTCGCCGATGTCGGTATGCGCGACCTCGGGGTGGAACTGCACGCCGTAGATCTTTCGATCCGGATCGCCTGCCGCTGCAAACGGCGAGCTGTCGCTGTGCCCGAGCACTTGAAAGCCCGGCGGGAGCGCGATCACACGGTCGCCGTGGCTCATCCATACGTTGGTCTTGCTGCCCTGCGACTGCGCTTTGAAGATCCCGATGTTCTGATCGATCTCCATCACCGCGTGACCGTACTCGCGGTGATCGGCGCGCTCGACCTTGCCGCCGAGCAAACGACACGTCAGCTGCATGCCGTAACAAATCCCGAGCACCGGCACGCCGAGCTCGAACACGCGCTTGTCTACCGTCGGCGATTCGGGGAGCAACGTGCTCGCCGGCCCACCCGAGAGCACGACTGCTTTCGGCTGAAGCTTTTGCACCTGCTCGAACGGCAGAGTGCACGGATGAATCTCGCAGTAGACGTGCTGCTCACGGATCCGGCGCGCGATCAGTTGGGTGTACTGCGCGCCGAAATCGAGGATCAAAACCAGGCTGTGTTCCATTGTGCTCGAGCAATGCGGTGGCGTGAGAGTGGACGTGGACGTAAAAGTGGCGTCAATGATTGGTGCCGTAGTTCGGCGCTTCCTGCGTGATGATCACGTCGTGCACGTGACTCTCGCGCAAACCCTGCGCCGATTGACGCACAAATCGCGCTTTGCGTCGAAGCTCTTCGATCGTGCGGCAGCCGGTGTATCCCATGCCGGCGCGTAAACCGCCGACGAGCTGATAGATCACGTTCGAAGCGCCGCCCCGGTGCGGCACGCGCCCCTCGATGCCTTCCGGCACGAGTTTTTCGAGATCTTCGATGTCGGCCTGGCCGTAGCGGTCTTTCGAGCCTTTTTTCATCGCGCTGAGGGAGCCCATGCCGCGATACGACTTATACGTGCGACCTTGGTAGAGCACGGTGTCACCGGGCGCTTCGTCAGTGCCTGCGAGTAGCGAACCGATCATCACCGTGCTCGCGCCGGCGGCGATCGCTTTCACGACGTCGCCCGAGTACTTGATGCCGCCGTCGGCGATCACCGGGATGTTGCTCTCGGATGCGGCCTTCGCGCACTCGCTGATCGCCGTGATCTGCGGAACGCCGACGCCGGCCACGACGCGCGTCGTGCAGATCGAGCCCGGACCGATGCCGATTTTTACCGCATCGACACCGGCGTCGATCAACGCCTTCGTGCCGTCGCGCGTTGCGACGTTGCCCGCGACGAGCTGCACCTGCGGGTACTCGCGCTTGATCTCGCGCACGGCGTCGCAAACGTTTTTGCTGTGACCGTGCGCGGTATCTACGACGAGCATGTCTACGCCCGCAGCTACGAGCAGCTGAACGCGCTGCTTGCGATCGGGCCCGACGCCAACAGCTGCACCGACCCGAAGCCGGCCGAGCAGATCTTTCACCGCGAACGGAAAGCGCTCGGCTTGCGTGAGATCCTTGAACGTGATCAACCCGACGAGCTCACCACCTTCGCTCACGACGAGCAGCTTCTCGATACGCTTTTCGTGGAGCAGTGCGCGCGCTTCGGTTTGTTTCACGCTCGGTGGCACGGTGACCAAAGTTTTGGTCATCAACCGTTCGACCGGTTGATCGAGGTTCGTCTCGAACCGCACGTCGCGGCTCGTGAGAATGCCGACGAGGCGTTTGCCATCGACGACCGGTAGACCGGAGATGTCGTGCCGGTTCATGACCTCGAGGCTGGTCCTCAGCGTGTCGGTCGGCCGAATCGTGACCGGGTCGAGCACCATGCCGCTCTCGGCACGTTTGACCTTCTGGACCTCGCGCGCTTGCTCTTCGGGCGAGAAGTTCTTGTGCAGGACCCCCATCCCGCCTTCGCGCGCCATCGTTACTGCCATCCGCCACTCAGTCACGGTGTCCATCGCGCTCGAGAGGAGCGGGATGTTCAACCGAAGCTCGCGCGTGAGGGCGGTTCCTACCTCCGCGTCGGACGGAACGAAGTCCGAATAAGCGGGCTGTAAAAGGACGTCATCGAAGGTCAGCGCCAGCGGCGGGGTATCGGAAATCACGAACCACCTCCCGGGGTATTGGAGGCCGCGCAGTATAACCCCAAAAAGTCAGTCGGCGAGCCGGGGCTTGCAGGTAGCCCATACGGCGACCATGCTTCGGCCCCGTAGCGGAGGGGTTCCATGGACCAACAGGCAGGCTCGCAGTTCCCGAACGGCGTGAAACTATTCAAATGGCCGCACAAAGACGCTCCCACCGAGGAGTCGGTCGCAAAAGCGATGTCTGGCCTGGGCTACAAAGTTTACGATCTTCAGACCGTCCCGCCGTGGTTCGAGCGCAGCCGCCACGCGCACAACGAGCCTGAGATCCGGGGTGCCGTCGCGGGCGTCATCACGTTCCACTTCGACGAATACCCGGTGACCATCGAGGCAGGCGACATCCTCCTCATCCCCGGCGGCGTCGCCCATGAGGTCATCACCCACAACGGCGCGCCATTTTCGGCCTATAAAGGCTCGGTCAGTGGCGAGCGCAAGGTGACCGAGCACGCGGACGCCAAGGGAAGCGTGGAAGATCTGGAGCGGAGCCACGCGAGTGACCGCGCCTGACCGCCGAAACCTGATCGGCATCGATCTGGACGGCACGATTGAGGACAGCCGGGACGACATGGTGGCCGCCGCCGTACGGGTGCGGCACGGCCTTGGGCTGCCCCCGCGCGCGGATGAGTTGCTGCGCCCGTACGTAAATGGCGGGATGGAGCAGCTGTACCGCGCGTGTTTCGACGACTTCCTCGGCGCCGGGCCCGAGAAGCGACTGCGCATTGTTCAGCAGGCCTACGAGGCCGATTACCTCGCGAACGTCTGTGTGGACACGAAGCTGTACGACGGGATCGCGGATGCGCTGCATGGTTTGGTTCGGCTCGGGATGTTGGTCTGCGTCACGAACAAGCCGGAGCGGATCTCGCGCGCATTGCTCGAGGCGCTCGGCGTCGGTGATTTATTCAGTTCGGTCGTCGGCGGCGACAGTTGCGCGCACGCGAAGCCACATCCCGTGATGTTGGAAACTGCCGCTGCTCGCTGCGGTTTCGACCGTGCACGCGGCACTGCGTTCATGATCGGCGATACGAATGGCGACATTCAGCTCGCGCGCGCGTACGGCGCGAATGTCGTGTGGTGCGCTTGGGGTTACGTGAGCGCACCGAGCGAAGCGCCGGATGCACAAGCGCGACATCCGCAAGAACTGTTCGGCATCCTCGAGCAGCGCATTCGAGCCGTCTAACGTTCGGCCGCGTTCGCCGATGAGAGACTCGCGAGGATTTGCAGTCCGTCGCGCGCGACGGTTCGCGCCGACTGCAAGATTCTTCCTTCTCAGTCCCGGCACCTGATGCTAGTAGCTAAGCAACTAGGGGGGCGAGCGACCGAGCATACGTAGCGAGCTCGCACCCCGTTGGGGCGGGCGCGCAACATGCGCGGGTAAATCGCACGTTAGGAGCCTGGCTATGGGGACCGAGACCGAGCGCCACATGCAGTTTCACAGCGACCTCAACGACCAGTTGATGGTCCGCCACTTCGTGGGGTCGGAGCAGCTCGGAGAATGTTTCGAGTACACAGTCACGCTCTACAGCACGTCGGATGACCTCAAGCTCGAGTCCATTCTCGGCACGTCTGCCACCGTCGAAGTGCGGATGGGTTTTCCGGAGCCGCGCTTCTTCAACGGCATCGTGTGTGAGTTCAGTCATCTCGGACGCGAGGAAACCTATGCGTTGTATCGCGTGGTGTTGCGGCCGTGGTTTTGGTTGCTGACTCAAGCGCGCGGCTGCGAGGTGTTTCAAAAGCTGAGCGTGCTCGATATCGCGCGCGACATGTTCGGCAAGGGCGAGGGGGACAAGCCGGCCACGCAGCAGCGCGCGAGTAAGCGCAGTGAGCTAGCGTTGTTCGATGATGCGCGTCTGTTTCCGAAGCCAAAGCAGCGCGACTACACCGTGCAGTATCACGAGTCGGATTTCGACTTCTTGAACCGGCTCTTCCAGGAAGAAGGCATTTACTACTACTTCCGGCACGAGCTCGGGAAGCACACGCTCGTGCTCGCGGATGCGATCGCGTGTCACGATACGCCGCAGGGTTGCGCCAGCATCGAGTATCGCCGCCTCGGGAACGAGAAGCAGCGCGAGATCGGGCAGTTCTTCGAATGGAACGCAACCAAGCAGGTGCGCTCGGGTGCGGTGACGCTGAATGACTTCGACTTCAAGAAGTCGCGCGGCGAGCTAGACGCGCAGAAGTCGAATCCGCGCGCGCACAAACATGCGGACGCTGAGATCTACGAGTATCCGGGCCGGTATGAAGAGCGCGACCCTGGCCAGCGGTTCGCGCAAGTGCGGTTGGAGGAGTCACTTACAGCGCATGAGCTCACGCGCGGAGTGACCGATTCGACGCGTTTGTTCGCCGGTGCGTTGTTCGCGCTGAATCACCACCCGCGGAAGGATCAGAACCGTGAGTACTTGGTGATCGCGTCGCGCTACGACATCGATTCGGGTTCGTATCAAAGCGGTGGTGGCGGCAGTGTCTACATGACGACGCACGTAACTGCGTTGCCGAGTGACGTGCAGTATCGGCCGGCGCGGACGACGCACGTTCCGTTCGTGTCGGGGCCGCAGACCGCGCGTGTGGTGGGTCCGAAGGACCAGGAGATTTGGACGGACGAGTTTGCGCGGGTGAAGTTGCAGTTTGCCTGGGATCGCGATGGCAAGTTCGATGAGAACAGTTCGTGTTGGGTGCGCGTCGCGCAAGCGTGGGCGGGTGCGGGGTTCGGGTCGATTCACATTCCGCGCGTTGGGCAGGAGGTGATGGTCGATTTCATCGATGGTGATCTCGACCGGCCGATCGTCACGGGGCGTGTCTACAACGACTACAACAAGCCGCCTTACGCGTTGCCATCCCATGCGACGCAGAGTGGGATCAAGAGTCACACGGTGCAGGGGACGCGGGATAACTTCAACGAGTTGCGGTTCGAGGATTTGAAGGGCAAGGAGGAAGTATTCTTGCAGGCCGAGCGCAACCTGACGACGCGTGTGAAGTCGGACAGCAGTACGACGGTGGGTCACACGCATACGCACAACGTCAAGAAGGACATCAACGTTTCCGTGCAAGACGGTGAGTACACGGTCGAGGTGAAGAAGGGGCGAATGTTCACTGAGGTTCCGGAGGCGGAGTTTCAGGTGAACTCGAAGTTCATCACGGGCAATGCGACGGAGGATGTCGAGTTGATCGTTGGGCCGTGCAAGATTCGAATCGACAAGACGTCGATAGTGCTGACGGCGCACGACAACACGATCACGCTCGATGCTAGTGGGATTGCGATCAAGGGGACGCAGATCCGTTTGAACTAGGGAGTGTTCGGACTTGGGATCGGCATTCGCAGAGGAGTCCGGCTACTCCCCACCCTCCTCGCGCACACGTGCTCGATGCGCTCTCACCCTTGCTCGATTCCCGCAGCGCTCGTCTGAACACCATCTTCGCTTGCCTACCCTGTCGATGAAGATTCCCGAACAACTGTCATCGCCACAGCCGTGCAAAAACTCGCTCTGCGGACCGATCAGATCTTCCACCGCCGCACGGGCTAGCCTCGCTAACGCCTCCGCCGTGCTCGCTGGCCTGACCGCCTTGAATCCGTCGCTCGTCTTCCTGATCGATAAGGGGCGATCGGCTTGAAGCGCCGCCTCTACCGTCCGCAACACCGCTGCTGGCGGCGCCACACCTCGCATCGTTGCTACCGCGGCCGCATGGAGCGCCTCCCTCAACTCCCTCGCCGCCACCAGCTCGTGGTCGCCCGGCACCTCGACCGGGGCCAAATCGTGCTGGGCAAACCAGTCACGCAGTGCGCGCACATCGGACAGCTGATCGGTCTGGGTCTCCCGATACCTGCCCAACAGGGTCGCCATGAAATCCAGCCACACCGCCCCATTGCCGCTTCGAAATTGTTCCACCCCGTGAATGTAACACCTTGACGCATTACCGCACGCGTCTACAGTGTAACGGATGAAGGCATTACACGAACAATGGTTGCCGGCCGCGTTCGTTCTGCTCTGGAGCAGCGCGTACATCGCCGGCGCAGTCGCAACCCCCGCGATCGCTCCGCTCGCCGTGACGCTCTGGCGCTTCCTCATCGCCGGCGGCCTACTCGCGCTGATCGCCTGGCAGCGACACGAGCGCTGGCCGACCGGCCGCGAGCTCAAAGGCGCAATCGCCGCCGGCATCTTGCTGTTCGCAATCCAGTTTGCCGCTCTCTACATCGGCATGGCAATGCACATGCCCGCAGCGACGACTGCGCTGATCGCATGCTCGGCACCGCTGTTCGTCGCAACCTCGAGCGCAGTGTTGGGCTGGGAACGCCTATCCACTCGCCGCTGGGCCGGCGTCGCCATCGGTCTGACTGGCGTCGTCGTCACTCTCTCAGATCGACTCGGTCGCCCGCCCAACACCGCCGCACTCGCTTGGGCACTCCTCGGACTCTCGGGCCTCGTCGCTGGCACGATGCTGCAAGGCCGCATGAAGTTTCAGTCCGGCCCGTCGGCGATCGCAGCCGTCGAGTTGCTCGCGTCCGCACTCGTGCTCGCATTCGTCGCACCCTTCGTCGGCTCACTCGCAATCCCAACGATACCCCGCGTGCTCGCAGCGTTCGCATTCATCGCGCTGCTCGCCGGAGTCGGCGCTCCACTGCTGCTCTTCGCACTGATCCGCCGACGAGGCGCAACCGGCGCGAGCAGCTTGCTGTTCATCGTGCCGCCGCTGACCGCACTCGAAGGCTGGCTCGTGCTCGGAACGCGGATCGGCCCAGCCGCGATCGCCGGCCTCGGCATCTCGGCACTGGGCTTGTGGCTCGGCCGCGCAGCGCCCGCGAACGCCCAGCCGACAACGCAGCCCGCGAAAGCGAACCCCGTGACAGCGAACCCCGTGACAGCGAACCCCGTGACAGCGAACCCCGTGACAGCGCACTCGGCGATCGCGACGCACACGACCGTGGACTCCACCTTCGCGCCCGCCGCAGACTCCACGATTCCGTCACCCACAACAGCGAACCCCGCGACAACGACCTCCGCAAACACGGCCGAGCCGCTGCCGCTGCGAGCTGCAGAGCCCGCAGCGGTGTTAACGCCCGAAGCGCTAGGCTCCGACCGACTGCGAAACTCGAGACATCAAACCCTGCCGGTAGTCGGCAGGCGTGCGACCCGTCCATCGTCGGAAAGCGCGATGGAATGACGCGACGTGCGCAAACCCGAGCACGAACGCGATCTCGGTGAGCGTGAGCCCACGATCTTCCATCAAACGCATCGCACGATCGCGCCGCGCGTCGTCGAGCAACGCGAAGAACGTGGTGTTCTCCGCCTCGAGCCGGCGCGCGAGTGTTCGCGCACTCATGCGCATCCGACGCGCAACCCACGAAGTGCTCAGGCGCGGGGTCGCGAGCTCGCGCGCAACGAGCGCACGCACACGGTCACTGAACAACGCGCTCTCGGGTGGCAACTCCGCGAGCATGATGTCCGCGAGCCGACGCGTGATCGCGTGCAAGTTCGGATCAGCACGTTCGAGCCGCTGCTGTAGATGCACGCGCGAGAACGTCACACCCGAGCAGGGCGCTCCGAAGCGACACGCAATCGCACCGAACGTACGGCGATGTTCGAGCACGCTGTGCGGCGTCGTGTGCCGGAACCAAAACTCGAGATCCGGAATGCGCTTCAGCCAAGCGTGCGACGCAAAGAAACCCGTCAGCATGAAGTCTTCAGCCGCCGGTGGCGTCGCAATGCGAGCGTCCATTCGGAACAACACACGCGAACCGTCGACCTCGAGTCGACAGTCGACCGCATCGTTCAATAGACGCATGTAACGCGCGGTGACATCTAGCGCGTCCGCTACCGTCGAGGCGGAATCGAGCACGTAGTCGATCACACCGCCGTCGCCCGACGCCATCAAGGCGCCAGCGCGGACGCCAATGAGCGGATCCTGCGTCTTTTCGATCGCTGCCGCGAGCCACGCGTGCACGTTGTGGATGGGTATGCGCTCGTCGGGATCCCCCACGTTTTGCTGCGGTTCAGGCTTCGTCGCACACGCGCCTGGCTCGGTTAGCAACGTGATGAACGGCTTGAGCAAGCGCGCCGAGTAACTAAAAACTTGGTCGGACTGCACGTGTGAGAGCTTAGTACAACCGGACGTCTGTGCGAACTGTTTGCGCCATAATGGCCTACGTTGTGCGCATTCACCAGCCGGTTATGTTCCCTGCCGTTAGCTTTTCACGCCGCCCCAACTTGGGGCATCTTAGTGACATAACACGACAAAACGTCGCTTGAACGGCCGCCTAACAGGCGGCGAGTTTCCAGGTTGTTCGCGCCCAAGTCGGCCCCGCAGCTGTCGGCTGCAAGCTGCCGACCCGGCTCCAGCTTTGCGTGCACACTAGTGATTAGCGCGCGATCACGCGGCGTCCCGAGCAGGCGATCTCGCCTTGCGACCGCGCGTGGCATCGAGGTGGGCGCTGCGTTTTGAAACGACGCTGTCTTTCGCTCCGCAAGCCAATCAGCTTCCAGCGCAGATCGGCGCTCACTACCCGTTCTGGAACGGCTCGGCCGCGGCGGCATGGCGATCGTCTACCGAGTGCGCGACTCCGGACGCGATTCCGAGGTCGCACTCGAGCAGCTGGCGGCGGTGGAAGACGCAGATCGACGCGTCAACATCAACGCGCTCTTCAAACGCGAGTTCTACATGCTCTCGCACCCGAGCATCGTGCGCGGCGCGTCGGCCTCGCAGTGCTCGCGGCCAAAGATACCGAGCCGCTCGCATCTCGCGTCTGGGAAGTCGCGGCCGCCTGAGCACACGCCTACTCGAGCTCGATGACGCTCACGGCGTCACATTCGAGTGAGCCGGAGTCAGGTTTTCCTAAGCCGAGTCTGCCAAAGCATTTGCTTCACCTGCAACCGCCGCATCAGCCCCGCGCGGATTGGCGTGGTCCGTGACACACCTGGCGTCAGGAGTTCCCGATGTCGCGATTCATGATGCAGGCGCTCGGCGCGATCCGTCCGTTGAGCTTCGACGGCGGTGGTGGCGAGGTACCGATTCTCACCAGCGCTGATCGAGGCTGGCGCGGTGTTCCATTCGAAGTGCATCGCAGTCGCCCGTTCGTCGGCGAACGTGATAGCGGTCCGCCGAGCGGCCAGCTGACGATGATCGTCGTCGTCGAAGGCACGACGAACTTGGTGTTTCGCGAGAAGTCGCACGAGGTGGAGTACTCGTGTGCACCCGGGACGATGTCAGTGCACACGCCGGATGATCGGCCGCGCCTCGTGCGCGTGACGGGCACTGCCAAGCTCGTCGCAGTGCGATTGCAGGACACGTGGCGCGAACGTTTGCTGCAGCACGGCGCACCGATTCGCCCGGCGTTTCAGCCGCCGATGGCTGCCGATCCGATGATCCGAGATCTCGCGCTCGCAATGTGCCGCGAAGCAGCGAACGGATCCGAGACCGGAACGCTCTTCGCAGACTCGCTGTCGCTCGCGTTTCTCTCGTACGCGCTCGATCGCTTGCCGCCGACGCGCATGCACGCGCCCGTGCGGGGCGTCCTGTCCGACGGCCACCAGCGCCGGCTCCGCCGCTACATCGAAGATCGTCTGCAGGAAGACCTGCACGTCGACGAGCTCGCCGCGCTGTGCGGCTTGCGCAATCGCCAGTTCTCGACCCTGTTCAAACGCACGTTCAGTAAGTCGCCGTACCGGTACGTGCTCGATCGACGCCTCGCCCGCGGCGCGGAGCTCCTGCGCGCAGCCGACCGCGATGTCGCAGAGATCTCGAACCGGCTGGGCTTCTGCAGCTCGAGCCACTTCGCCACCGAATTCAGACGTAGTTACGGGGTCTCGCCGACGCGCTACGCACGCGACCGTCGCATCGAGTCCGCCGAGATCTGATGTTCGTGTGCGGGATCCCGAACGCTTCGCACGGCAGCTCGATGTTAGCTGCTGAGCAATGCAACATCTGCGCAAAAGACGTTCTTTAGTTTCACGAAGCGAAGTTGTGTCACTCCGCTGCGGAGCGTTCGCGTTTCTGATCGTCGCGGCCGCGTGCGGCGCCGACACCGAAGCGCCGGCCATGAATCCGATCGGCACGACAGCGGGCTCGAGCGCAGGTGGGGTTGGGGCCAATGCAGCTGGCAGCAGCGGGGCCCTGGCTGGCACACCCGGCGGAACGGTTGGAGCCGCAGGTTCGCGCAGCGGCGCCGCTGGTGCCACGACGCCCGTGGCAGGCACAGGACCGACGAACCCGCCGTCCGCCGCAGGCACGGGTTCACCCGCAGCGGGAAGCGGCGGACCTGCTGCAGCTGGCAGCGGCGGCGCCACTGCGGGCTCGGGAACGGCCATGCCTTCGAGCGGCGCGCCCGCCATGCCGATGGCCGGCACCGGCTCGATGTTGCCCCCCGGCTCGACGTTGCCGCCGGTCGACGACTACTCGAAGAACGGCCCATTTACCGCCCAGACGATCAACAGCACCGGCCCGGATGGGATGTACACGATGATCCGGCCGACGAACCTCGGCGAAAACGGCTTCAAACATCCGATCGCGACTTGGGGGAACGGCATCACGACCACGCCTTCGCTCTACCCCGGGTTACTCGATGCGTTCGCGTCACACGGATTCGTCGTGATCGCGAGCAACAACAGCAACGTCACGGCTGCGCTCATGACGGCGGGTCTGGACTGGTTGATCAAGCAAAACGATTCGGGCGACATGGCGGGCAAGCTCGACGTCAAGCGCGCGGTGACGATCGGCTACTCGCTCGGTGGCGGCGCTGCCGTCGACACGGCGAGTCATCCCAACGTGATCGCAACAGTGTCGTTTCACGGCCTCCAAGGCGCAGCGGAACGCGCAAACGGACCGGTCTTCCTCATGACGTCCACCGCGGATGGCTTCGTCACGAAGGAAGGCTACGTGATGCCTTGCTACAATCGGTCGTCCAAACAGCCGACCGTGATGGCGACGCTCAAAGTCGACGAAACCCCATCGTTTGCCGGTCACCTCTATCCACTCGGCGACGCGGGCGACGAGCGCGCGCCCGCAATCGCGTGGCTGCGGCTCTGGGTCTACGGCGACCAGGGCGCCAAGAAGTACTTCTACGGCGACGACTGCTTGCTCTGCACGGGCAGCTGGACCGACATCCAACGCAAGAACGGCGACTGGAAGTAGCAGCTCTCAGCTGCGATAGGGATTGAACGCGCGCGGACCAGTACGTCCGCGATTGAAACGCTCGAGCTCGGGCTTCGTGAAGCCGAGCTCGCTGCCGTCGGGCATCCGTGTTCGCACGAATACTTCGACGACGCGTCGCGTGTCGGCGGACTCTGCGTCGTCGCCGCAGTCTTCCCAAAGTGCGAGAATGCGCTCGCGCTTACGGGCTGGGGCCTCGCGCGCAGTCAGAATGCGTTCGAGCGCGCTCTCGAGCATGCGCCGTGCTGCGATGCTCTCTTTATTGCGGGCTGAGGCTGTCAGCTTGTCGCGCAGCTCGGCGGTCTGCTCGAGAAACCAGCGCTTCTCCGACGTGTAGAGCTCTTTGCCCATCCCGCCTTCGATCGCGTCGTTCAAATCGAAGTGACCTGCGATGCCGGGACCGATGCTGGCGGGCCCGTCGATGCCGGCCGTGCCGTCGAAGAACTGGACGTGACCGTCGTCTTGAATCTTCGCCGTGAAGACGTGGCCGTCATAACGGTAGCTGCCGTCACCTTGGCGGTGCAACTCGGGCGGCTCGCGCTTCTGCTTGTACGCCGGCGCGTTCGCGGCCCGACTCAAGCCCAGATCGAGCTCGCGCTTGATTCGGGCGGCGCGTTCTTCCGGCGAACACGCGGCCGCGTCGCTCGAAGGAGCGCGCGGGTTACACGCACGCGCCGGCATCTCGAGGCTGTCGATCATCGAAGACGCGGCACGCTGCGCGCTCAAGTTGAACTTTTTGGGCTGCCAAGTCGTGTGCGGTGCTGCTGATGGCTGCGAGTTACCCTCCGCGTTGATCGCCATCTCGGACGCCGTCGACTCGGCCGGAGCCGGAGCTGCTTCCGTCGCCGCCGGGTTCGCGGGCGGCGGCTCCTGCGGGGGTGCGTCCTCGGCCTTCCGCTTGCGACGCGGCGGTGGGGTCGTCACCGAGGGGCTCGAAGGCGCAACTGACTCAGCCTGCGGTGCCTCGTTCGAGGCTACGATTTGCGCAGCTTCCGGCTCGGACTCGGCCGTCCCACGCGCGGGCTCGGAGACGATGCTCAGCTCGATCTGGGTCGGCAGAGACTTCGGCGATTCGAGCTTCGCGCGCGACAGAATGGCGATGAAAGCGACGTGGATCACCGCGGATCCGGCCGCAAACAACCAAGCGCGCCTGTTCCTTCGGACGGTCACCGCGGCGGCAGCTTTGCGCGTCTAGCCAGTGTTGGCAACCGCGGGAGCAAACCCGCGGCCGGTACCGCGGCCTAGCCGGGGTTGCCAACCGCGGCAGTACTCACAAACCGTACACCGTCATGCCCCCGCGTCCCGCGTTGCCTTCACGCAGAGTCCACGAGTAGCCCCAGGGCACGATCAGCCGCCCGTTTGCGACCGTCGGACTGCCAGCGATCGGCTGCCCATCCGGCGCGGTGTCGGTCCACAGCGCCGCGCCACTCATCGCATCGCGCGCGTAGATCGCGCCCGACTCCGAAGCCGAGAACACGACTCCATTCGCGTACGAGACGCCGCCGTACGTGAGACCGCCGTACGACTCCCGCCAGACGATGTCGCCGTTACGAGCGTCGATCGCCACTTGCGTCGAGCTCGATGCGACGAACTGGTTCGACGCGACGAAGATCAAACCATCCGCGTACGCGGGCGCACTGATCACGCCACCGAGCACTGCACCAGCCGTGATTGTCGTCTGCCAGATGATCTCGCCGCTATCGCGGTCGAGCGCGAAGTAGTTGCCGCTCTTTACGCCGATGCCGACGATGTCTTTGCCATCGACCGAGAACAGGTTCGCACTCGAACCGATATCGAAGTCCGGACCCTGTGATCCGTAAACCGTGTAGACGTCGCCCTCGGTGAACTGCCGCGACCATGCGAGCTCGCCGCTCTCGTAGTTGATCGCCAACATCGAGTCCGAAAACTCGCCCGACGGCGGTGCGTAGTTGTTGCCCGTGCCGATGAAGACGAGCTTGCGCGACTCGTCGACAGCCGCCGTGCCCCACGAACCGATGCCGGGACCGGAGCCCGCAGCTGCACTCGCCGTCTCGAAGCGCCAGCGAATCTCGCCGCTGTTGGCGTCGAGCCCGACGACGCTGCCGCGGAACGTGAACTGCGCCTTCACGACTTGCTCTTCACCCGAAGCGACCCCGACGACGACGAGCGACGCAGACGGGATGAACACGGGGGAGCTCCACAAGTGCGCTTCCTCGTGACCGTCGACCGAGCGCGACCACTGCACGTCACCGGACGCGCGATCGAGAGCGTGGACCGAGCCGTTGTCGTCCGAGATGAAGACTTGCGAATCCGTCACCGTAGGCGACGAGTCGATCAAGTCCGGCAGGCTCGCGGTCCACACCGCCGAGCCGTCTTCGAGCCGCAGCGCGTAGACGCGGCCATTCCAACCGGTCAGGTACACGATGCCGTCGACGATCGCGGGCGCAGCCGTGGTCGATGGACCGTTGAAGCGCCACAGCTCGCGCAAGTTGCCGACGTTGTCTTTCGAGAGCGTCGACTCGAGCTGATTGTTGCGTGAATTGCCGAGGTCGTACCCGAACATCGGCCAATCCGACTGCTCGACCTCGGGCGGGGGACCCGCATCCGGCAGCTCAGAGCCGGCGTCGATCGGAGCATTCGGGTCCGTCGGATCAGTGCCGGCGTCATCGTCCGGCCGCGTGACGACCCCTTCATCCGGCGGAGTGGTGACGGGCGGTGGCGCGTCGTCCACGGAGCAGCCGGGCTTTTCCCCGTTCGCACCGTTCTCGACCCAAAACTCGAGGATGCGAGCCTCGTCGTTCGTGAGCTTTGCAGCTGGAGGCGGCGGCATCGGGCGGGCGGCGTCGCGCACCCGCTTCACGACGGCTTCACCGACCGTGATGCCTCCGAGATCACGTTGAAAATCTTTGGCATCGACCAGCGTGAACGGCGCACCGTGCTTCAGAGTCCGGCCGTGGCAGCGAACGCAGTGGGCCTTCAAGACCTCAGCGACATCACACGGCGGGTTGCCCGAAGTCGGCGCTGCCGGCTCCGAACTCGCATCGGGCTTCGGTTCCTCGGGCTTGCCTGCGTCCGTCGAAGCGGTCGAAGCATCGGCATCCTTGCCGGCGCTGCCGGTCGTCGTTCCCGTTCGACCCGCAGCTCCTGACGGCTTTCCCCCGCCGCCACTCGCGCCGCCGTCGTCCGCTGCACGTGATCCCGCACTGTCGACGGCCCCGACGACTGTCTTCGGATCCTTCTTGCAGCCAAAACACAGCGAACTGAGCGCGATACACAGCGCCAACCACAGCAAGCATGACTTCATAAGTGGGTTTCTCTTAACACGCTATCGGCTGCGCGCCCGCTGCTTTTGTGCGCGAACACGGGTGCAGACTGAAAGTGTTATTAGCTGCTGGCGTCGGTTTGTTTCGGCTCTGCGTCGCGCAAACGTGCGCGGATCGACACTGGCCGGCCGAACTTGGCGGTTACCTCTTCGCATCTCGAACAGCTCATGAGGTGCTTCATGCCTGCGAACGATTGCGATCGAACTGGATCCGCGCGTTTTGGGCTGGTTGCGTTGGTGGCGAGTGCCGCGGCACTCGTGGCGTGCACGGATGCGACCGACTCGGCGCCGACCACGCGGGCGGCCCTGGCGGTGATTCCAGCAGCTGACAGCTGCCAAGGCCACGCTGACGTCGAGCACGACTCGCTCGCGCTCCGTGCCGAAGCCGCAAAGCCGGTGCACTGGCGCCGCTACGAGATGCCACGCGAGCGCGAGCTGCCGGTCAAGATCCTCGGCTGGAACGACTTTCACGGCCAGCTCTCGCCGAAGACGGTCAGCATGCGACCGGCGGGCGGTGCGGCCGTGATGGCGTCGTACTTGAGGGCGGCGGCCGCGAAGAGCGAATACACGTTTCTCGTCCACGCGGGCGACCACGTCGGTGCGTCGCCGCCGAACTCCGCGCTGCTCCAGGACGAGCCCTCCATCAGCTACTTGAACCTGCTCGCAAACGAGGCCTGCGGCGCGCGCGAACGCTCCTCCCGCTGCAACCTGGTCGGGACACTCGGCAACCATGAGTTCGACGAAGGCAAAGACGAGCTCTTGCGTTTGATCGATGGCGGAAACCACGCGAGTGGCCCGTACCTCGAAGACCTTTGGGACGGCGCACACTTCCCCTACGTCTCGGCGAACGTGATCGACGCCGACAGCGGCGAGACGCTCTTGCCTCCGTACAAGATCGTTCGCGTGCCGAGCGTCCCGATCGCGTTTATCGGAGCGGTCTTGAAGAACACGCCCACGATCGTGACGCCAACCGGCGTCGCCGGGCTGACGTTCCTCGACGAAGCCGATGCGATCAACAGCTACATTCCGGAACTTCACGCGCAGGGCGTTCACACGATCATCGTGTTGATTCACCAAGGACTCACGCAGACGAGCTACACCGGTCCGACTGATGCGGCGCAGGCGGCTCCGAGCGGCGAGCTGCTGGATGTGATTTCGCGGCTCGACGATGACATCGACGTGATCGTATCGGGTCACACCCATCAGTTCACGAACGCGATCCTCGAGAACGCGAACGGCGTCCCGATGCTCGTGACGCAGGCGTTTTCCGCGAGCACCGCGTACGCCGAGATCGATCTCGTGCTCGACACGCAAACGAACGACGTGGTCACGAAGACGGCGAGCGTGGTCACGACGTGGGGCGACGAGGGACCGGGCCTCACGCCGGACGAGAACGTCGCGGCGTTGGTCGCGAGGGCCGACGAGAGTGTGGCTCCGCGCGTGAATCGCATCGTCGGACAAGCCGCGAGCGACATCACCCGCACGCAAAACACGGCTGGCGAGTCGGCGCTCGGCAACCTGATCGCGGACTCGCAGCGCGCCTCCGTGGGCGCGCAATTCGGTGTGATGAACCCCGGCGGCATTCGCGCGGATCTCCCTGCGGGCGAAGTAACTTGGGGCGAGCTATTTGCGATTCAGCCGTTCGGCAACACGGTCGTGACGCTGATTCTCACCGGCCAACAGCTCTACGACTTGTTGAATCAACAATGGGGCGGGATGCAGCCGGCGGGTGGACGGCTACTGCAGATCTCCGGCTTCGGTTACACCTGGGACTCGACGGTGCCCGAGGGCGGCGCGCGCGTCGTCGAGGTGCACGCGATCGATGGAATGCCGATCGCGCTCGACGAGGGCTACGTCGTCGCGGCTAATAACTTCATCGCGGCAGGCGGCGACAACTTCACGGTGCTGACGGCGGCCACGAACCAAGTCGGCGGCCCGGTGGATATGGATGCACTCGTCGCGTATCTCGGAACGCTGGCGCAACCGTTCGACGTCGCGGTCGAGGGTCGAATCGCCATGCGGTGATCGACCGCGACACGAGTTCCGGACACGCATGGCTGCGCTCGTCGTCGGCGCCACCACGCTACCGCTTCGCGAGCCCACGGGGATCGCGTTCGACCCCGGCATGCACCTTGGGGCGGCAACCACGGCCGATCCTGCACGGCTCCTCGAGATCCCGCGCCCCCCTGGGTTGGGTGCTGTGGAGAGGTTGCGACGCGTACCAGGGACTGCCGCGGGCCGAGGCTGCGGCCGACGGCTTGGTTGCATGTGAAGAGCGGCGAGCGCGCGTGATCGCGGTGGAGCTTGATGAAAGCGTCACAGCCGCGCTCGCTTGTACTCCAATCGGCGAGAGTGAGCGCGTCGCAGCCGATAAGGCACGAGCTTGCGCCGGAGTGCTGTGGTGGCGCTGCGACGCACGAGTGGGAAATGCCTCGGGCCGGGGTTAGCGCGCAGCTGCGTCGTTGCATACCGTATGGTTTGCGGGTGCGTGATCGCGGTGGAGCTTGCTGAGAGCGTAGTGGCCGCGCTTCGCTTGTCTCTCAACGATGCGCATGATCGCGTCATACCGGATAACGGGCGCGCTTCCGCCGGGACGCTGTGGTGACGTTGCGGCGCTGTTTGGAATTGCCTCGGGCTGAGGTTTGCGCGCAGCTGCGTCGTTGCATACCGTCAGGGTCGCGGGCGCGTGATCGCGGCGGAGCTTGCTGAGAGCGCAGAGGCCGCGCTTCGCTTGTCTTTCAATCGATGCGCATGATCGCGTCATACCGGATAAGGGATGCGTTTGCGCCGGGGCGCTGTGGTGACGTTGCGACGCTGTTTTGGAATTGCCTTGGACCGAGGTTTGCGCGCAGCTGCGTCGTTGCATACCGTAAGGGTCGCGGGCGCGTGATCGCGGCGGAGCTCGCTGAGAGCTTAGTGGCCGCGCTTCGCTTGTACTTCAGTCGGTGAGAGTGAGCGCATCGCAGCCGATAAGGGGCGAGCTGGCGCCGGAGTGCTGTGGTGGCGTTGCGACGCCTGTTCGGGAATTGCCTCGGGCGGAACTCTGCGCGCAACAGCGTCGTTGCACGCCCTAAGGTTCGCGGGCGCATGACCGCGACGGAGCTTGCTGAAAGCTTAGCGGCCGCGCTTCGCTCGCTGGGCTCTGCCCAGACCTGGGGCTGACGCGGGGGATGCGGGTGACGCGGGGGATGCCGGTGATGCCGGTGATGCCGGTGACGCGGGGGATGCCGGTGATGCCGGTGGGCCGCGTCGTGATCGAGGTCGCAGACCAACGCGGGTGGTTCGTTGTCATGCTTGGCATCGCATACTGGGGGGCGTCGGGTCTGGAA